>NZ_BAAAKE010000014.1:0-226994 GCF_039527585.1 Saccharothrix xinjiangensis | reverse complement strand
TGCCGTAGGGGATTGTTCGCCATTCGGGTTTGACTTGGTGGATGTGGTGCCAGATGTTCCAGAGGGTGGTTTCGGTGGGTCCACCCACACTGGTGATGGTCGTGTCCGGCGCGTGGCGGCGAATGCGGTCGGGCAATGTCAGGGGGATCCGGTCACCACCGAGGAGCGTCGCGCGCAACGACCGCAGCCGGTCCCCGTCGACGTCCTCCAGCAGCATGACCATCATGGCCGGGACGGAGTTCCACAGGGTGACGCCGTGCCGGCTGATCAGCTCGGCCCAGTGGGCGGGGTCGCGGGAGCTCGCGGCTTCCGGGACGACGGCCGTGCCGCCCGCGCCGAGGACGCCGAAGACGTCGAACACCGACATGTCGTGGTGCAGGCCCGTCAACGCGAGGACGCGGTCGTCCGGGCCGATGTCGAACTCGTCGATCGTTTCGCGCAGTGCGTTGACCACGCCGCGGTGCTCGATCATCGCGCCCTTGGGCGTCCCGGTCGAACCGGAGGTGAGCAGCACGTAGGCCAGGCTGCGGCCATCGGACTCCACCGGCAGCGGCTCCGCGGGCAGGTCCTCCGGCAGCGGCGCGTCGACGCACAGGTGCGCGACCCCCTCCGGGACCAGGCCCCGCTCCAGCACGGTCGTCTGCGTCAGCACCAGCTCCACGCCGGCGTTGTCGAGGACGCGCCGGATCCGCTCGGCCGGGTGCCCGGCGTCGACCGGCAGGTACGGGGCGCCGCTGAACAGGACGCCGTAGGCGGCGACGAACTGCTCCCAGCCCTTGTCCATGAGGATGGCCACCGGGTGGTCGACCCGCGCTCCGCGCCCGCGCAGCCACCAGCCGACCCGGCAGGCCGCCGCGTGCAGCTCGGCGAAGGTCAGCGACCGGTCCGCCGCCACCACCGCGGTCCGGTCCGGGTGCGCCTCCACCTGCCGGAGGAACAGGTCCTGGACCAGGGCGTCGTCCTCGACCACCCGGTCCGGGCCCGCGCAGACCCGACCCGGCACCGGGCCGATCGGGTCGGCGCCCGACCAGGCGCCCTCGTCGGTCGCGAGCCGCCGCAGCACCGACGTGAACGCGGCGAACATGTCCTCGACCACGCCGGGCGGGAACAGCTCCTCCACCACGTCCCAGTGCAGGTTGAGCCCGTCGGGGTGCTCCTCGACCTGGAAGTCCAGCCAGACCTGCGGCGTCTGGGAGACCGCGAACACCGGCTCCAGGATCTCCGCCAGCTCGGGGACGCGGCCACCCGACAGGGCCAGGGCGCTGGTCATGACGACGGGCATCAGGGCGCGGTCGAAGCCGCCCTGCTGGCGCATCAGCTCGCGCAGGATCCAGACGCCGGAGACGTGCTGGTAGCTCAGGTCCTGCCAGAGCTGTTCCTGCAACCGGCGTGCGCGCACGTCGAACGGGGCGGCTTCGCGGTTGTCGACCTCGACGAAGGTGAAGGACGCGAACTGTCCGACGACGCGGTCGACGTCGTCGTGCACCGGCAGCCGGTTCATCCGCGGCACGTTGAGGGTGAAGTGCCTGCTCTCGCTCCACCGGCCCAGGACCTCGGCGAACACCGCCAGCAGCAGGCCCGACGGCGAGAGCCCCCGCACCCCCGCCGCACCGCGCAACGCCGACCAGGTCCCGTGGTCGACGATCCGCGCGTACCTGGCGAAGCGCGGCTCGGTGACGGCCCTGGGGTCCACGACGAGGGGCAGCCGGGGCGCGGGCGGCAGCTCGGCGACCCGCTCCCGCCAGTACCGCTTGCTCTGCTCCTCCAGCTCCGTGCCCGCCAACCGGTCCTCGGTGGCGACGTAGTCGCGGAACGACAGCCCCGGCAGCGGCAGGTCGACGCCGGGTTCCACGTAGAGCCGCGACAGCTCGTCGAACAGCACGTGCCAGCTGGCGAAGTCGCAGATCAACGCGTCCATGCTGAGGTGGACGCGGGTGTGGCCGCCGGCCAGCAGGCTGGCGCTCACGTCGAACAGCGGCCACTCGTCGGCGGGCCGCACCTCGTGGGAGAGCCGGTCGCGGATGCCGGCCAGCTCGCGGTCCACCGCCTCGGCGTCGGCGTCGCGCAGGTCCCGCACCGCCAACTCCCAGGGCCCGGCTTCGGGCAGGACCCGCTGCCGCCCCAGCTCCACGTCGATGACCAGCCTCATCGCGTCGTGCCGGTCGACCAGCCGACGCCAGGCGTCCTCGAACCGGCCGAGGTCGAACCCGGTCGCGTCGAACTCCAGGTACACGTGGGTGGACACGTTGCCCAGCTCGAAGTCGCCGGTGCGGCCCAGGCAGTACGCCTGCTGGGTGTCGGTGAGCCGGAACCACTCGTACCGGTCGGTCGACGACCCGGACGCGGCCGCCGGGAGCCGGACGTCCGCGATGCCCTCGGCCAGCCGGTTGCGGTCGACGAGCGTGGCCATCCGGGCGACCGACCCGGCGGAGAAGACGTCGCGCAGGGCCACGTCGACGTCGAGTTCGCCGCGGATGCGGGAGACCAGTCGGGTGGCGGTCAGCGAGTCGCCGCCCAGTTCGAAGAACTCGTCGTGCACCCCGACCACCGGCACGCCCAGCAGCTCGCGCCACACCGACACCAACCAGCCCTCGGTCGCCGACCGGGGACCCACCACGCCCTCGTCGTCGCCCTCGCCGACCGGCACGGGCAGCCGGCCCCGGTCGACCTTGCCGTTGGCGCTCAGCGGCAGCTCGTCCAGCCGGACGAAGTAGGCGGGCACCATGTGCTCCGGCAACCGGGTCGACAGCCAGTCCCGCAGTGCCTCCGGGGTGCCCGCGGCCTGGTCGCCCGCCGCCCGGTCGCCCGCAGCGCCCCGGTCGTCGGCGGGCGCGCCGGCCGGCCGGGACTTGTCCGCCCGGCCGCCCAGCACGGTGTGGGCGAGCACCTGGTCCCGACCCAGCCCGAACAGCTCGCGGACCGGCTCGAAGTCCAGGGCGCCCACCGGGCACAGGCCGACGTCGGTCGTCGCGGCCCACTCCATCAGCAGCTGTCCCATGTACCCGGCTTCGAGCAGGCACAGGTCGCGGCCCAGCTCCCCGTACGCGGGCTCGACCACCGCGAGGTCGGCCACCAGGAACAGGGAGAACGCCGAGGTGTCGAAGGGCTCCCGGTTGTGCTCCGCGTGCGCGGACCGGTCGATCGCCCGCGCCTCGCCCGGCTCGCCGACCAGGACCAGGCAGCCCTCGCGCGGGTCGTAGCGGTACGCCCCGCCGCCGATCCCCTCGACCCGGCCGGGCGCGACGTGCACGTAGGTCGTGACCGGGTAGAGGCTGCCGCCGGAGGGGTACCGGAGCTTGGGCAAGCCGTCCAGCTCGATCTCGCGCAGGGTGTTGAGGCAGTCGCTGAACTCGGCCAGGGTCACGGGCTCGGGCAGGAAGCGGCGATCGGTGCGCCGCCTCGCGTACCGGTCGCGCAGCTCGTCGGTGACCTCGGGCGTGTGCAGCGCGACCCGTTCGCGGCCGTCGTCGTCGTGCCGGTCCCGCCGGGACAGCAGCCGCTCGGCCCGCGACAGGTCGGGTGTCCCGGCCCGGTTCGGCACGACGTACGCGGCGAGCGCGCGGTAGCCCGGCCGGTCGGCGTGGGGCAGCGCGGTCACCACGGCCGCGCCCACCGCCGGGTGCGCGGCGAGCGCCGACTCGACCTCGCCCAGCTCGATCCGGTGGCCGCGCACCTTGACCTGGAAGTCCTCCCGGCCCAGGAACCGGATGGAGCCGTCGGGCAGGTAGCAGCCGAGGTCGCCCGTCCGGTACAGCCGCTCGCCGGTGCCCGGGTGGACGATGAAGCTCGCGGCGGTGCGCTCCGGGTCCCGCCAGTACCCGCGGGCGAGGCCGACGCCGCCGATGTGGAGCTCGCCGGGCACCCACACCGGCCGGGGCGCCAGCGCGTGGTCGAGCACGTGGAAGGTCTGGTTCGCCAGCGGTCGGCCGTAGGGGACGCTGGGCTGGTCGGGCGGCACGTCGTCGGCGGGGTGGTGGATCGACCAGATCGACGCCTCCGTGGCGCCGCCCAGGCTGATCACCCGCATCCCGGGCGCCAGCCCCCGCGCCCGGCCCGGCAGCGCCACCGGGATCCAGTCGCCGCTCAGCATGGCCAGCCGCAGCGTGCCCACCGGGCCCTCGCCGGCCTGCTCCAGGTGGTCGCAGAACAGCTCCAGCAGCGCCGGCACCGAGTTCCACACCGTGACGCCCTCGCGGCGGACCAGCTCGGCCCAGGCGCGCGGGTCGCGCTCGCCACCCGGTTCGGGCAGCACCAGGACGCCGCCCGCGGCCAGGGTGCCGAAGACGTCCCACACCGACAGGTCGAAGTTCAGCGCCGACAGCCCGAGCACGCGGTCCTCGCCGCCGACGCCGAACCGGGTGTTGACGTCGAGCACGGTGTTCAGCGCCGCGCGGTGCTCGATCATCACGCCCTTGGGCTCGCCGGTCGAGCCGGACGTGAAGATCACGTAGGCCAGGTCGGTCGGTTCCTGCGCCGCGGGCAGCGGCGCGTCGTCGCAGCCGGCCCAGGTGTCCTCGTCGTCGACGGCGAGCGGCTCCACGCCCGCCGGCCACTCCCGGACCCGGTCCAGGACCGCGCGCGTGCCCAGGACGACGCGCACCCCGGTGCGCGTCAGCAGCGTGGTCCGCCGGTGGGCGGGCAGCGCCGGGTCGACGGGCACGTACGCCGCGCCGGACAGCAGGACGCCGAGCACGCCGGCGACCTGCTCCCAGCCCTTGTCGGCGCAGACCGCGACCAGTTCGCCCGGCACGGCGCCGCGTTCGCGCAGCCCGCGACCGATGCGGCGGGACCGGGACAGCAGCTCGCCGTAGGTCAGCGAGCGGTCCCCGGAGACGACGGCCACCCGGTCCGGGTGCCGGTCCGCCGCCTCCTCGACGGGCCGGTGCAGCAGCCCGTCGGGGAGCGGGACGCCGGTGGCGTTCACCTCCCGCACCAGCCGGCGCTGGGCCTCGGGCACCAGCAGGGCCCGGTCCGGTCCGGCGCGCCACGCGCCCCCGTCGTCCGCGAGCCGTTCGAGCAGGTCCCGGTAGGCGTCGACGAGGTCGTCGAGCAGGCCGGGCGGGAACAGCGGCTCGACCGCGTCCCAGCACACCACCAGCTCGTCGCCCTGCTGCTGCACCTGGTTGTCCAGGTGCACCTGCGCGGTCTGGGACTGGGCGGCCACCAGCTCGCCGAGCCCCGGCACCTCGTCCCCGACGGCCAGGAACGGCCGGTCGAGCAGGCTGGTGAAGACCACCGGCATCCGGGACCGCTCCGGGCCGTGGGCGCGGGCCAGCTCGCGCAGCACCCGCACCCCGTTGAACGCCCGGTGCGGCAGGTCCCGGCGGAGCTGGTCCCGCACCGCCGCGGCGAACTCCGCGAAGCCCGACCCGGTCGACGCGTCGACCTCCAGCAGCACCAGCGAGGTGAAGTCGCCGACGACGCCCTCGAACTCCGGGTGCGCGCCGACGCGGTCGCCGACCGTGACGTTGAGGGTGAACCGGGGTTCCTTCGACCACGCGGACAGCACCAGGGCGTACGCCGCCGCGAGGACCCCGGACGGGGTGAGCCCGTGCTCGGCGGCCCGTTCCCGCAGCCGGTCCCACCTGGACGCGCCCAGCCGGAACCCGCGCCGGCCGAACCGGGCGCGCACCGCCGACGGCGCGGCGGCCAGCGGCAGCTCCGGCGCGGGCGGCAGGGTGTCGACCCGCGAGGTCCAGTAGCGGCGGGCGCGCTCGAACTCGCCGGTCCGCTCGACGGCGGCGAGCGCGGTGACGTAGTCCCGGAACTCCGCGGCCGGCGCGGGCAGCGGTGCGCCGGGGTCGGCGTGGAGGGCGGCCCACTCCCGCAGCACGACGCGGATCGAGTGCGCGTCCAGGACCAGCAGGTCCAGGGTCAGGTGCACCAGCGCCCGCCCGCTGGGCAGGAGCTGCGCGCGCAGGTCGAACAGCGGCCACCGGTCGGCGGGCGGCACCCGGAGGCACATCTCCTCCTGGACGTCCGCCACCCGCGCGGTGACCGCCGCCGCGTCGTCACCGGACTCCGCGGACAGGTCCTCGACCGGCACGGTGAACTCCGGCACGGTCTCCAGCACCCGCTGCGTGCCGTCGGCGAGCACCACCGCGCGCAGCATCGGGTGCCGCTCGACCAGCGCGCGCAGCACCGACGCGGTGCGCGCCGGGTCGAAGTCCGCGTCGGTGAAGCGCAGGTAGAGCCTGGTGGCGGAGCCCAGCTCGTACAGCTCCGAGCGGCCGAGCCAGTAGGCGTGCTGCACGTCGGTCAGCGGGAACGGCTCGAACCGCCCGGCGGGGTCGGCCGCGGCCGGTGGACCGGCCGCCCGGGGCGGGGCGTCGCCGCCGGTCGCCCGCAGGGCGGCGACCCGGCCCGCGATGTCGCGGATGGCGGGGTTCTCGCCGAAGACCTCCTCGGCGATGCCGACCCGGTACTCGTCCTCGATCAGCGTCACCAGCTCCATCGCGGCCAGCGAGCTGAGCCCGACGGCGAGCAGCGAGTCGTCGGGCGTGACGGCGCCGGCCGGGTACTTGGCCAGCCGTTCGACGATGCGGCACACATCGTCCGCGATCAGGGCGCGGTCGCGCTCACTGGACGCCATGGTGCGGTTCCCCCGATTTCGTCGTCTGCGTGTCGCGCACGGGTGGGACGAGTGCGCCGGTGTCGATGAAGTGCCGCAGGTAGCGGTCGAGCACCGACGCGTCGACGACCGGGCACGAGAGGCCCGACCCGGCGAGCGCGGCCGTGGTGTTGCGGCAGTCCAGGCGCACGCCGCCGAACGCCGGCATCCCGTCGGCGGCGACGTCGAGCAGGGTCGCCACCGACGCCCGGCTGCCGTTCGCGCCGGCGCCGTTCGCCGCGTGGCCATTCGTCCCGCTGCCGTTCGCGCCGGCGCCGTTCGCCCCGCCGCCCCCGGTCGACATCCGCGCCACCCAGTCCGCGTAGGGCACCTCGGTGAGCCGGTACCCGGCGGCCCGCAGCCGCTCGACGACCAGCTCCAGCGGCACCGGCGCGGTCGGCGCGAGGTGGTAGGACCCGCCGGGCGAGTCCTGGTTCAGGGCCAGCCACACGACCACGCGGGCCACGTGGTCGACCGGGACGAGGTCGACGCCCGCCCCCGGTTCCACCTCGGGCACCACGCCCAGCTCCGCGCAGGCGGCCAGGGACTGCCACAGGGAGGCGTCCGGGCTGCCCGCGCCGGTGCGGGAGTCGCCGCCGACCCGGGCCGGCCGGTACACCGACACCGGCAGGCCGCGCGACCGCGCGGTCCGGTCCAGCTGCTCGGCGACCCACCTCGTCCGCACGTACCCGGACTCGACGACGTCGCCCGGCGCCACCTGCGCGTCCTCGAACAGGACCTCGGCCGGGCGGCGGCGGTCGAAGAGCACGCCCGGTGTCGAGATGTGGTGGACCGGCACGGCGCGGTGGCGGGCGGCCAGCCGGAGCACCTCGCGGGTGCCGCCCGCGTTCACGCCGCGCAGGCTCTCGTAGCCCGCGGCGAGGTTGGCCGCGCTCTCCGCGTGCACGACCAGGTCCGCCTCCCGCGCCAGCCGGTCGAACTCCGCCGCGCCCAGGCCGAGCAGCGGCGCGCCCGGGTCGGCCGGCACCGCGCGCACCCGCCCGCCGACCTCCGCCTCGGCGGGCAGCCGGTAGCGGCGCAGCGCCGCGCGCAGCTCCGCCTCGGCCCGGTCGGCGTCGTCGGCCCGCACCAGGCACCAGACCGTGGCCCGGGTCCGCGCCAGCAGCTCGTCGAGCAGGAACGCGCCGAGGAACCCCGCGGCCCCGGTGACGACGACGTGCCGGGGATCGCGGGCGGCGGCGAGGTCGGGCGGGCCGGGCGCGGTGATCACCGGGTCGAGCTCGGCCTCGGCGAGCAGGTCGGGCGTCGTCGCCGCGCCACCGTCGCGCGCCCGCTCGACCGAGCGCGCCATGCCCTCCACCGTGGGTTCCCGGAACAGCTCGGCGAGCCTCAGCTCGACGCCCAGCCGCTCGCGGACCCGGTGGGCCAGCTGCGTCATGCGCAGCGAGTGCCCGCCGAGGTCGAAGAAGCCGTCGCGGACGCCGACCCGCTCCAGGTCGAGGACCTCGCACCAGACCTCGGCGATCTCGCGCTCCAGCGCGGTCCGGGGCGGGGTGCCGTCGTCCCGGTGCGACTCCGCGCGGGAGTCCCGCCGCAGCGCCTCGCGGTCGACCTCGCCGGTCCCGGTGGTCGGCAGCGCGTCGCGCGGCACGACCCGGCACACCGCCGTGCCGCCGTACCGGTCGGTCAGCACCTCCTCGCCCCGCGACGGCTCGACGCCGCCGCCCGCCACGTAGCCGGTGAGCGCCAGCACCGGGCGGCTCGGGGCCGCCACGACCGCGCGGGTCGCGGGGTTGCCGGAGTCCACCCCGACCACCACGTACGGCTCGTCGTGGCGCAGCGCCACCTCCAGCGACGCGATGCCCTGCGCGGCGGTGATCCGCTGGAAGCCGCGCGCCCGGGACAGCTCGGCCGCCTGGTAGCCGGCGCTCATGCCGATGTCGTCCCACATGCTCCACGCGATCGACCGCGCGTCGTGCCCGCGGGCGCGCTGGGCGTGCGCGAACGCGTCCAGGTGGCTGTTGGCCGCGGCGTAGGCGCCCACCGTCGCGCCGCCGAAGAAGCCGTTCACCGACGAGAAGCACACGACCAGGCAGCCCGTCCGGTCCGCCAGCAGCGACCCGATCGCCCGCGCGCCGGCCGCCTTCGGGGCGTACACCTCGTCGAACAGCGCCACGTCGCCCTCGGCCACCAGGTGCTCGGCGAACCGCCCGGCGAGGTGGAAGACGCCGTCCAGCGGCCCGCCCCACCCCGCCTCGGCCGCGTCGACCGCCGCGCGCAGCGCCGTCGCGCCGGTCACGTCCGCCGCCGCGTACCGCACCTCGCCGAGCCGCCGCAGCGACTCCAGCGCGGGGGAGGGCTCCGGGACCTCCGACCGGCCCACGACGAGCAGCCGCGCGTCGTGGGCGGTCAGCAGGTGCCGGCACAGCAGGGCGCCCAGCCCGCCGAGGCCGCCGGTGACCAGGTAGCGCCCACCCCGGCGGATCGGCGACCCGCCGGGCGGGTCGACCGGGAGCGGCACCCGCGCCAGCCGGGGTACCAGCCGCCGGCCGCCGCGGTAGGCGACCTCGGGCTCCGCCGTCCCGCCGCCGAGCTCCGCGACCAGCGCCCGCGCGGCCCCGGCGGGGTCGTCGGCCGGGAGGTCCACCCGGCGGCAGCGCAGCGCCGGCGCCTCACCCGCCGCGCTCTTGAGCAACCCGCGCACCGCCGCGCGGTCCGCGTCCACCGCGTCCCCGGGGTCCACGGCCATCGTGCCGCTGCCCGCCACGACGACGTCGACGCGCCGTTCCCCCGGATGCCGGGCCAGCGCGCGCAGCAGGTGCAGCACGCCGTGCGGCGCGGGGAACCCGGCGCCGCCGAACGACCACAGGTGCAGCACCCCGTCGACCTCGACGCCGTCGTCGGCCAGCGACGCGAACAGGCGGTCGTGGTGGTCGGCGTCGGCCGGGTCGACCCGGTAGCGCCCGCGGTCGACCCGCTCGAACCCGGCGCCCGCCTCGACCCGGACCGCGTCGGGCAGCGCGCCGAGCACCGCCTCGCCCAGGCCGTCCCGGTCGAGGAAGACCAGCCACCCGCCGGCCGGCGCGCCGGCGGGGGAGAGGGCGCGCGGTCGCCAGACCTGCCGGTGGAACCAGTGGGGGATGGTGTTGTCCCGGCCCAGCAGCAGGTCCACGCGCCGGACGACCGGCTCGAACCCGCCGGCCTGGAACCGCTCGCGCAGCAGGCTCCGCTGGAGCTTGCCGATCTCGGTCTTGGGTATCGCCTCCCGCGGCACCGGCAGCACGTGGTCGGGGTTGACGCCGATCTCGCGCACGACCCTCGCGCGGACCTCCAGGACCGCGGCGCGCTCGTCGAACCCGGGCCGGGGGTGGAAGAAGATCGCGAGCTGGTCGGTCGTGCTCGTCCCGTCCCGGACCGTGCAGGCGGCGGTGAAGGACCGCTCGACGCACGGCGCCTCCTCGACCACCGCCTCGATCTCGTGGCTGTAGTGGTTGACCCCGTTGATGATCACGACGTCCTTGGCGCGCCCGGTGATGGTCAGCGCGCCGTCGCGCAGGCGGCCGAGGTCGCCGGTGTCGAACCAGCCGTCGGCGGTGAACGACGCCGCGTTCTGCTCCGGGTTGTCGTGGTAGCCGCCGGTCACCGTCGGCCCGCGCACCTGGAGCCTGCCGGTCGCGCCCTCCGGGACGAGCCGGTCGTCGCCGTCGACGATCCGGACGGCGGTGCCCGGCACCGGGCGGCCGACCTCGACGAAGGCGTCCTGGTCGCTGGTCGTGGCGAGCCGGAAGGCGTCGGAGTAGGTCACCGCGGAGGAGGTCTCCGACATGCCCCACGCCGGGCGCATGGCCGTGGCGGGCAGCCCGAACGGCTCCAGCGCGGCCAGGAAGCCCCGCGCGACCCGCGCCATGATCGCCTCGCCGGCGTTGAGGATGAACCGCAGGCAGGACAGGTCCCAGCCGCGGCCGGCGAAGTCTGCGGCGCGGTCGGTCACCAGGCCGTAGGCGAAGTTGGGCGCCCAGGTCACGGTGGCCCGGTGGCGGTCGACCAGGTCGAGCCACCGGACCGGGTCCTCCAGCACCCGCTGGGTGGGCGCGTGCACCTGCCGGCAGCCCAGGTAGACGTCGCGGACGTGGAACATGACGATGCCGCCGACGTGGTCCATCGGCATCCAGTTGAACGACACGTCGCCGGCGTGGAAGCCGTTCATCGCGGCGGTGGCCGCGCACCGGCCCAGGACGTTGCGGTGGCGCAGCGCCACGGCCTTGGGCACCCCGGTGCTGCCGGAGGTCAGCAGCAGCAGCGCGAGGTCCTCCGGCGACGCCGCGTGCCACCGCCGGTCCGGCGTTCCCGCGCGCAGCTCCTCCAGGACGCCGACGCGCACCGGCCCCCAGTCCCGCGCCGCGGCCGCGGCGCGCACGCCGCCCGCCCGCTCCCGGTCGGTCAGCAGCCACGGCCGGCCCAGCGACCTCCAGGCGTTCTCCAGCCGCGCGAGACCGCTGCCGGCCTCCTGGTAGCCCGGCGGCACCCCCAGGGGCACCGGGACCACGCCGCCGAGCACGCACGCCCAGAACGCGGTGACGAAGTCGCGGTTGTCCGCGAACTGGAAGATCGCCTTGTCGCCCGGCGCCAGCCCGGCCGCCCGCAGCCCGGCGAGCACCCTGGACGCCTCGTCCAGCAGCTCGTCGTAGCGCACGCGGTCCTCGCCGCCGTCCGCGCCCACGTAGACGACCTCGCCGGCGCCCGTCGCCGCGCGCAGCAGCGCTTCGCCGAGCGTGGCGACGGTCGGCTCGGGCGCGGGGCCGCCGTGGCTGATCGAGTCGGGCGCGCCCTCGTGGTCGCCGGGCGCTTCGACGCGGTCGACGACCGGCGCCGCCCCGGCCCCGGCGTCGGCGGCGCCGTGAGCGGGTCGGGCCACGCCCAGGTCGTCCAGGTGCAGCCGGGGCGCGGTGGTGGCGGTCTCCTCGACCACCGCCGCCGCGCGCAGCACGCCGGGCCGCTCCGCCAGCAGCCGCTCCCAGCCCGCCGCGAGGTCGTCGTCGACGACCGGGAGCGCCCTCAGCGCGACGTGGTCGGGCAACCCGGCCGCGGTCAGCGGGATCGCGGTGACCGGCACCAGCGCGCGCGGCGCCCACCGCGCGGGCCACGCGGCGGCCTGCGCCGCGCGGAGGGGTCCCGGGCGCCACGGCCCGGTCGGCACGACGTAGGCCACCGGCTCGGTGGCGCCCCCGGTGGTCCGCCGCACGAGGACCTCGGCGTCGGCGATGCCGTCGTGCTCCAGCAGGGCGTCCCGCAGCTCGGCGAGCGGCAGCTCCTCGCCGGCCACCAGCGGTGCGCCGGACTCGGGCCACTCCGGGACGAGCGCGCCGTCGGCCAGCCGCCGGCCGCGCCCACCGACCGGCACGACGCCGTCGCCCGTGCGCACCGCCAGGTCGCCGACGACCCCGACCGGCACGACCCGGCCGTGCCCGTCCACCACGCACCACGGCGAGGCGCCGCCGTCGAACGGCACCGGCTCGTCCGGGCCCCGCGCGTCGTCCGCGCGGACCCGGTGCACGGCCAGGTGACCCGGCGTCGAGACCGGGGCGAAGAGGTGGTGCAGCCCGGCGGGCACGTGCTCGGCCACCCGCCGCGGCAGCGGCTCCCCGCCCGTCAGGACCAGCCGCGGGACGGCCGGCCAGGTCCCGGTGTCGCCCAGGCCGGCCAGCGTGGACGGCAGCAGGTGCGCCGCGGTGACCGGGCGCCGCTCCAGGAGCCGCCGCAGGGCGGCCGGACCCGGGTCGGGTTCGTCCGGGACGACCACGGCGGCGCCGGCGGCCAGCGCCCACAGCACCGACCACAGCTCCGGGCGCGGTCCCGCCCCGGTCGCCGGCAGCACGCGGTCGGCCGCGGTCAGCGGGCAGCGCTCGCCCAGCGCGCGCAGCTCGGCGGCGAGTTGGCCGTGCGTCGCGACCACGGGGCCGGTGGGGCGCGCCCACACCAGGGCGGGCGCGTCCGCGTCGTCATACCGGGGCACCGCCCCCGGCGACGGGGAGGTGAACCACGTGTCGTCGACGGTCAGCACGTCGAGCGCACCGGCCGGGCGGTCGTCGGCGCGCAGGACGACGGACGCGCCCGCCCGCGCCGCGACCCGCTGCCGGAAGGCCGTCGGGTGGCCGGGGTCCAACAGGACGCACGCGCCGCCCGCGAGGAGCGTGCCCAGCACGGCCGCGACGCGTCGCCAGGACAGCGGCAGGTCGACGGCCACCCGCGTGCCGGGTCGCACGCCGGCGGCGAGCAGGCGTCCGGCGAAGCCCTCGGCGCGGTCCCACAGCGACCGGTGGTCGAGCCGGGTGCCACCGTCCAGCACCGCGTCGCGCCCCGGCGCGAGGGCCGCCGACGCCCGCAGCGGGTCCAGCAGCGGTCCCCCGTCGCCCGTGCCGACCGGCGGGGGAGGGGGTTCGGGCGTGACGAGCGCCCGTTCCGCCGCCGACATCAGGGTCAGCTCGTGCAGCGGTCGCCCGGCGTCCTCGGCGATGGCGGTCAGCAGCGACTCGTAGTGCCCGACGACCCTGGCCGTCGTCCCCGGCTCGAACAGGTCGAGGCTGCCGGTGAGCACGCCCTCGACGCGCCCGGCGGCCTCCCAGCAGTGCAGGGTCAGGTCGAACTGGGCGGAGGTGGTGCCGGCGTCGGCGACCCGCACGTCCAGGTCGCCGATCCGCCCGACGGCGGGCGGGTGCTGCATGACGAACATGACCTGGAACAGGGGGTTGTCGCCGAGGTCGCGCTCGGGCCTCAGCTCGGCGACGAGGTGGTCGAACGGCAGGTCCTGGTTGGCGTAGGCGCCGAGGCAGGTGCGCCGCACCTCGGCCAGCACCTCCCGGAAGGTGGGCAGCCCGCCCAGGTCGGTGCGCAGCACGACGGTGTTGGCGAACAGGCCGATCACCGACCGGGTCTCCGGCCGGTCCCGGCCCTCCACCACGGACCCGACGACCAGGTCGGTCTGCCCGGTGTAGCGGTGCAGCAGGACCTTGAACGCCGCGAGCAGCGCCATGTACGGCGTGGCGTCCGCCTCGTGGGCCAGTTCCCGCAGCCGGTCGGCCACCGGGCGCGGCACGGCGAACCGGCAGCCGGCGCCGCGGAAGGTCTGCCGGTCCGGCCGGGGGCGGTCGGTGGGCAGCCGCAGGCGCGGCGGTTCGCCGCCGAGCCGGTCCCGCCAGTACCCGAGCTGGTCCCGCAGGCCGTCGTCGCCGAACCGCCGCCGCTGCCACTCGGAGAAGTCGGCGTACTGGACGGGCACCGGCGGCAGCGGGTCGCCGTCGCCGGCCCGGAACGCCTGGTACAGCGTCGTCAGCTCGCCGAACAGCACGCCCAGCGAGCGGCCGTCGCCGATGATGTGGTGCATGGCCAGCAGGAACACGTGCGAGTCCGGCGCGACCCGGAGCAGGTGGAACCGCGCCAGGGGCGCCCGGGTGAGGTCGAAGACCTCTCGGGAGCGGGCCCGCAGCCACGCCCGCACCTCGTCGCCGAGGTCGTCGCCGGTGACCGGCGCGCCCGCGTGCTCCTCGACCGTGAGGGGCAGCTCGACCTCGGGCCGGACGACCTGCCTCGGCTGCCCGTCCACGACGTCGAACCCGGTGCGCAGCGACTCGTGCCGCGCGACGAGCCGCTCCAGCGCGGCGCGCAGCGCGGGCACGTCCAGGTCGCCGGTCACCCGGACGGCCATGGTCATGTTGTAGAAGGGGCTGTCCGGTTCCACCTGCGCGAGGAACCACATGCGCCGCTGCGCGAAGGACGCCTCCACCGCCGGGCCGGTCGACCTGCGGGGGATCCCCTCGCGGGTCGACCGACCGCCGGACAGCCACCTGCTCAGCAGCTCCTGCTTGACGTCGGACAGCGCCTCGGTCCTGTCGGGCGAACCTCCGGGCGTGCTCATGCCGGGTGCACCTCCGTGTCCGGTGTCGGAGTGGGGTCAGCCGTTCTGGTCGGACAGGAGCTCGGCGGCCTCGTCGTCGCTCATCGACCGGAGCTTCTCGACCAGCTCCTCCTCGACGACCTCGGCCATGCCCGCCACCGTCGGCGACGCCGCGAGCAGGTCCGCCGAGGTGATGGCGACCGGGAACGCCTCCCGCAGCCGCGCGACCAGCTGGACCGCCATGAGCGAGTGCCCGCCCAGCTCGAAGAACCCGTCGTGCACCCCGATCGGCCTGATGCCCATGACGTCCTGCCAGATCTCGGTGAGCACCTCCTCGACGCGGGTCCGCGGCGCCACGTGGTCGCTGGACAGCGGCCGTTCGTGCGGCGCGGGGACGTCGAGGTCCCGAGCCGGCTCCTGCCCGTCCGGCTCGGCCATCACGCTGGGGGAGATCGGCCCGCCCCCGGCGGTCGCCACCGGCTCCACCCAGTAGCGCTGCCGCTCGAACGGGTAGGTCGGCAGCGGCACGCGGTACCGCTCCGCACCGCCCGCCAGCCCCTCCCAGTCCGGCTCGACCCCCGACACCCACAGCGCGCCCAGCGCGGTGTGCAGCTCGGCCAGGTCCGACCTGTCCGAAGAGGACCCGCCGGCCCGCCGGGGCAGGGTGGGCACCACCCGGGGCACACCGCCCGCGGGGTCGGCGAACCGGGCGGCGAGGCCGCGCAGCGTGTCCCCGGGACCGACCTCCAGCAGCACGTGCCCCGCGGCGAGCAACCGCTCGAAGCCCGCCGCGTATCGAACGGTCGCCCTGGCCTGCCGACCCCAGTACGCCGGGTCGGCGGCCTCCGCGTCGCCGAGCCAGTCGCCGGTCACCGAGGACACCACCGGGATGCGCGGCGCCCGCAGGCCCCGCCCGGCCGCCGCGTCCGCGAGCGGCCCGACGACCGGGTCCATCACCGGCGAGTGGAACGCGTGCGAGCCGCGCAGCGGCGTGTGGCGCACCCCGTCGCCGGCGAGCCGCTCCACCAGGGTGGCGACGGCCTCGGCGCCACCCGCCACCACGACCTGGTCCGGTCCGTTCACCGCGGCCGGGCACAGCTCGTCGCCGAGCCCCAGCTCCGCGACCAGCGCGGTCACCCGCTCCTCGTCGGCCGCCACCGCGACCATCGCCCCGCCGGGCCTGTCCTGCATCAGCCGCCCCCGGGCGGCGACCAGGTGCAGCGCGTCGGTGAGCGTCATGACACCGGCCAGGCACGCCGCCACGTACTCGCCGACGCTGTGCCCGAGCATCGCGGCGGGCTTTACGCCCCACTCCGCCAACTGGCGCGCCAGGGCGTACTCGGTGACGAACAGCGCGGGCTGGGTCAGCCAGGTCTGGGCCAGCCGCTCGTCGGCGGCGGCCCGGTCGTCCCCGTCGGCGTGCAGGACCTCGCGCAGGTCCAGCCCCAGCACGGGGAGCAGGACCTCGGCGCACTCGTCGACGGCGCGCCGGAAGGCTCCGTCCACTCCGTACAGCTCGCGACCCATGCCCGCGTACTGGCTGCCCTGACCGGGGAACAGGAAGGCGACCGACCGCTCGCCGGACGGCACCGGGGGGACGCTGCCCCGCTCCAGCCGCCGGGAACCCCGGCCGGCCAGCGCCGCGACCGCGTCGTCCACGTCGCGGCACGCGAACGCCGCGCGGTGCTCGAACACCCTGCGGCCGACCTGCAACGTGTGCGCGACGTCGGCGATGTCCAACCCGGGGTTGCGCTCCAGGTGGTCGAGCAGGTTGGCGCTCATCGAGTTCAGCGCGGTCGCCGACCGGGCGGACAGCACTACCAGGTGGTACGGCCGCTCCGGGCCGCCGCGGGCGGGCCGGAGCGGCGCCTCCTCCACGATGACGTGGGCGTTGGTCCCGCCGACCGTGAAGGAGCTGACCGCGGCCCGCCTCGGCCGGTCGGCGCGCGGCCACCCCGACAGCTCGGTGTTCAACCGGAAGGGGCTGTTCGCGAAGTCGATCCTCGGGTTCGGCGTCCGCACGTTGATGCACGGCGGGATCTGCTCGTGCCGCAGCGCCAGCAGCACCTTGATCAGGGCCAGCGCCCCGGCCGCCGTGTCGGTGTGCCCGATGTTGGGCTTGAGCGTGCCGATCCGGCAGAACTGCCGCAGCGGCGTGTCGAACGCCTGGGTCAGGGCCGTGATCTCGACCGCGTCGCCCAGCCTGGTGCCGGTGCCGTGGGTCTCGACGTAGTCGATGGTCGCCGGGTCGACGTCCGCGACGGCCAGCGCCTCCGCGATGACGTTGGCCTGGCCCTCCACGCTGGGCGCGGTGAACCCGGCCTTCGCCGACCCGTCGTTGTTCACGGCGCTGCCCCTGATGACCCCGAGGACGTGGTCGCGGTCGTCCAGGGCGTCGGACAGCCGCTTGAGCAGCACCACGGCGACCCCGTCGCCCGGCACCGTGCCCTCCGCGTCGGCGTCGAAGGCGCGGCAGTGGCCGTCCGGCGACATGACGCTGCCCTCTTGGTACAGGTAGCCGGCCCGCTGCGGCACGGAGATCATCGTCCCACCGGCGAGCGCGATGTCGGACTCGCCGCCCAGCAGGCTCTGCACCGCCAGGTGGACCGCCACCAGGGAGGTGGAGCAGCCGGTGACGACGTTGATGCTGGGTCCCCGCAGGTTGAGCTTGTAGGACACCCGCGGCGCGAGGAAGTCCTTGTCGTTGCCCAGCATCGCCGGGAACATGCCCACCGACCGCATGAAGGGCGGGTTGTTGTACAGGTTGGACAGGAAGTAGGAGCTCGGCCCGCCGCCGCCGAACACGCCCGCCGCGCCGGTGAAGCGCTCGGGGTCGTAGCCCGCCGACTCCATCGCCTCCCAGCAGCACTCCAGGAACAGGCGCTGCTGCGGGTCGATCACCTCCGCCTCGCGCGGCGAGTAGCCGAAGAAGTCGGCGTCGAACAGGTCGATGCCGTCCAGGATCGGCCGGGCGCGCACCCGGTCGGGGTTGGCCAGGCCGCGGGCCGGCAGGCCCGCGTCCAGCAGGTCGTCGTCGTCGAAGTGGGTGAAGGCCTCCACCCCTTCCCTGAGCACCTGCCAGAAGTCGTCGACACCGCCGCACCGAGGGAACCGGCCGGCAAGGCCGATGACCGCGATCTCGTTGCCGAACTCGTCGTCCTCCCGCACCACGTCACTCCCCCCGCTCGGCGGTCTTGGACGGGCGGAACGGGCAGCGCTCCGCCGTGCGCCCGCCGCCCTCGTGGTCGTCGTCCGGCAGGAAGTACTGGCGCCACTCCCTGTTCTCCGGGTCCCCGTACGAACCGAGGTGCGGCGAGGGCTCCATGCCGTCGAAGTCCCCGAGCCGCTTGCGGATCACCTTCCGCGCCTGCTGCCCGCGCCTGGTGGTCGCCTCGATGCCCTCGAACACCCACCGCGGTTGGAAGGTGATCAACATCTCGCCGCTGTGCCTGCTCCGGCGCCGCCGGTGCGCGGGCGTGTTGCAGACGACGAACATCGGGACGCCGCCGAAGCCGAACTCCCACCAGGGGTCGTCCGGGTCCCGCGGCACGCCCTCGGGCCAGGGCTCGGGGTCGTGCCGGTGCAGGAAATCCAGCACCGACCAGAACCGCTCGCGGTACTCGTCGAGCGTGCGCTCCACCGGGTGGGGGCGGAAGAACGCGATGAACGAGGTGTCCCGGCCCAGTGACCGGTAGTTCTCCAGGTAAGCGGAGAGAGAGGTCAGGAGCGGGTACCACGCCTCCTCGTCGTCGATGCTCTCGACGAACCCGAATCGCAGGGTCGCCTTGTTGAGCCCGGCAACCGCGAAAGTGCAGGGAAACAGGGTCTCCCGCGACAGCAGCGTGTCGTTGAAATCCCGGACCAGTTCGATGCCCCACTCGGGCACGTCCAGCCGGTCTATCGGCGGGTCCGCGGTGGACAAATTCGCCGTGGTCTCCTCCGCCGTGCTCGGTTCCATGCTGATGAAACCCCCAGTCCCCAGGCCGCCGGTCGAGCGCGCGCGGCACCGCTACAGCATTGCTCCCTGGATGTGCGCGGACGTGCTCAGATAGAGTTCAGCAATTCTTCCGAGATGACCGGCTGGTGGTACGTGCAGGTGCCGGACAGGACGACGGAACCGTGCAGCCGCTCGGCGGGGATCAGCACCTTGTCACCCACCGACAGCGGGATCACGCGGCCCGCGTTGTTCCAGAAGTGCATCTGACCGACCTCGACCACGACGAGGCGGTGGTCGTCGTGCACGTGGGTGGTGGAGGTCTCCTCCTCGGACTCGACGAACGTCTCCAGGTCGACCTCGATGTTCTCCGCCTCGATCTTGTGGGCGAGCTTCTCGGCCTTGTCCTTGTACTCGTCGATCCGGTCCGCCCAGTCCAGCTGGGTCGCCAGGTCCCGGTCCCACAGGTCGGCCAGCCACCGCGCGTCGGAGAACCCGGCGTGGAAGCCCCGCAGCGCGGAGGCGCCGAACCGCTCCTCCAGGGTGGTCAGCAGCGGCGTCACCAGCGCCTCCGGCGCCTGCGCGGCGGTCAGGACGCCGCCCTCCACGCCGAAGGCGTCCGCGACGACCGAGCGGAACTGCTCGGCGCGCACGGCGTCGTCCACCAGCTTGTGCGCCCAGGCGCCCAGGAACTCGAAGAACCGCTCGTGCCCGCTCGACACGAAGTGCAGGTGGTTGGCGCGGGCGAGGGAGGAGGTCAGGTAGAACTGCCAGTAGGCGTTCGGGCCCGTGACCAGGTCGCACTCGCCCAGGGCGTCGCGGAGTCGCGTCGCGTCGCCCAGCCAGTTCCGGTGGGCGTCCACCAGGGCCGAGCCGAGGCCGGGCAGCACCGCGTCGTAGTCGCCGACGAGGTTGCGCGCGACCGCGCTGTTCGCCGCCGGCAGCACCGCGGTGAGCTGGAGCAGCAGGAACGTCGCCGCGTACCGGCGGTCCTGGCAGGAGTTCAGCACCGGGAACGCCCGGCCGGGGTTCGCCCGCCGCTCCTCCAGCTCGCCGAGGACCAGCTCGCCCACCGCGGCGGCGCTCGGCCGCTCCAGGGCCGGCCGCTCGGCGGCGAGGAAGGAGAACAGGTGGCGCTCCAGCACCCGGCCCGCGCGGTGGCCCGCCAGCCGGTTCTCGTCCGAGTAGAAGCGGGGCAGGTCCTGCCAGGCCGGCGAGTCGCCGGAAGGGGGCAGGTAGACCGCGTCGGCGTCGTAGATGTTCCGCAGCATCCGGTGGCCCAACAGGCTGCTGAGCAGGAGCACCTGGTCGACGGGCAGCTCGCGGTCGTAGTCCAGGAAGTCCAGGTCGTCCGGCCGCACGGGGCGGCGGAACGGGTTGTCCGCGTTGACCAGCTCCTCGGCCGTGGCGGCGCGGAACGCGGCATTGGCCGCGTACGCCTTGACCAGCTCGTTGGCGGCTGAACTTTCCTTGGTCGGTTCGCTCACGAATGCCTCCGTTTTTGCCCACGGTAAAAGAAGCCGCAAAAGCAGGGCTTGCGGCCGTGGCGTATGTGTGGAACGTGTTGGGAAATTCAACGCGAACTCAATTGCACGGCTGTCGGAAGCCATGCGGCTGGAAGCCCGTGGAACATCACCCCCCAGGGGGACGTGGAGGTCAATGCCTCATCCTGTCCCACCGGACATGCTAACATAGGCTACCCTAACGGAGCAATGGTTTTTCGTGGATCGTGCACCCGTCGATCGGCGTCGGGCGATGTGCGGTATTGCTATAGCTGCTTGGCGGTGCGCCGTTGGTCCGACTGGGGCAAGCCGCTGCACGTGGAATATTGACAATGGACGGACGCTCCAGTCCGGTCAACCAACGAAAGGGGAATCCGACGGTGGCACCGCCCACTGCTAGGAAGGCTCCACTGACGCTGGCCATAGTCACGGTGGCCACCGTGATCCTCGTCATCGACCTCACCATCGTCTCCGTCGGCTTACCGGCGATCCAGCGCGACCTGGGCGGCTCGCTGGCGAGCCTCCAGTGGGTCGTCATCTCGTACGCCGTGGCGTTCGGCGCGCTGATGCAGCCGATCGGGTCGCTGTCCGACCGGCTCGGCCGGCGGGAGATGTTCCTCGCCGGCATCGCCGTGTTCACCCTGGCGTCGCTGGCGTGCGGGCTCGCGCCGACCTCGCTGTTCCTCGACATCGCCCGCGCGTTGCAGGGCGTGGGCGGCGCGATGCTGTTCGCCAACGCCCTGCCGCTCATCGCGCAGGACTACGAGGGCCAGCGCCGGAACATGGCCATCGCCAAGTGGAGCACCATGCTCGGCGCGTGCGGCGCGGCGGCGCCGCTGGTCGGCGGCGTGCTCGTGGACGTCGCCGACTGGCGCTGGATGTTCCTGATCAACGTGCCGATCGGCGCCCTCGGCTTCGCGCTGGCCTGGTTCAAGCTGCCCAAGGTGGACCGCGTGCCACCGACCGGCCCGATCGACTGGTTCGGCGTCGTGCTGTTCACCGGCTCGCTCGCGGTGATCAACCTCGCGGTGACCCGGGGCGAGGAGCAGGGCTGGGGCAGCCCGACCACGCTCGCCCAGATCGCCGGTGGCGTGGTGCTGCTGGTCGTCTTCCTGCTCGTGGAGCGCCGCGCGTCGGCTCCGATCATGCGCCTGGAGCTGTTCCGCATCCCCTCGTTCGTGGGCGCGGTCCTCCTGTCGTTCCTGTCGCGCGCCCTCACCCTGGGCACGGCCATCTACTTCGTGCTCTACCTCCAGGCCGCGCTGGGGCTGTCCGCCCTGGAGAGCGGTCTGGCCCTGCTGCCCATCTACCTGGCGGCGCTGCCGGGCGGGATGGGTGCGGGCAAGCTCCAGGCCCGGTTCGCCGCGGGCCACATCATCGCGGTCGGGTTCGGCATGCTGGCCGTCTCCGCGGCCCTGTTCTCCTGGCTCATCCAACCGGGCGGCGACGTGTGGCCGCTGATCGCGCCGATGATCCTCTGGGGCCTGGGCAGCGGGCTGTCGACCACGCCGCTGATGGGCGTGGCCGTGAACGTGGTGCCCCTCGAACGCGCGGGGATGGCCTCGGGCATGGCCAACAGCCTGTTCCCCATCGGCACCGCCGTCGGCACCGCCGCGTTCGGCCTGGCCTTCAAGGCCGCGGCCGGCGACAGCGTGCAGGCGGACACCGGTGTCCCCGAGGGCAGCCGCGACACCATCGCCCAGGCGACGGCCGAGGGCGACCTCCAGCGGATCGCCGAGGCCACCCCGGCCGGTGCGGGTGACCAGGTGTCGAACGCGGTGGAGAGCGCAATCGCGCACGGGACCTCCCAGATGACCGTCTACGCCGCGGTGGTCGCCGCGGTCGCGGTCGTGATCGCTCTCGTGCTCATCCGCCGCCGCGACGTGGTGGCGCGGACGCCGGCCGCCGCGCCGCCGGAGGACGGTGCGGAGGACGGAGCCGAGAAGGTCGAGAAGGCGGAGTGAACGGGTCCGGGGCGCCGGCCGGAGGGTCGGCGCCCCGGACCGGGCTTCAGAGGACGACGGGCAGTTCCTCCACGCCGCGGAACAGGATGTTGTGGTTCCACCGCAGTTCCCCGACCGGCACGGCCAGGCGCAGACCCGGGAAGCGCTCGACCAGCATGCCCAGCGCGACGATCCCCTCCACCCGGCCCAGGTGGGCGCCGATGCAGTGGTGGATGCCGTGGCCGAAGGCCAGGTGCCCCTTGGCGTCCCGGGTGACGTCCAGGGTGTCCGGGTCGGGGAACCGCTCGGGATCGCGGTCGGCGGCGGCCAGCGACAGCAGCACCAGCTCCCCGGCCGGGATCTCGACCCCGCCGATGTGGAGCGGGCTGGTGGCCACCCGGACCGACGCCATGTGCACCGGGCTGTCGTACCGCAGGAACTCCTCCACGGCCCGGGGCATCAGCTCCGGGTCGGCCCGCACCGCGGACAGCTGCTCCGGGTGCGTGAGCAGCGCCAGGGCCCCGTTGCCGATGAGGTTGACCGTGGTCTCGTGGCCGGCGGCGATCAGCAGGAACGCCATGGACATCAGCTCGTGCTCGCTGAGCCGGTCGCTGCCGTCGCGGACCGCGACCAGCTCCGAGAGCAGGTCCTCCCTCGGGTCGGCCCGCTTCGCCGCGATCAGGTCGGTCAGGTACCCGGTCAGCTCCCGGGCGGCCCGCCCCCGGTCCTCCGGCCGCGCGCTGTTGGAGAAGATCGCCTCGAACATCTCCCGGAACCGGGCCTGGTCGGGCAGCGGCACGCCCAGCAGCTCGCAGATCACCATGATCGGCAGGGGCAGCGCGAACTCGGCGATCAGGTCGGCCTCGCCGCGCGACGCCATCGCGTCGAGCAGGTCGCCGGTCAGCTCCTGGACGCGCGGGCGCAGGCGCTCGGTGGTGCGCACGGTGAACGCCTTGCCCACGAGCCGCCGCAACCGCGTGTGGTCGGGGGGATCGGAGTTGAGCATGTGCGCGTCGAAGGCGCTCGCCGACGCGACCCGGGCCGAGGAGTTGCCGAGCTTGCGGTCCAGCACCTCGCCGTAGACCCGGTAGTCCCGGCTCAGCGCGGGGTTGCCCAGCGCGGCCTTGACGTCCTCGTACCGGGTCACCACCCACATGTCCAGCCCCATGGGCATGGTGGCGCGGTGCACGGGCCCCTGGTCGCGCCGTTCCGCGTACCCCGGGTAGGGGTCGCGGTAGAACTCGGGGTCGAACCGCATCTCCGGCAACTGGGTCCCCGTCGTCTCGGTCACCGCGCCCCACCTCCCTTGACCAGGCGCCAACCCCTGGCGCGGTTCCGATCGCGCCAGAAGCGCGCGTAGCGGCCGTCCGCCGCCAGCAGTTGCTCGTGCGTGCCGATCTCGACCGGCTCGCCGCCGTCGAGGAAGATGATCTGGTCGGCGTGGACGATCGTCCGGAGCCGGTGCGCGATGATGAGCTTGGTGCGGCCGGACATCGTGGCCAGCGACTGCTGGACGGCCACCTCGTTGCGCGGGTCCAGCGCGGCCGTGGCCTCGTCCAGCAGCACGATCGGCGCGTCCTTGAGGATCGCGCGGGCCAGCGAGACCCGCTGGCGCTCGCCGCCGGACAGCACGGCGCCGCCCTCGCCCACCCTGCTCCGCCAGCCGTCCGGCAGCCGCTCCGCGATCTCGTCCACCCGGGCGAGCCGGCCCGCCTCCCGGACCTCCGCCTCGGTGGCGGTCGGGCGGCCGATCCTGATGTTCTCCTCGATGGTGGCGTCGAACAGGTAGACGTCCTGGAACACGGGGGCGATCAGCGCCATGAGCCGCTCGGTCGGGATGTCCCGCACGTCGGCGCCGCCGATGCGCACCGCGCCGCCGTCGACGTCCCAGAACCGCGCGATCAGCCGGACGACCGTGCTCTTGCCGGAACCGGACGGCCCGACCAGCGCGGTGGTCGTCCCCGCCGGGATCCGGAAGGCGGCTCCGGCCAGCGCCGCGCGGCCGTCGGCCGCGCCGTCACCCCCGCCCTGGCCCTCGTAGGCGAAGCGGACGTCGTCGAACTCGATGTCGAACCGCTCGCCACCGGGCAGCGCGGCGTCGCCCGCGGGCTCGGGCAGCGGCGGGGTCTCCAGGACCTCGCGGATGCGGCCGAGGCTGTTGCCGGCGGCCCGCATCGCGGCGCCCAGCTCGGCGGTCGCCACGATCGGGTCGACGAACCTGGTGACCAGCACCAGCAGCGCCAGCAGCTCGGGCACGCCCAGCGAAGCGCCCAGGGCGAGCGACACGCCGACGACGAAGACCGCCGCGACCACCAGCTGGACGGAGACCGCGAACAGCAGCAGGGCCGGCACGCCGACCCGGATCTGCCGGGTGCCCACCTCGTGCTGGCGCTCGATCGCGTCGTCCAGCGCCCGGTACCCGGACTCGGCGCGCCCGCACGCCCGCAGCACCGCCTGGTTCTGGGCGAACTCGACCGCGCGCCCGCCGAACTCCGCCGCGGCGGCGTCGATCTCGTGCTCCGTGCGCACCAGCAGGCGCGAGGTGACCCGGTAGCCGACGTAGATCACCGGTGCGCCGAGGACCAGGGCCAGCGCCATCCGCCAGTCGAAGAACAGCATCGCGACCGCGATCGTCGCGGGCGTCACCACGGCCATCACCAGCGGTCGGATGAGGTGCGCGGGCAGGCCCGTGACCTCCCACACGCCCGTGGTCGCGAGCTGCCCGAGCCGGCCGACCCGGTTGCCGGAGAACCAGCCCAGCGGCAGCGCGGCGACGTGGTCGCCCAGGCGGCGGTGCAGCGCGCGGGTCATCTTCAGGCCCACGTCGAACCCGTACATCGACTGCGCGTAGTGCACCACGCAGGTCACCGCGGTGACGCCCGCGAGCACCGCGATCCAGGTCCACGCGGTGGACAGGTCGCCGGCGAACAGCGCCCGCAGCACCGGCACCAGCAGGACGAAGACGATGCCGTGCAGCACGGCGTAGCAGACCAGCAGGGCCAGGTGCCCGCGCGCCGGCTTGGCGTCCCGGTCGTCCAGGACGGAGAGGAACTCGCGGATCACGCGCCGACCTCCACCACGTCGTGTTCGCCCGCCGCCCAGAGCCTGGCGTACAGGCCGTTGGCCCGGAGCAGGTCGGCGTGCCGCCCCCGCTCCACCACCCGGCCCTCGTCCAGGACGAGGATCTGGTCGGCGTCGGCGACGGTGTGCAGCCGGTGGGCGATGACCAGCAGGGTGCGCCCCGCGGCCAGTTCGGACAGCGCGTCCTGGATCGCGGCCTCCGACTGCGCGTCGGCGAACGCCGTCGCCTCGTCGAGCACCAGGACCGGGGTGTCGGCCAGCAGGGCGCGGGCGATGGAGACCCGCTGCGCCTCGCCGCCGGAGAACTTCGCGTCCTCGCCCACCACCGAGTCGTAGCCGCGCGGCAGGGCCTGGACGACGTCGTGGACCTGCGCCGACCTGGCGGCGGACTCCACCGCGGCGTCGTCCGCGTCGGGGCGGGCGAGCCGGATGTTGTCCCGCACGCTCATCCGCAGCAGGCGCACGTCCTGGAAGACGAACCCGACGTGCCGGTACAGCTCGGCGGTCGCGACGTCGCGGAGGTCGACCCCGCCGATGCGGATGGAGCCGCGGTCCACGTCGAAGAACCGGGGCAGCAGGCTCGCCAGGGTCGACTTGCCCGCACCGGACGGTCCGACCAGCGCGGTGACCGTGCCGGGGCGCAGGACCGCGCTGACGTCGTGCAGCACCTGCTTCTCCGGCCCGTAGCCGAAGTCCACGTGGTCGAACTCGACGAGGTTGCCCGCGGGGACCCGGGGCTCGGCCGGGTCGGTCATCGTCGGCGTGGCGAGCAGGACGCCGATCCGCGCGGCGGCGGCGCCGGCGGAGCGGATGTCGTTGCCGGTGTAGCCCAGCGCCACCAGCGGGGCGGTCAGGCCCACGCCCAGCAGCGCGAAGGGCAGCAGGTCGACCGCGCGCACCCAGCCCTGCCCGACGAAGATCGCGCCACCGGTGAGCACGGCGAGCAGGATCACCGGCGGCGAGACGCACGCCGAGGTCACCGACTGCGGCTTGAGCACCGGGCTGATCCACTTCTCCATGAACGCCACGTAGTCGTCGGAGGCGGTGGTGAACCGCTCGTGCGCCCGGCGCGTCTGGCCGAACGCCTTGACCACCGCGATGCCCTGCACGAACTCGATGACCGCGGCGTTGATGCGGCCGAGCGCCGCGCCGTACTGCGCGACGTTCTCGCCGGACTTGCGGGTGGCGATCACGTAGAACGCGGCGTAGATCGGCAGGGTGACGATGGTGACGAGCATCAGCCGCCAGTCCACGAACAGCAGGTAGAGCAGGGCGGCGACCGGCGCCGTGGCGCTGGAGACGAACTCCACCACCGAGTGGCCCACGAGGTGGTGCATCGCCAGCACGTCGTCCTGCACGGCGGTCTTGACGGTGCCCGCGTTCTTCTCGGTGAACCACCCCAGGGGTAATCGACCGAGGTGCGCCACGACCCGGCGGCGCAGGTGCGCCTGCAACCGGTTGTCGGCCCGGTGGCTCACCGCGAACGCCGTGCCCTCGCACAGGAAGCGCAGGACCAGGCCGAGCACCGCGATCGCGACGACGGTCCACACGCGCCCCTCGTCGGGGTCGGGGGAGAGGAGTTCCAGGGCGAGCTCGTAGATCGCGACGAACGGCGCGAGCGAGGCGATCGCACCCACCGCGGCGAGCACCGCGGCCAGCACCAGGCTCGACTTGACCGGCGCGATGAGCTCCTTCAGCCCGCCCGGCGCCGCCGGCTCCGGGCCGGGTGGTGGCGCTCCCCCCGAAGGCTCCGCTTCCACTTCCCCGGACATGGCTCTCCTCCCGGTCGGCACTGGTCGCCCCGCCGTCCGGTCGGGTCCTCGACCCGGTGGGAATCGACGAGTGGGACTGCTGAACCGCACCCCCGCGGTGTTCGACGCCCCGAACACGTGTGATCACCCAGTGTGTTCGGGGTTAGGCCTGGCACACCTTACTGAGATGTCGGTCACCAAGCTAGTCTCGTTGAGAGGCAACCAAAGCCGACCCGGGGGTCCGGACATGCGGGGGTATCGCGATCGAGGTCAGCCGGTGTACGCGGCGACCGTTCTCACCAAACCGTGGTTCCGCTCCTTCGGGTCGAGGGTCGCCCCGACGAGGCGGTTGGTGTGTTTCCCGCATGCCGGCGGGTCCGCGAGCTTCTTCCGGGACTGGGCCGACGGGTTCGGTCCGCACGTCGAGGTGGTCGCCGTGCAGTACCCGGGCCGGGAGGACCGGCTGGTCGAGCCGCACCTCGTGGAGGTGGACGAGCTGGTCGACCCCCTGGTCACCGCGCTGTCGGCCGCCGCGGACCGGCCGACCACGCTGTTCGGGCACAGCATGGGCGCCGCGATCGCCTACGAGGTGGCCAGGCGGCTGGAACAGCGCAGACCAGCCGCCGACCTGCGGTTGGCCGTCTCCGCCCGCCCCGCGCCCCACCGCCACCGGCCGGGTTCGGTGCACCTGCGGGATGACGAAGGGATCCTGGCCGAACTGCGGCGGCTGGGCGGCACCGACGCCGCCGTGCTCGACAACCCCGAACTGCGGGCGCTCACCACCGGGATCGTCCGCAACGACTACCGGCTGATCGAGAACTACCGGCCGGGCGCGGGCCCCCGGCTGCGCATGCCGGTCCTCGCGCTCGCCGGCGACCGCGACCCGGACCTGCCGCCGGAGGAGGTGCTGGGCTGGGCCGAGGTCGCCGCGGGCGGGTTCCGGCACCGGGTCTTCCCCGGCGACCACTTCTACCTCGTCCCGCGGCGGGCGGAGGTCGCCGCCGAGCTGGCCCGTCATCTGGGATGACCGCATCGACGACAACCGTTGGGGGAACAGGATGCTCGGAACAGGTGGGACCCGCGTGTCGCTCGCCGCGGACGACGACGTCGTCGGCGTGGCGCGCAGGCACGCGGTCGAACTGGGCGGCCGGGACGCGGTCGTCTTCGCGCACTACGACCGGGACGGCCGCACCGGCGAGACGACGCTGACCTTCGACCAGCTCGACCTCAAGGCCAGGGCCATCGCCGCGTCCCTGTCGGACATCGCACGACCGGGTGACCGCGCCGGCATCCTGTGCCGACAGGGCGTCGACTACGTGACCGCGTTCCTCGGCTGCGCCTACGCCGGGGTCGTCGCGGTGCCGCTGTTCGCGCCGGAGTCCTTCCGCAAGCCGTTCCGGTTGGTCAGCGCGCTGCGCGACGCCGGCGCGACGACCGCGCTGACCACGGCGGGCAGCAGGACCGCGGTCGAGGACCTGTTCCGCGAGGGCGAGGGGCTGACCCGCGCACCCGGGATCATCGCGGTGGACGAGGTGCCGGACGGGGCCGCGGCCCGCTGGCGCGAGCACCGCCCCACGCCCGAGGACGTCGCCTACCTCCAGTACACGTCCGGCTCGACGAGCAGCCCGAGCGGCGTCGTCATGCGGCACCGCAACGTCATCGCCAACGTCCGGCAGATCATCGAGGCGTACCGGCTCTCCCGCGAGTCCAGGGTGGTGAGCTGGCTGCCCTTCTTCCACGACATGGGCATGGTGTTCATGGTCCTCACGCCGCTGCTCGTCGGCTTCCCCGCGGCGCACCTGACGCCGCAGGCCTTCGTGCAGCGCCCGCTGCGGTGGCTGGAGGAGATCACCAGGCACGGCGGGACCCTGACCGGCGTGCCGAACGTCGGCCTCGCGCTCACCATCGAGAAGGTCTCCGCGGCGGAGAAGCGCGCCCTGGACCTGAGCTCGCTCGGCGTGGTGATCAACGGCAGCGAACCGGTGCGGGCCGGGCTGGTCGAGCGCTTCACCTCCGCGTTCGCCGAGGCGGGCTTCCGCCCCGAGGCGTTCAACCCGTCCTACGGCCTGGCCGAGGCGACGGTGCTGGTGTCCAGCAAGCCGCTCGACGAGCGGCCCCGGGTGCTGCACCTGGACCGGGACCGGCTCGCGGGGGGCGTCGTCCACCAGGTCGGGGCGGGCGACGAGCGGTCGGTGCCGGTGGTGTCGTGCGGCGTCCCGGCCGGGCAGGGGATCGTCGTCGCGGGCGTGGACGACCGGCACCCGGTCGAACCCGGTCGGGTGGGCGAGATCTGGGTGAGCGGTCCCAACGTGGCCGACGGCTACTGGACCCGGTCCGACCGCGACGGCTCCTGGGACGCGCGCCTGGACACCGACGACGAGCGCGCCGGCCACCGGTGGCTGCGCACCGGCGACCTCGGCTTCCAGCACGACGGGCACCTCTACGTCGTCGGCCGGATCAAGGACCTGGTGATCATCCACGGGCGCAACGTCCACCCGACGGACGTGGAGGTGACCGCGGAGGGCAGCCACCCGGTGATCCGGACCGGCGGCGTGGCGGCGTTCGGCGTGGACGGCGACAGCGGCGAGCGGCTCGTCGTGGTGGTCGAGGTGGACCCGGCCGCGGCGCGGCGCGAGGGCGAGGACCCGGTCCTGGTCGCCGCGCGCATCGCGATGGCCGTGCGCCGGGCCGTCGCCGCCGAGCACGAGGTGGAGGTCGAGGAGGTCGTGGCGGTGCGCAAGGGCACCGTGCCCAAGACGTCCAGCGGGAAGATCCAGAGGTCGGCGTGCCGGGCCGAGTACCTGGCCGACGGGTTGAGGAGGATCGGCTGAAGAGGATCGGCTGAGCGCCGACACGGGGCCACCGCCTGCCGGGACGCCTTCGACGGCCGCGTCCCGGCAGGCGCGACCGGCCGCGCCGAGAGGGCTGCCGCCCACGCCCGGGGGAGTTGCCCGCGCTGGGAACGTTGCCGCCTGCGCTTGGGGAGTGCCGCTGCCCCGCGCCGGGAGCGTTGCCGCCCGTGCCCAGGGGCGTTGCCGCCCGTGCGTGCCGGCGCGCACGGGCGGTGTCCACTCAGGACGCCAGGTCCCGCTCGGTCCCGCCGGGTTCGGCCGGTCGTCGGGCGGTGGTGGCGCTGGTGCGGACCGCCCCCCCGGCCGACGACCGGCCGTCCCTACCGCGTCTGGTACGCCCGGATCACCGTCTGCGCCACCGAGTTCCCGTCCGCGTCGCGCGCGGTGATCCGCAGCGACGTGAAGCCCGGCGCGGCCGGGTGCGACACCAGCGCCACCCCGGTGCCCGACGGCGTGAACGTGGTGGGCGCGGCGCGCCACGTGGCGCCGTCGTCGGACGAGGCCTCGACCTTGAGCGCCACCAGGCGGGACGTGGTCGACCCCGGCTGGTGCCGCGCCAGCAGCCGCACCGGGAACACCCGACCGGCCGGGGCGCGGCCCTGCTCGTCGACGTCCGCCTGGGCGCGCACCAGCAGCACCGGCGCGGGGCCGCCGGACTCGCGGAAGGTCCACGTCACGTCCGCCGACGCGCCGATCACCGACCACGGCACGGACCGCCGCACGGTGGACCGCAGCGTGTACGTGCCCGGCTCCTCCGGCACCTCGAACACGCCCGTGCCGGGCAGGTCGCTCACGCCGAGCGAGCGGCCGTCGCGGAACAGCTCGGTCGTGCCGGTCGCGCCGTACGGCGGCAGCGTGAAGTGGTCGGGGTCGCCGCCGGACAGCAGGGTCACGCCCACGGACAGCTGCCCGCCGTCGCGCCGGACGCCGAAGCCCAGTCCCTCGTCGCCGAACGCGGGGCCCAGTGGCGCGCGGTTCCAGTGCGACTCCTGGCGGCCCGGTCGGTAGGTCCGGTAGGACACCGTGTTCTCCACGTCCTCCGCGCCGGGCGGGAACAGGGCGGCCAGGTGCTGCCACCGGACGTCCGGCGCCGCGGTGTAGAACTCGGTGCGGCGGCTGGGGACCTCGTGCGGGTAGGCCTCGTAGATGCCGCTGTTCGCGCCGGGGTCGTCGAGGAACGCGTAGTCCGAGCGCAGGCCCTCGGTCGGCGCGCCCTGGGCGTGGTAGTGCGCGTCCACGCGGGCCAGGTCGCGGTCGCGCGCGGTGAACCGGCCGTCCGGGATCGCGCCCCGGGACAGGAACGCCAGGTGGTACACCGCGCCCGGTGCGGTCAGCGTCGCCCGGTAGGACAGCGTGAACACGTGGTCGGTGACCGTGCCGGGGGTGGCGACCAGGTGCACCCGCTGACCGGGCCGGGCGAACCAGCCGAGGCCGGAGGTGCGGTCGGCCGTGCCGGACACCAGCAGCAGCTCGCCGACCACGAGTTCCGCGCCGGCGCGGTCGACGGTGGTGGTGACCGGGGTCCCGGTGGTCGCGTCGAGGGCCACGGTCGTCGCCCGGTCCACGGTGACGCCGGTCCGGGCGAGCAGGGTCACGTCGCCGGCGTCGGAGACCTCGACGGCGTTGACGTCGTAGCGGCCCTCCGGCAGGCGGGCCGTGCCGACGCCGCCCACCACGCGCACGCCGTGCGCCGCGCCGGTCGCGGTGTCCACGGCCTTCACGACGGTCGACGCCGACGTGCCGGTGCGCCCGCGCAGCGTGACCCGCACGTCGTGGCTCTCCGGTTCGAGCACGGCGGTCAGCGCGGTCCGCACGACCACGCCGGGCGCCGACCCGGTCAGCCGCGCGCCCAAGCGGCCGGACGCGCCGGCCGGGTCCAGGCGCACGGTCACCGACGCGGCGCCGCGCGCGGGGACGACGACGCTCGGCGCGGAGGCGGTGAAGCGCGGCGAGTCGGTGGACAGGGCCAGCTCCACGGGTTCCGCGCCGTCGTTGCGGTAGGTCACGGTGCGGTCGGGCGCGACGTCGTGCGGCCACCGCAGGAACCCGAACCCGACGCCGCCGGACGCGCTCACGTCCTGGGCGACGGCCCGCGCCGCGTCGACCCGGCCCGCGCCCTGCTCGAACACGTCGGCGGTCGGGTGGGCGGTGCTCACCAGCAGCGGCTTGAGCCGGTCGGCCGCCCAGCCGGGGTGCCGCTGCCGCAGCAGCGCGGCGGTCCCGGCCACGTGCGGCGCGGCCATCGACGTGCCGGACAGGGCCGCGTAGCGCTCGTCCACGGGCGCGGTGTCTCCGGCGGGCGTGCCGGGCACGCGGGCGGAGACCACGTCGGCGCCGGGCGCGGCGATGTCGGGTTTCACCGCGTGGTCGCCCCGGCGGGGTTGGCGCGGTGAGAACGGGCTGGTCGCGCCGTCGCGCCCGGTGCTGCCCACGGCGAGCGCGGCGTCGGCCGCGGCGGGGGAGGTGACCGAGGCCAGCGGGTCGGGCTCGTCGAGCGCGCGGTCGTTGCCCGCGGCCACCACGAACAGGGTGCCGTGGCGGGCGGTGAGGTCGTTCAGGGCGCGCGACACCGGGTCCCGGCCGTCGCTGTACGCGCCGCCCAGGCTCATGTTCACCACGGGCGCGCGGGGCGCGATCCACTCCATGCCCGCGATCACCGCGGAGTCGGGGCAGCCGAACGTCGTGCACACCTTGCCGCTGACCAGGGTCGCGCCCGGGGCGACACCCCGGTACCGGCCGCCGGACGAGGCGCCGTCGCCCGCGATGATCCCGGCGACGTGCGTGCCGTGGCCGACCTCGTCGGCCGTGCCGGAACCGGTGAAGTCGGCCTGCTCGACGACCCGGCCCGCCAGGTCGGGGTGCTCGGCGTCCACGCCGGTGTCCAGCACGCCGACCGCGACCCCGGTCCCGGTGAACCCGCTGTCCCACGCGGTGGGCGCGCCGATCAGCGGCGCGGTCCCGTCCAGGGTCGGCCGCGACACGCCGTCCAGCCACACCGAGGCCCGCGAGCGGGTGAACCAGCCCCAGAAGCCGTCGGCGGGGCTCAGCGCCGCGCCGCGCACGCTCGGCAGGGCCCGCACACCGGTCGCGGGCACGTCGCCGCCCGCGTCGGTGACGATCACCGCGGGCGGCCGGTCCCGCGGCAGCAGCCCCAGGTCGAACAGGCGCGGGTCCAGCCGACCGGCGTCGATCAGCGGCAGGGCGTCCGAGGGCACCACCCGGTCGCCGTCGCGCAGGAAGCCCACGTGCTCTCGCCCGGCCACCGGCCGCACCTCCACGGCCACCCCGCCCGGACCGGGCGAGACCCGCAGCCGGTCACCGGTGACGAGGGTGACCACCTGCCCGGCCTCGACGGCGGGCGCGCCCGCCGCGACCGGCGCGGGCCCGGCCGTCGACCCGGCCGCCAGCAGGACCACCAGAACCAGCTTCGGCGAACGCAAGTCCGCCCTCCCTTCCCGAAGACGAGGACACGGTCAGCCGGCCAGGAACGCGCCCGCCAGCGCCGCGGTGAAAGCGCAGCCGAGCACCACGGCCAGCCGCGCGGACCAGCGACCCCACAGCGCGTGCCAGTCGCCGGGGTGGCGCAGCGCGGCCGTCGTCATCAGCGCCCGGCCCAGCCCGAAACCGACGCCCGCGAGCAGCGCGCCCGCGGGTGTCGCGGTCAGCAGCACCGCCGCGGCCGCCGCGTAGGGCAGTCCGCTGGGCAGGTACGTCCGCGCGCCGGTGCCCATCTCCACGCCGAACTGGAGCGGGCCGAGCAGCCGGCCCAGCCGGAACACGCTCTCCGGCACCAGCCGCCGGTTCTCCGGCAGCGCGAACCGCAGCACGCGCAGCTCCCGCAGCAGCACGGCGAGCAGCGCGAGCGCCACCGCCGCCCACCGCGCCCAGCCGGGCAGCGGCGCGCGCAGCAGCGAGCCGACGAGCAGGAGCACGGCGGCGCTCAGCGCGCCACCGAGGAGCAGGCCGGCGCGGAACGCCAGCGCGGGTGGACCTCGCCAGACCGGCGAGCTCAGCACGTGGGCCGAGTTCCGGCTTCAAGTGGAGCCGGACGTGGCGAACCCGGCCGTCACCCCGATCAGCAGCCACGGCGCGAACGCCGCGCCGACCAGGGCGACGGCCGCGCTGCCGAGCGCCGCCGCCGCGAGCGCCGCGGCCAGCAGGAGCGGGTGCCAGCGCATCACACCCGCGCCCGGCAGATGGTCAGGTAGGTCTGCCCGGTCTGGCCGCCGCCCCAGTAGGTGCTGAACCCGTCGGAGCAGCGGTAGACGTTGCCGTCCGGTGTGGTCCAGCGCCACGCGTTCTTGGTCGTGGTGGTGCCGCACATGGTCGCGATGGGCGTGTGGTCGACGTGCACGTCGCCGACGACCGCCGTGCCGAACTTGTGCCAGCCCGCCTCGCAGAACTCGCTGCTGCGCCACCCGCCCGCCCAGCAGGCCGCGTAGGTGTTGACGAACTCGCCGCCGGTGTCGGGGTCCTCCGCGTAACCGCTGGGGTAGGCGTCGCGGCAGTCGTTGCGGTCCCACCCGGTCAGCGCGTTGGGCCCGGTCTCGGCGCGCACCCGGCGCGGCGGCGTCAGCGCGGCCGCGCCGATGGTCAGCGCGCCCAGCACCGCGGCCTTGAGCACGGTGCGGCGGCGACCGGCGACCTTCAGGTCGCGCAGCGCGCCGCTGCGCCCCTCACCCCGGTCGTGGTCAGGGATCGAGTCGAACGCCAACACCGCGCACCCCCCACTCGTCGAGCACCTCGTCCACCTGCTCCTCGCGCACGGGCAGCGCCAGCCGCACCACCCGACCGGTCGCGTCGACCCGCATCAGCACCGGCGGCGCCAGGTGCGACACCGACCGCCACGCCTCGCGGTCGCTCACCACGTCCAGCCGCGTGTCCCACGCGTCCGGCGGCTCGTGGGTGAGCAGCACGGCGTCGGTCAGCCGCCGCGCCACGGCCACGCACAGCGGGCACCCGGAGTCGGCGGCCAGCACGACCCGGTTCGCGAACCGCTCGCCCAGCACGACGTCCGGCTGCGCCGCCGAGAAGCCCGCCGGGTCGCGCGCCACGGCGGCCCGCAGCAGCCGCACCTCGCGCAGCACCGCCGCCAGCCCCAGGAACAGCACGACGATCGCCACCCAGGTGATGACCAGGAACGCGGTGCCCGGGTTCACGCCGGCACCCACGCCACGCCGATGCCCGCCAGCCAGTCCAGCCGCTCCCGGTCGGTGCGGCGCGGAGAGTCGGACAGGTGCACCTCGGCCACGCCCGCCGCGCAGCCCACCACGAACGTGTGGTCGGCCGGCGCGGTCGAGCCCCGCGCGCCGGGCAGCGCGACCTTCCACACCTCGCCGTGGCGGGTGGGCGCGCCCGCGTGCGCGGGCACGTGGTCGCGGGCCTGCCGGGGGCCGGGCACGGACACCGACCCGAAGTCGCGCACCACGACCACGACGTGCTCGCTCATGGTGTCCAGCAACGTCGCCGACCGCGGCTCGACCACCATGCCGCCCACGCGGTCGTCCACGCGCAGCGAGTTGAACAGCGCGAAGACGCGGTCGCGGCGCGGCGCCGGGCCCGCGTACACGGTCATCAGCTCGTGGTAGGCGCCGATCAGCGTGGCGAACGACGACTCGCCGTCCCTCGCCTCGGCCACCACGACCTCGCGGCCGTGCACCAGGAAGCGGTCGGTGGTGTCGGCGGGGGCGACGTGGGCGCGCGCGAACTCGTGGTAGCCGCGCGGGCCGATCTGGAAGCCGGTGCCGTAGGAGCCGCCGGCGAACCGCACGGCCGTCGCGACGCTGGACACCGGCGCGGTCCCGGGCAGCGTGACGACGACGCGGTCCCCTCCGGGCGCCACGAGGTCCAGGCTTTGTTCGGCGGTCACGGCGGGGACGCTAGAACACCCGGGACGGCGCTCACCAGCAGGTTGGACCGCCTGGTGGTCTGCCCGAAGCGATGCGGCGAGGATAGGTTTGAACCGTGTTCGCCGTGGGAGGGGCCCTGCTGCTCGTGTTCGCCGCGCTCGGCCACCTGCGCGGCAGGCGGGCGCTCGCCGTGCTGGAGCTGGTGGTCGCCGCGTCGGTGGTGGTGACGCCGCACGCGGTCGCCGTCCTCTACGCCGCGTTCGCGGTTCACTTGGCGCGCCTCAAGAAGCGGCGTCCCGGCGCGCCGTGCGGGTGCTTCCGCGGCGAGGGCCCGGTGACCTGGTGGACGGTCGGCCGGGCGGTGGCGTTCGCGGTGGGCGCGGCGGCGGAACCGGCCGCGCCGCCGCTGATCGCCCTGTCCGGGGGCTTCGTCCTGGCCATGGTCGGCTACCTGCTGCCGCAGGTCGCGGACCTGCGGCGGAGGCCCTCGGGCGCCGGCGGGACCACTGACGGTGGACCCGGGGCGTTCGGCACACCGAACCGGCGTTACCGCAGTTCGGTCCAGTAGCTGGTGGCCGCGCGGTCGGGTCGCCGCCGCAGCGGGTCGCCCAGCAGCCGGGCCACCGCGGCGATCGGCGTGACCACCAGCAGGTACACCACCAGCAGCACCGCCGGGACGACGACGCGGCGCACCACCACCATCACGATCTCCTCCTGCGGTTCGCGGTCTCAGTCCAGCGGGATCTCGTCGCGCCAGTCGCCCTCTTCGCGCCACTCCGGCTGCTCGTCCTTGAGCAGCAGGGTGTTGCCGAGGGCCAGCGCGTCGATGTCGGTGCGCATGAAGCACCGGTAGGCGTCCTCCGGCGTGGCCACGATGGGCTCGCCGCGCACGTTGAACGAGGTGTTCACCAGCACCGGGCAGCCGGTCCTGGCCTTGAAGCCGGTCAGCAGCCGGTGCAGCTCGGGGTTGGTGTCCGCGGTGACGGTCTGCACGCGGGCGGAGTGGTCGACGTGGGTCACCGCGGGGATCGTCGACCGCGCGACGTGGAGCAGGTCCAGCCCGCCCGTCCCGGCGGTGTCCGGGACCGGCAGCCGCTGCGCCTCGGCGACCTGCGCGACGACGAGCATGTACGGGCTCGACCCGCGCAGCCGGAAGTACTCCGTCGCGTCCTCGGCGAGCACGACCGGCGCGAACGGCCGGAACGACTCGCGGAACTTGATCTTCAGGTTCATCGCCGACTGCATCCGGGGGTCGCGGGCGTCGCCCAGGATGGAGCGCGACCCCAGCGCGCGGGGCCCGAACTCCATGCGGCCCTGGAACCAGCCGACCACCTTGCCGTCCGCGAGCAGCCCGGCGACCTCGTCGGAGAGCTCGGCCTCGGTCAGCTTCCGGTGCGGCAGGCCGTGCGCGTCCAGGTGGGCGCGGATCTCCGCGTCGCTGTAGGAGGGGCCCAACCGGGCGCCGCGCATCGCGTCCCGGCCCGCGCGGACGTGGTCGCGGGGCGGGTCGACGGCCAGCAGCGCCGCGCCCAGCGCGCCGCCGGCGTCGCCCGCCGCGGGCTGCACCCACACGTCGTCGAACAGCGCCCGCTCCACGATCTTGCCGTTGGCGACGCAGTTCAGCGCGACACCCCCGGCCAGGCACAGGTTCGCCTCGCCGGTGCGCTCCCGCGCGGTCCGCGCCAGGCCGAGCATGATCTCCTCGGTCACCTGCTGCACCGAGGCGGCGAGGTCGAACTCGCGCTCGGTGAGCGGGCTCTCCGACTCCCGGCGCGGCCCGCCGAACAGCTCCTCGAACGCCCGCCCGGTCATCACCTGGCCGCGCAGGAACTCGAACATCCTCATGTCCAGGCGGAACGAGCCGTCGGGCTTGACGTCGACCAGCCGCTCCCGGATCAGCGGCGCGTAGGTGGGCCTGCCGTACGGCGCGAGGCCCATCAGCTTGTACTCGCCGGAGTCGACCTTGAACCCGCAGAAGTAGGTGAACGCCGAGTACAGCATCCCCAGGGAGTGCGGGAAGCGCAGCTCGGCCACCGGCTCGACCCGGTTGCCGCGGCCGTGCCAGATCGTCGTGGTCGCCCACTCGCCGACCCCGTCCACGCACAGCACGGCCGCCGACCCGTACGGGCTGGGCAGGAACGCGGACGCGGCGTGCGACTCGTGGTGGCGGAAGTACCGGACCGGCGGCGGCGCGCCGAGGTCCAGCTCCCGCAGCCGCTCGCGGACCTCGGCGCCGGCCCGCGCCTTCCACGCGAGCCAGCCCGGCACGACGTCGCGGAAGGCGCGCCACGCCGTGGGCGCGGTGGCGACGAAGGTCGACAGGACGCGGCGGAACTTCAGCCGCGGGTCCTCGTAGTAGGCGATGGCGTCCAGGTCGTCCAGCTTCGCGCCGGCCTCCTCCAGGCAGTACCGGACGGCGAGGTCCGGGAAGGCGGAGTCGTGCCTGCGCCTGCTGAACCGCTCCTGCTGGGCGGCCGCGACGACGCCGCCGGCGTCGACCAGCGCCGCCGCGCTGTCGTGGTAGAAGGCGGAGATACCGAGTGCTGCGGTGGCCACGCGGATCGGCTCCTCATCGCCGGGCGTACCGTGAGGTACGGGACTTCAGGGTGCTGTAGAGGGAGGCCGCGACGCCCTCGGGCGGGTTGAGCGACCGGTAGCCGACGCGGATGCGGTGCCACACCTCGCCGTCGTCGCGGGGCTGTCCGGCCAGGTAGCTGTCGATGGCGTCGACCGCCCAGGCGGAGTGCCCGGTGGAGACGTTGTCGATGGTGTTGTGCAGGTCGACGAACTGGGTGCTGAACCCGTGGTGCAGCAGGCCGACCCGGGCGTCCCGGTAGCTGCCGCCGACCCCGGACAGCTCCATCGCGAGGTTCAGGCCCAGGATCTCGGGCTGGAACGTGCGCGGGAACCGGGAGACGCACAGCCAGTACACCGGCAGCTCGAACGACTCGTCGTGGAACCCGGGGTGGGCGCTGAACCCCGGCGAGTCGGTCGGCGGCAGGTCGATGCCCATCTGGCGGAGCAGGTCGCGGTAGATCTTCGGGTGGTTCAGCTCCCACACGCCGTTGCCCAGCTCGTCCCAGTAGGTCTGGAACAGGAACTGGCCGGTGGGCGAGGAGGCGAGCTGGTGGTCGGTGAAGCCCTGGAGCCAGCCGCCGTCGATCATGATCAGCGGTGCGAGCTGGAGGGTCGAGTCGACCAGGTCCTCGCGGGTGGGCAGCCGGGGTTCTCCCGCGTCGTGCTCGGCGGCGTGCCGGTCGTGCTCGGCGGCGAGCCAGCCGCGCAACCCGGTCTCCGGGTCCCAGCGCGGCGGCAGCGCCCGCCGGGCCCGGTCGAGGCCGTAGGCGGAGCGGGCCAGCCAGCGGGTCGCGTAGTCGTGCGCGTACCGGCGCAGGCCGGGGGAGTCGTCGCGGCTGAGCAGCGCGCGGTACGCCTCGCGGGCCGAGGGCTTGCCGAAGTCGTCGGCCCCGGTCGCCGGGTGGGCGGGCGCGGGCGGGTGGTCCGGGCGGTGCCACGACCCCTGCGCGCGGTGCAGCCGTTCGTGCCCGGCGGCGTCCGGGGCCGACCCGTCCGGCGACAGGCTGGAGATCCACCGCCGCAGCACCGCGACCTCGTCGTCGGTGAAGATGCGGAACATCCGGCCCTTCTCGCCGATGAGGCCGCGCAGCAGCGGGCTGCGGTCGGGCCTGCCCGGCCGGACCAGGGTGCTGCGGGCCAGCGCGTCCAGGAACGCGCCCGGCCCGGCGTCGACGTCGGCGAACCACTCCGCGAGCGGTTTGCCCTCCAGCGGGAAGTCGGCGTGGTAGACGGCCGCCTGCCTGGCCCTGGCCCAGATCAGCCGCCACATGTCGTAGTCGGGGTGGGTCGCCAGCTCGGTCTCCCGCAGCAGCGCGGCGCACCAGGTCCGCAGCTCCTCGCCGGCCCACCGGAAGCCGTGCCGCAGGCGGTCGCCCTCGCCGCTGTCCAGCACCGCCTCGGCGGCGGACAGGGACAGCTCCAGCGCCGTGCGGGGGTCGTCGCGCCGCCGCGCGCCGAGGTCCAAGGTCTCCGCGGGCACGCCCAAGTCCGCCGGGTCGAGCCCGGCGAGCGGGGGCAGCAGGCCGACCGCCCGCAGGTGCAGGTCCGCGCCGACCAGCTCGGGCAGGAACAGCTCCGGCAGGCGGCTCATGGCCAGCAGCAGGCCGGGGAACCGGAAGCTGGAGCTCTCCACCTGGTCGCTGCCCGCGAGCCGCACGCCGGGCGCCTCGTCGAGCAGCCGGTGCGCGCGCAGGACCGCCCGGTAGTCGCTGCCCCGGTCGGCGTGCGGGTAGCCGACGCCGACGTCCTGGGCGTAGAGCGACAGGACGCGCAGCACCAGTTCGGTCTCCGCGTTGCCGGCGCTGGACAGCCACTGGAGCCACGCGCCCGCCGACAGCGCCAGCGGCGCGCAGTTGTTCAGCACGCGGTCGCGCGCCGAACCCCCGTTCGCGCCGGCGAGGACCTCCCGGAACCGGCGGCCCTCCTCGGCCGCCCACTCCCGGGCCCGGTCCACCAGGACCGCGAGGTCCGGGACGTCCCCGTCGTGCTCCCCGACCGCCGCGAGCGCCGCCCGGAGGCGGGGCAGCTCGTCGGCGCGGGGTGACGGGCACTCGGGGTCGAGCGCCCGCAGGTACGTGGTGCGGTGCTCCGCGTCCGACACGGCTGCCCCCCAGGTCCGGACCGGTTAGAACATCGGGTAGATCGAGTTGTCGTTGCGGCGCTTGCGCTTGCGCCGCCGGAAGAACTGCGCGATCCTGCGGAACATCAGCCGACCTCCTCCAGCTCGCTGTCGAGTCGTTCGCGGTCGAGCCCGAGCGCGTCCCGCATCGCCTCCGCGACCACCCGGTTGCCCTCGTCGTTGAGGTGGACCAGGTCGACGAAGAACCAGTCGTCGCCGGACAGCGCCGGGTTGGCGTCGAAGAAGGACACCGACCGCTCGGCGCACGTGGCCGCCAGCCGGTCCCGGTACCGCTCGTACACCTGCCGGTCGAGGATCGGCCGGAACAGGTTCCACACCGCCGCCCGCTCCCGGTCGGCGTCGTCGATCAGGGCCCGCTCCTCCGGCGTGCGCCGCTTGCCGGTCCACAGCGCGGTGGGCTGGAGCACGAAGTGCACCCGGGCGCCGGTCGGCGCGGCCAGTTCGAGCAGGCGGTCCAGGTCGCGGGTGCACTGGGCCACCGCGGTGTCGATCCGCTCCTCGGTCGAGGGCGCGCGCGGCCCCTCGTCCTCCTTCGCGGCGGCGCCGCCCGACAGGCCGATGCGCTTGGCCAGCCGGCCCAGCGCCCACTTCGGCTGCCGCAGCTGGTTGCCCGCCTCGGGCACGCCGAGCTGGGTGAAGAACTCGCCGGAGAAGAAGAACTGGCCGTAGTCGGCGTTGGCGTCGGGCAGGCCCGCGACCACGAGGTCGTTCAGGCCGGAGAACACGATGATGTCGCGCACCTGAGGCAGCTGGTGCCGGTGCAGCATGAACAGCACCAGCTCCTGGGTGGAGTTGTAGGCGGGCGCGCCGAGGTTGAACCACGTCGCGGCGCCCTCGCCCCGGGACAGCGCCGAGGTGATGGTGCGCTCGTCGGAGGTCGCGCCGAAGCCGAAGGCGGGCGAACCGCCGAGCAGCACGCTCACCTCGCCGTCGGGGTGGTTCTCCAGCAGCGAGCACGGCCCGTCGGGGCCCGACCCGAGCCGGAACCCGCCCGCGTCGGTGTTGAGCACCGGCGAGCGGTAGTCGGTGCGGTTGAAGAACACGAGGTAGGGCAGCCAGCGCACGTCGCCGCCCGCGAAGTCCTCGTACTGCTTCATCTGCGGCGCGAGATCAGCCTGTCCCACCGCGTCCCCCTTCGACGGTGTCGGTGGCCGCGCGACCGCGTCCCACCGCAGTCCGGCCGCCTGGAGACTAACCGCGGTCCGCAGGGGCCGCGTCCGGTTCGTCCGCAGTTCGCTACGGTGCCCGCGTTACCGCGAACGGGCGCGCGGCCGGCGGCGTTCGGACGGGCTCCCCTCGCGCGTGACCTGGTGCGAACCGCCGCCAAGGCGAGCGTTCCTCGGCCCGGCCGGGTGGGCGCGGGCGTCCCGCCGGGACCGTCGGGGCTTCGGGATGCCGCAGCGGATCCGTAGTGGACGCTCGCGGAGTTCACCCGTTGATCTTCGAAGCGCGGTAATGGGCCAGCACGTCCTCGCGCAGCAGGAAGCCCAGGCCCGCCGAGTCCAGCCGCAGGCCGAACTGCGCCTCGGTCAGCCCCAGCGCCGCGGCGGTGCTCGGCAGGTGCCAGTCGTGGTCGCCCAGCCCGCTCAGCAGGTGGCCCCGGCGCGCCTGGGTCTCCGACAGCCGGAACGTCTTGAGGTAGGCGGTGCGGCCCCGGTGGTCGGTGATCAGCTCGCCGATGTGGTTCTCCTGCCGCGGCCGGAACGCGGGCAGGAAGCGGGACAGCTCGTAGTTGCCGAGGCGGTGGACGCGGCGCACCGAGTACGAGGCGTCGAGCAGGCCGGCCGCCATGGTGCCGTCGTGGAACCGGCTCCACTCCGCGCGCTGCCGCCCGGCGGCGGCGCGGAGGTCGGCCAGGGACCGCACGTACGCGCCGTCCAGGCGCGCGCGGAACTCCGGCACCGGGGCGCCGTAGGTGGCGTACTGGTAGACGATTTCGCCGTACATGTCCTGCACGAGGGTGGCGTGCAGGGCGCGGTAGTCGTCCGGGTGCGGCACGACGAACGCCGCGGCGAGCGCGTCGGCGAGGTGCACCACCACGCCGCACTGGCCGGGGTGGATCTCGAAGAGCTTCAGCGCGTCCGCCAGGTCCCGCACCTCGGCGCCCCCGTACGCCTGCTCCTCGCGCGGCGACAGGCCGTTGCGGACGGCGCGCTGCGACCACTCGTCCCAGACCACGGTCGGGCCGCCGAAGTGCAGCGCGAGGTACCCCTCCAGGGCCAGGTGCAGCGGCAGGAAGCGGAGCTCGTCGCGCTCGGTCCGCCGGGCCATCCGCCGGTGGGCGCGCACCGGCACGCGGGGCGGCGCGCCGTGCCCGCCGGCGGGACCGAGGGAGGTGCCGTAGGCGGCGGACGGGAAGTCGTCACCGGACCACGTGGCCACGAACCCGTGGGGGATGTACGACCAGTACTCGGTCCGCCGGTCCACGGCCACGACCCCGAGGCCGTCGCCGTACAGCTCGGCGTGCAGCCGCAGGTCGGTGATCGGCTCGTCGCGGACCAGCGGCACGAGCCGCACACCGCCCCACACCTGGGAGGGCGCGGCGGTCAGGCCGGTCAGGTCGAGGCGCGCGCTCATCGCCCCTCCAGGAACCGGGCGACGCGGTCGGCGAGGTGCGCGCGCACCTCGCCCAGGCCCGTGGTGCCCTCGGCGAGCCGGGCGAAGCCGACCAGGGCCGGCACGTCCTCGGCCCGGCGCACGCCGACGGTGGGCACCTCGGGGGTGAGGCGGAGGGCGGTGAAGGTGTCCGCGTCGTACACCGGGTTCAGGTGCACCGCGCTCACCCGCCGGTCCGGGTCCAGCCGGGTCCGCCACACGCGCAGCACCTCGGCGGCGAGGCCGGGCGGCGCGTTGTCCCACCCGTCGGACACGATGACGAGGCGCTCCGGCTCGTGCCCCAGCGCGTCGAGCACCCGGTCGCCCAGCGGGGTCACGCCGTGCGGGTGGGCCAGCAGGGCGTCCGCGCGCCCGGACGTCCACAGCGCGACGTACTCGCCGGCCAGCGCCTCCAGCAGGTGGTGGCAGGCGAGCGCCACGACCAGCGGGCGGCGGCGCTTCTGCGCCGAGCCCGAGGTGGAGAAGCTGTCGTCCAGCACCGCGACGACGCGCCCCCACCGGCCGGCGTCCGGCCCGCAGGCCCGGCGGGCGGCCGCGCGCAGGGCGGAGGTCAGCTCGCCGCGCCGCGCCACGCGCTCGGGCACCGGCAGCGACAGCGCGTAACCGGCCAGCCGGGTCAGCGGCATGGTCGCCAGGTCCGCGGCCACCGCACCGACCCCGTCGCGCCCGGCCGCGGTCTGCAACCGCAGCCGCTCCAGCTGCGTCAGCCGCGGCGCGATCCGCTCCAGGAACTTCGCGCGGTCGATGCCGTGCCGGGCCGCGAAGCCCTCGGCGACGGTGTAGGGCAGTTCGTACAGGGCGGCCTTCTCGTAGTGCGCCCGCCGCCAGGTCCGCAGCAGCGGCGTCGCGTAGTGGGCGCGGCGGGCCGGCGCGAACAGGAACGACCCCAGCTCGTCGCCCGCGGGCGCCAGGTGGGCGTGGCGCAGCGCCACCTTCACCCCGGCGCGGTACTTGACCGCGTCGAACACCGGGTCGGGCCGCGCGGCGATCCAGTCGCGGATCAGGGCGCGCGTGCGCCGGTTGTTCACCCGGGCCCGGCGCAGGTCGCGGAACAGCCGGTAGACGCGCTGCGGCGGCATGGCGCGCAGCCGCGCGGCGATCAGCCGCCCCTCCACGCGCCGCTGCTCGGCCGGGGCGTCGCCGGGGGTGGTCAGCAGGCGGAGCGCGATCAGCGCCGCGTTGTGGTCGTTGACGTCGAGCGCGAGCGCGGCGGCGTAGAGGTCCCGGTAGTTGACCGCCATGTACTCGTGCAGGAACTCCAGCGACAGGCGCTGCTCGGCCGCGCCCCGCCGGAACTCGCGCTGCCCGGTGGCGGTGATCGCCGCGTTGACGAACAGCAGCATGTCCTCGGCGGCGAGGCGGTCCATCGGGCACCCGTTCCTGGTCGTGGGCGCCGGGCGGGGAATGGTGGTGCGAACTGCGAATCATCGCTACCAAGGCGGGTTCCGGAAGTCGCACCGGAGTCCCGCGCCCGGCGTGCGCAGAGCCTAACAAGGCGCCTCGGGCGGGCGAACGCGTTTTACGCCCCGGCCGCCTGGCGCGCGTCGCGCGGGCGGATCGAGGCGACCGCGGCCACGCCGAGGGCCAGCGCCGGGAACACGAAGTACGGCGTGAGGAACGAGGCCAGGAACACGCCCCAGAGCAGCATCAGCAGCGCCGCCGCGGAGCTGGTCGCGACGACCGCCTTGCCGTACCCGCCCGCGATCAGGGCCAGGAGCGCCAGCAGCACGGGCGGCGCCAGCAGGGAGGGGACCACCGGGCTGTCGGCGAGCGCGTCGGGCAGCGCGGCGACCGCGATGCCGACGGCGCCCGCGAGGACGAGCCACCGCAGCGCCTGCCCGACGGGCGAGCCGGGGGTCGAGCGGCCGCGCAGGTGGGCGAACGCCCCCGCGGCGACGAACAACGCGACGCAGATCCCCGCCACAACGCCGATCGACATCACGGCACCTCCTCCGCCAACCATCCCAGCGGCGGTGCTCCCCGGCAAGCGACCACCGTCCGCGCGGCGGGACAACCTCGTCGGCGCCCGCGCGTCTTCAAGGGTGACGGCTCTCGACCGGGAAGGACGAGCCCATGCGCACCGCAACCCGACTCGCCACGATCATCACCGGCCTGACCGCTGTCGTGACCCTGAGCGCCTGCGGGACGCTCCAGGAGGCCTCGGACACGGCCGCGGCGGTGGCCGACACCGCCAACACGGTCCAGCTCTGCACGGACGCGCTGTCCCAGGCGGCCGTCAACGTCGACATCGCCGCGCCGCAGGAGGCGCTCGACCGGGCGCACGAGGCCGGGTCGGCGCTGGCCGACCTGGCGAACGACGCCGCCAACACGACCTTGAGCGAGGCCATCGGCGCGCTGGCGGCCACGATGACCGCCGTGACGCTGAACGACCTGGTCAGCGGCCCCGCCCAGTGGTTGGAGACCAGGGCCGCGCAGGTGGCGAACCTCACCACCGCCTGCACCTGATCCCCGACCGGCGGCCCGGGGCGCCTCCCCGTTCCGGGCGGCCCCGCCGCGCGGTCCACATCGGACGGCGCGGCCCGCCCGCGGGCGGCCGGGCGTGCGGGGGCCGCCGGTGGGGTAGTGGTCGATCGTCTCAACCGCGACCCGGGGAGGGTGTTGTGGCCGGGAAGAGCTCGCACGACGGGAAGAGCCCCGTCAAGTCGGTCATCGTGCTCGGCTTGCTCGTCTGCGTGCTGTTCGGCGTCGCCCTCGCGTTCGCGTGGGAGCTGCGGAACCTGTGGGTGATGCTCATCGCGGGCGCCGTGATCGCCGTGGTGGCGGGTGTGGTGGCGCGGCGGCTGTGGGAGCCGGGCGCCTTCCGGGCGCTGGACCGGGAGCAGCGCCGGGCCGTGCGGCGGGCGGTGCGGCGAGGTGAGGCGGTGGACGACCCCCGCCTGGCCCGACCGCTGGTGGAGGTCGCGAGAGCCGTGTTGGGCGCGCCGTACTCGCCGGGGCTGTACCGGGTCCTCTACGGGCTGCCCGGTGCGCTCGGCCTGCTCGTCATCGTGTTGAGCGTGCCGGACGACGGCTGGTCCTCCGTCGCGTTCCAGTTGCCGCTGGTCCTGCTCTCGCTGGTGATGCTCTTCGTCCTGCCGCCCGTCGTGCGGCGGCGGCGGGTGCGGGCCGCTCGGGCGGCCGAGCTGACCCTGGCCAGGTTCCCGGGTCTCGACTGACGCCCGGTTCCCGGTCACGCCCCGGAGCCGGCTCGGCACGGACCGGTACTACCTGCGCTTTTAAGTCAGTCGCTTGACTCAAACTGTGGGCGTTCGCTTAGCTGGGCCGCCGGGAGGGATCGACACCCGGTCCCGGCACCGCGCACCCGCAGAGAGGCACGCATGTCCACCCCCAGCACCCGGTCCGGCGACCGCCACGACCCCGGCTTCGACCTGGACGCCCTCCGCGCCAGGTACCGCGCGGAGCGGGACCGCCGCCTCCGACCGGACGGCAACGCGCAGTACCGGTCCACCGAGGGCAGCTTCGGCTACTACGCCGACGACCCCTACGTCGACGGCCCGCTCACCAGGGAACCCCTCCAGGACCGGGTGGAGGTGGCGGTCGTCGGCGGCGGGTTCGGCGGCCTGCTCGCCGCCGCGCGCCTGCGCCAAGCGGGCGTCGAGGGCATCCGGGTGATCGACGACGGCGGCGACTTCGGCGGCACCTGGTACTGGAACCGCTACCCGGGCATCCACTGCGACATCGAGTCCTACGTCTACCTGCCGCTGCTGGAGGAGCTGGGCTACGTCCCCGAGTGGAAGTACGCCCCGGGCGAGGAGATCCGGCAGCACGCGCGGGCCGTCGGGCGGCACTTCGACCTCTACCGCGACGCCTGCTTCCGCACCCGCGTCACCGAGCTGAGCTGGGACGAGGCCGCGGCCGAGTGGGTCGTCTCCACCGACCGAGGCGACCGGATGAGGGCGCGCTACGCCGTGGTGTCCAGCGGCACGCTCAGCAAGCCGAAGCTCCCGGGCATCCCCGGCGTCGAGACCTTCCGCGGCCACACGTTCCACACCAGCCGCTGGGACTACGGCTACACCGGCGGCGACGCGAACGGCGGCCTTGCCAAGCTCGCCGACAAGCGGGTGGCGCTCATCGGCACCGGCGCGACCGCCGTCCAGGTCGTGCCGCACCTGGGCCGCGACGCGGAGCACCTGTACGTGTTCCAGCGCACCCCGTCCTCGGTCGACGTGCGCGGCAACCGGCGCACCGACCCGGCCTGGGCCGGGTCGCTGACCGCCGGTTGGCAGCGCCGCCGCCGGGACAACTTCCTCTCGGTCGTCACCGGCGAACCGGTCGAGGAGGACCTCGTGTCCGACGGCTGGACCGGCAGCGCCCGGCTGCTGCGCAAGCTCATCCCGACCAACGCGCCCAGCGACCTCACGCCCGAGGAGCGCGAGCGGCTCGACGAGCTCGTCGACTTCCGGAAGATGGACGAGCTGCGGGCCCGCGTGGACGCCGTCGTGGCCGACCGGGCCACGGCCGAGGCCCTCAAGCCCTGGTACCGCTACATGTGCAAGCGCCCGACGTTCAGCGACGAGTACCTGGAGACGTTCAACCGGCCCAACGTCACCCTGGTCGACACCGCGGACCACGGCGGCGTCACCCGCGTCACCGAGCACGCCGTGGTGGTCGGCGACCGCGAGCACGAGGTCGACTGCGTCATCTTCGCGACCGGGTTCGAGGTCGGCGTGTCGGGCGTGCTGTCCGGCCGCCTGCCGGTGCACGGCCGCGGCGGCGTCCCGCTGCTGGCGCACTGGCGCGACGGCCCGCGGACCCTGCACGGGTTCTACAGCCACGGCTTCCCGAACCTGTTCCACCTCGGGCCCCTCCAGAACGCCAGTTCGGTCAACTTCGTGCACGTGCTCGACGAGCAGGCCACGCACGTCGCCGCGGTGGTCGCGCGGGCCCGCGCGACCGGGGCCCGGCACGTGGAGCCGAGCGCGGAGGCCGAGCAGGCCTGGGTCGACGCGATCCGGGAGAAGGCGGCCGACCAGTACCGGTTCCAGGCCGAGTGCACCCCCGGCTACTACAACAACGAGGGCAGGCCGCGCGAGCGCGGCGAGTCGTTCGGCGACGGTCCCGTGGCGTTCCACGGGTTGCTGCGCGACTGGCGCACGGGCGGCATGGACGACGTCCTGGTCGGCGACCGGTGAGCGGGCGCGGCGGGTGGGGCGTCACGAGGCTGATCGGGCCGAGCCCCCTGCGCGGGTCGAACGGGGTCGCGTTCGGCCCGGACGGGCGGCTGCACGTGGCGGAGTTCCTCGCGGGGCGGATCAGCGCGGTGGACCTGGCCACCGGCGAGGTCGAGGTGGTCGTGCCCGAGGGCGGGCCGGTGCGGTCGCCGGACGACCTGGCGTTCGGGGCGGACGGCTCGATGTACGTCACCGACCTGGTCCCCGGCCTGGTGTGGCGGCGCGACCCGCGCGGCGAGTTCACGCGGGTGTCCGGGGAGGTGGCGGCGCCCAACGGCATCGCGTGCGTCGGCGACCGGTTGTTCGTCAACGAGATGAAGGTCGACGGCCGCCTGCTGGAGCTGTTCCCGGGCGGCGGCGAACCCCGGGTGCTCGCCGGCGGGCTGGCCATGGGCAACGCGATGCAGCTCGGCCCGGACGGCTGCCTGTACTACCCGCACATGCTGACCGGCCGCGTGTTCCGGGTGCCGCTGGACGGCGGGGAGCCCGAGCCGGTCGCGGAGGAGGTGCACGAGCCGGTCGCGGTGCGCTTCGACCGGGCCGGTGTCCTGGTCGTCCTGTCGCGCGGCGCGCAGGGCGTCGTGACGCGGGTCGACCTGTTCGGCGCCGGCGCGCGCACGGTCGTCGCCACCGGTGTGGCGGGGCTGGACAACGCGGCGTTCGACGACGAGAACCGCATGTTCGTCTCCAGCTTCGCCTGCGGCGGGATCCTGGAGGCGCACCCCGACGGCCGGACGCGGGAGGTCGTGCCCCGGGGCCTCGTCGGGCCCTACGGGGTGGCGGCCGACCCGTCCGGGACGGTGCGCGTGGCCGACCACTACAGCGCGGTCACCCCCGGCGCGGACGGCGTCGTGGCGCGCGACCTGCTGATCTTCGTCCACGGCATCGCGGCCGAGGGCGGGCTCCTGCACACGACCTCGCAGTACGGCCAGGTGCGCACCTACGACCCCGCGACCGGGACCGTGCGCGTGCGGGCGAGCGGGTTGGACCGGCCCACGGGCATCGCGGTGCGCGGTGACGGCGCGCTGGTGGTCGCCGAGACGGGCGCGGGGCGGGTCCTGGTCGTCGACCGGGAGGACGTCGTCACCGTGCTCGCGGACGGGCTGGAGCACCCCGTGGACGTCGCCCTGGACGACCGGGGGCGCTGCTACGCGAGCGACGACCGGCGTGGCGCGGTGCTGCGCCTGGACGACGGCGAGGCGGTGCCCGTCGCCGAGGGGCTCGCCGCGCCGCAGGGCCTGGTGGTGCGCGGCGACGAGCTGGTCACCGTGGAGACCGGGCGGCGCAGGCTGCTGGCGATCGACCCGGCGACGGGGGAGACCCGGGTCGAGGTCGAGGACCTCGCGGTCGGCCCGCCGCCGGGCGTGGTCCGCGCCGACCCCGCGCTGTTCTGCCACGGGATGCCCGGTTCGCCGCGCCGGTTCGCCGGGCTCGCGGTGGACCCGGGCGGCGCCCTGCTCCTGTCGGCCGACGGCGAGGGCAGCGTGCTGCGCCTGTCCGAGGACCGCCCCGCGCCGGCCGATGCCGTCTGAAGTGGACTTCCCGGCCTCCGGGGGTTCGTGACCGCACCCGCGCCGCCGCGAACCGGGGACCCCTGATGTGCGGCTTCGCGGGTGTGTCGCACCAACGGGCGAAACGCTTGTGCCGCAACGCACTCACCACGGTGGCCCAACCGGTAACGCGGGTGCGCGGCAACCCGACCGAGAGGTGCAGGACGACATCACGAACTCTGCTTGGGGAGAACATGACTCATCCTCGAAGATTCGCGGTCGCGGTGCTCGGCGCCCTCGCCGCCGCCACCCTCGCCGCCTCGCCCGCGTCGGCCGACCCGCCGACGCCGACGCAGCTCACCGCGTCGGTCGACGCGACGGAGGTCGACGCGGGCCAGTCGGTCACCCTCTCGGGTCGGCTGACCAAGGACTCGGCGAGCGGCCCGGTCGGGGTGCCGGGCGGCTACATCGGCATCCGCGCGTGCGCCGACACCGCGTGCACGCAGGTGTGGGGCGGCGCCTCGACCACCTCCGGTCCGGGCGGGTACTTCCTGGCGCAGTTCGCCCCGCCCCGCTCGGCCTACCTCTACCTGTACTTCTCCCCGTCCTGGCCGGGGCAGGGCGACCTGGCGGGCACGAGCACGCTGACGCCGCGGGTCGGCGTGCTCCAGCTGACCAGCCACAGCACCATCAGCGCCACCCGGGAACCGGACGGCCGGGTGAAGTTCTACGGCTCGATCGGCTTCCCCAGCCGCGTGCTGCCGCCGACGGCGCCGGTGCTCCGCGTCGAGTACTCGCCCGACGCCGCCACCTGGACGACGGTCGCCACGGTGACCTCCCAGTACTTCCACAACGCCCACTACGTCTACACGGCGTACGTGGCGGAGCCGAACGCCGGCTATTGGCGCGGCGTCTTCGACGGCCAGCCGGCCGCCGCCAAGGCGTCGGCGACCGGCGCCGCATACGTGAGCTGACCCCTTGGCGGGCGGCGGGGCCCCGACGGGTCGCGCCGCCCGTCGGCGTTGCGCAGGGACAACGGTCTCGATACCTTCAGTGTTGCCTGAAATAAATGCTTCCGGGTGGACGGGTGGGCAACCCGACAGCGGGCACAGGCCCACAACGAGCACAGGTCGACACCTGACACAGACCGACAGCGGGCACGGGCCGACAGCGGGCACGGGCGAGCCGATACCCGGCGGAACCCGAACCGGCTACTCGCCGCGCAGGGCCCGCGCCCGCCGCTTGCCCTCGTGCATCGCCTGGACGCGCGCGACCGGGATGGCGCGCCCCTCGGCCACCAGGTCGTCGGGCAGCCGCTGCGGCGCGGGCATCCGCCCGTGCCACGGGTCGCCCCCGCCGAGCAGGCCGGGCGCGGTGCGGAGGGTGAAGTCGGCCGGGGTCACGGAGTCGAGGTCGTCCCACGACACCGGGAACGACACGGTCGCGCCGGTGCGGATGCGGGGGCTGTAGGCGGCGGCCACGGTGGCGCCGTGGGCGCGGGTGGAGTCGAGGAACACGCGCCCGCCGCGATCGTCCTTGATGAACGCGGTGGTCGCGATGCCGGGGTCCAGTCGTTCGGCGCGCGCGGCCAGGGCGCGGGTGGCGGCGGCCACGTCGTCGTCGGTGCCGTCGACGGGCACGAAGACGTGCACGCCCTTGGAACCGCTGGTCTTGACCAGGCCGGTCAGCCCCTCGTCGGTCAGGGCCCGGTGGACGAGCCGGGCGGCGGCGACCACGGCGTCGAAGCCGGCGCCCTCGGGCGGGTCGAGGTCGAGCACGAGGTGGGTGGGGCGGTCGAGGGCGTCGGCGCGGCCGAGGGTGACGTGGTACTCGACGGCGCGCTGGTTGGCGAACCACAGGAGGGTGCGGCGGTCGTCGCAGAGGGCGTAGCGGATCTCGCGCCGGGAGGTCTCGGCCCAGAGCGTGGTGGCGCGGACCCAGGGCGGCGTGTGCTTGGGGAGGTTCTTCTGCGTGAAGGGTTCCTGGCCGGGGCGCACGCGCACCACGGACAGCGGTCGGCCGGCGAGGGCGGGGATGATCTTGTCGTGGATCGCGTCGAGGTAGTCGACGAGGTCGCCCTTGGTGGCCTCGGCGCCGTCGAACAGCGGTTGGTCGAGGTTGGTCAGCGCGACGCCGTCGCGTTCGTCACCCATTCCCCAACCCTGGTCGTTCGGGTCGGGGTGGGCAAGCCGGGTGGGGGCGCGCACCCGGCTCGCCCCGCGGCGGGGGTCAGGCGGCGGGCAGGCGCCACACCTGGTTGTCGCCGCCGGCGCAGTCCCAGATCTGGAGCCGGGTGCCGTCGGCCGAGCTCTGGCCGGTGGCGTCGAGGCAGCGGCCGGAGGCGGGGTTGCGCAGGGTGCCGTTGGACTGGGCCTGCCAGCTCTGGGCGCCGGTGCCGTTGCAGTCCCAGAGCTGGGCGGTGGTGCCGTTGGCGGTGCCGGCGCTGGTGATGTCGAGGCACTTGCCGAGGGCGCGGATGGTGCTGTCGGTGGCGACGGTCCAGTTCTGGGCGTTGGAGCCGTTGCAGGTCCACAGCTGCACGGCGGTGCCGTTGGCGGTGTTGGCGCTCGCGACGTCGACGCACTTGCCCGCGATGCCGGTGATGGGGCCGGTGCGGCCGGTGGGCGGGTTGGCGCCGCCCGCGGTCTCGAAGATGGCGTTGAGCAGGGAGGTGCTGCCGGTGGTGTCCTGGGACAGCTCCCAGTTCATGATGCCGCCGGCGTTGGCGAGGGCCCACTGGGTCTTGCGCCGGATGGTGGGCAGGCCGTTGTAGCACTGCTGGGCGCCGTTGACGGTGGCGCAGTCGCGGTTGGCGTTGGCGGGGTCCATGGCGACGAGCTGGGCGTAGGTGTAGTAGCCGGGGCGGCTGTAGAAGGGCACGCCGAGGACGGTCTTGGCGGCGGGCAGGCCGCGGCCCTTCCAGTAGTTGGCGCTGGCGATGGACCAGTCGTAGTTGGCGTGGGGGCTGCCGCCGTCGTAAGCCATGATGTTGAGCCAGTCGACGTGGCCGAACACGGCGGTCTGGACGCCTTCGGCGGTGCCGCCGCCGGAGACGACGGCCGCGGTGAGGAGCTTGCCGCGGCTGCGCATGGCGCCGGAGAGCTGGCTCATCAGGGTGGTGAAGTTCGTGGCGGACGCGCCGGGGTCGGGGTATTCCCAGTCGATGTCGACGCCGTCGAGGCCGTACTGGTTGACGACGTTGACGACGCTGTTGACGAAGGTGGTGCGGGTGCCCGCGTTGGCGGCGAGGGCTTCGAAGGCGGAGTCGTTGCCGTCGTTCCAGCCGCCGATGGCGAGGGAGACCTTGACGCCGTTGGCGCGGGCGAGGGTGACCAGCGAGGTGAGCTTGCCGGGGTCGGGGATGCCCTGGAGGGTGCCGTTGGCGTTGGGCAGGGCGAACGAGTAGTTGATGTGGGTGAGCTTGGTGTACTGGACGCTGGTGACGTTGCCGGCCCAGGAGGGCAGGTAGCCGACGCTCTTGAAGCCGGTGGGCAGGGCGGCGTGCGCGGTGGGCGCGGTGGTGGCGATGGTGAGGCCGGCTGCCGCGGTGGTGAGGGCGAGGGCGGCGGCTCGCAGGCGTGGCCGCCGGGTCGGTGCCGAGGAACGCATGGGCGTGTGCCTTTCCAAGGTCGTTCTGGCGGCGACCGGGTGGAACTTTACTGGATGGCTTGATTCAAGTCACGATAAAAGTGGGGGCCGGATCGGATCGGGGAGCGGGGTGCGGGCCGCCCGGCGCCGGCTCGGGAGGGGTGACCGGGAGTGCCGTGGCTTGCTATGAAGGGCGGGTCCACGAGGGGGTGGGCCGCGACATCCCCGCTCGGCCCGCTACCGGAAGGTGCGACGGCATGAGAAGAGTTGTCCCGGCGCTGCTCATCGCGGTGATCTGCGCCCTGGTCCCGGTACCCGCGTCCGCCGCGGCGGCGCGGGTGACCGCGGAGTTCGGCCAGGATTCGGTGTGGAGCACCGGTTACGGCGGTCGGATCGCGCTGACCAACACCGGCGACGCCGACAGCGCCGGGTGGGTGGTCGAGTTCGACCTGCCGCCGGGCACCTCGGTGACCAACTCCTGGAGTTCGGTGCTGACCCGCGACGGTCAGCGCCACCGGTTCGCCAACGCCCCCCACAACGGTCGGATCCCGCCCGGCGGCGCGGTGGGGTTCGGCTTCACGGTCAGCGGTTCCGGGCTGCCGGTGAACTGCCTGGTCGGCGGTGTGCCGTGCCGGGGTCCCGCCCGGGACGCGACGCCGCCCACCGCTCCCGCCGCGCCGGTGGTGACCGCGGTGACGGCCGGTTCGGTGTCGCTGGCCTGGCGGGCGGCCACCGACGACGTCGGCGTCGTCGACTACCAGGTGCTCTCCGGCGGTGCCGTGGTCGCCACGACCGCGTCGACCTCGGCGACGGCGACCGGCCTGCTGCCCGGCGCGGCGCACGTGTTCACCGTGCGGGCGCGTGACGCGGCGGGCAACCTCTCCGCGCCCAGCGAGGCCGTCACCGCCACCACCGCGCCCGCCGGGTCCACCGTGGACGTCGCCACCGCCGAGCAGTTGCGGTCCGCGCTCGCCGCCGCCGCGCCGGGGGTGACGATCCGGATGGCGCCCGGCCTCTACCGGGGCTCGTTCGCCGCCACCTCGCCCGGCACGGCCGCCGCGCCGATCACCCTGACCGGTCCGGCGGACGCGGTGCTGGTCAACGACGGACCTTCCGGCAGCGGCCCGTCCTGCCCCGTGCCCACCCCCGGCTGGGACCCCGGCTACGGGCTGTGGCTGCACGGCGCGCCGCACTGGAACCTCACCGGGTTCACCGTGCGCGAGTCGAAGAAGGGCATCGTCGTCGACGACTCCCACCACACCGTGATCGACCGGGTCCGCGTGCACCACGTGGACGAGGAGGCCGTGCACTTCCGCCGCTCCTCCTCCGACGGCGTGCTGCGCGGCTCCACCATCAGCCACACCGGCCTGGCGCAGCCCGGCTACGGCGAGGGCGTCTACATCGGGTCCGCCCACTCCAACTGGGACTGCCACGGCAACACCGGGGGAGTGGACCGCAGCGACCGGGTGCAGGTGCTGGGCAACCACGTCGGGCCGCACGTCACCGCCGAGCCGGTCGACGTGAAGGAGGGCACCTCCGGCGGTGTGGTCCGCGGCAACACCTTCGACGGCACCGGCATCTCCGGTCAGAACTCGGCGGACTCCTGGGTCGACGTGAAGGGCTCCGGCTACCTGATCGAGGACAACACCGGGACCTTCGCCGCGCCCGGCACGTTCGCCAACGGCTACGAGACCCACAACCCGGTCACCACGCCGTCGTTCCCCAACGGCTGCGGCAACACCTGGCGCGGCAACCGCTCCGACCTCGGCGGCGTCGGCCGGTACGCCATCCGCATCACCTCGACGTCGAAGTGCGCGGGCCTGCCGAACGTCGTGCACGCCTCCAACACCGTCACCCGCGCGGTGACCGGGTTGACCAACGTCCCGGTGACGCCGTGACTCGGTATTCGGCCGGACCTCGCTCGTCCGGTCGACTTCTCGGGCGGCGGTGGTCGGATAGCGGCGGTCGGCCGCGCTGAAAGCAATCGCGGTGAGCGGCGTGGTCGGTGTCGCGGGTGAATTCCGGTGACACCGGCGCGTTCTCGGGAGCACCTTTGACGGCTCGCTGACCTGGTGTTACCTCATCGTTTCGATGAACGTGAAACCTGTTCCGCCCATTTAGGTAAGGCTCGCCTAAATGTTTTCGAGTTGCGGGGCCGGGTAACCGGTGGGAACGTCGGGTTCGCCGATCAAGAGGTCCGGAGGAGCGGTCATGACCACCACAGAAATGCCTGCCGTCAACGAGTGCACCGTCACCGGTTGTTCCTACAACCACGACGGCTGCCACGCCTTCGCGATCACCGTCAGCGGTGAGGACGGCGCCGCCGACTGCGCCACCTTCATCCCGCTGGCCCGCAAGGGCGGCCTGCCGCGCGCCGTCGCCCAGGTGGGCGCCTGCTCGCGGACGGACTGCGTCCACAACCGCGAGCTGGAGTGCACCGCGCCCGGCGGCGTGCGCGTCGCCCCCGGCGAGGGCAGCCACGACGCCAACTGCCTGACCTACACCAAGGCCTAGCGGATCGCGACCCCCGGGGAGCGCCGCGCCGGTACGGGTGCGGCGCTCCCGGCGCGGCGCGGAGCGCGTCCCGCGGGCCGCGTCCTCACGGGCCGCGTCTCCGCAGTGGACACCCGCGAGGTGAGCGCCCGTGCCGTCGACACCCGCACCGTGGGCACCGCGCGCCGTCGACACCCGCGTCGCTGAACCCGCGCCGTCGGGACCCCGTGCCGTTGACACCCGCGCCGGACCCGTGACAGCGTTCGAAGCCGTGGCCCCGCCGCCATGATCTGACAACGTTGTCAAAGGAGAGGTCCCTGCCCATGCCTCTGCCGTCGCACCGCACCGCCGCCCTCGTGCCGGCGGCCCTCCTCGCCGCCGGCCTGGTCGCCGGCGCGCCCCCGACCACCGCCGCCGCGGCCCCCGACGACCCCACCTCGCTGGTCAACCCGTTCATCGGCACGCAGAACTTCGGCAACACCTTCCCCGGCGCGAGCGCCCCGTTCGGCATGGTCCAGGTCAGCCCGGACACCGGCGGCCAGGGCGGCTACGACTACCTCCAGGGCCACATCCACGGCTTCAGCCAGACCCACCTGTCCGGCGTGGGCTGCGGTGTCGCGGGCGAGCTGCCGGTCATGCCCACGACCGGCCCGGTGGACAACGTTGACACCAACGGCTACCGGTCGGCCTACTCGCACGACGACGAGGAGGCCCGCCCCGGCTACTACCGGGTCGGCCTGTCCCGCTACGGCATCGACGCCGAGCTGACCGCGACGCCGCGCACCGGGTGGCAGCGCTACTCCTTCCCCGCCACGGCCCAGGCCAACGTCCTGTTCAACACCGGCAAGGCCAACCAGCAGGTCCTGGACTCCGAGGTCCACGTCGTCGGCGACCGGACCATCGAGGGCCGGGTGCGCGCGGGCCGGTTCTGCGCCGGGCACGACGAGCACACCGTGTACTTCACCGCCACCTTCGACCGGCCGTTCGCGAGCTTCGGCACGTGGCGCGGCGCCACGACCGCACCCGGCGTGCCGGACGCGGCGGGCGAGGGCGGCAACGGCGCCTGGGTCACCTTCGACACCACGACCGACCGGGACGTGGTGCTCAAGGTCGGCCTGTCCTACACCGGCGTCGAGGGCGCGCGGCGCAACCTCGCCGCGGAGACCGGCGACTCCCACGACTTCGACGCCACCCGCGACGCCCTGCACCGGTCGTGGGACGAGGCGCTGCGCTCGGTCGAGATCGGCGGCGGCACCACCGAGCGGCGCACCGCGTTCTACACCGCGCTGTACCACTCGCTGCTGCACCCGAACCTGGCCGGCGACGTCGACGGCCGCTACGTCGGGTTCGACGGCGAGACGCACGTGGCGCAGGACTTCACGCCCTACCAGAACCTGTCCCTGTGGGACACCTACCGCCCGCAGAACCAGCTGCTGGAGCTGCTGCGCCCGGACGTGGCGCGGGACGTGGCGCTGTCGGTGGTGGCCGCCGGCCGCGACGGCGGGTGGCTGCCGCGGTGGGCGCTGGCCAACAGCGAGACCAACATCATGACCGGCGACCCGGTGACGCCGTTCCTGGTGGAGGCGTGGTCCAAGGGCCTGCTCGCCGGGCACGAGCAGGAGGCCTACGACCTGCTGCGCCGCAACGCCACCAGCACGCCCCCGGCCGACTCGCCCTACAACGGCCGCTCCGGCGTGGAGCACTACGCCGGCCGCGGCTACATCCCCTCGGGCCTGGAACCGGGCGTCGACTGCGCCCACAAGGGCGGCGACAACGACTGCGTGCACCCGGCGTCGGCGACGCTGGAGTACGCGGCGGCCGACGCGTCGCTGGCGCTGATGGCCCGCGGCCTCGGCCACCACGAGGACGCCGGCCTGTTCGCCCGCCGCGGCCAGTGGTACCGCAACCTGTGGGACTCCGGCACCGGCCACTTCCGCCCGCGCACCACCGAGGGCACCTGGGTGTCGCCGTACAACCCGGTCGACGCCGGCCACCAGTTCCACGAGGGCGGCGCGTTCCAGTACCAGTGGCTGGTGCCGCAGGACCCCGACGGCCTGGTCGAGCTGATGGGCGGCAGGCAGGCCACCGAACGGCGGCTGGACGCCTTCTTCGCCTACGACAAGCTGCTCACCGACCCCGAGGGCACGGTCCGCACCGACTGGATCACCCAGCCCTACGACTACTACGGCAAGCCCACCTACAACCCGAACAACGAACCGGACCTGCTCGCGCCGTACTTCTACCTGTCGGTCGGCGCGCCCGCGAAGACCGCGACCGTGGTCCGGGCCGCGATGACCCTGTTCACCACCGGCCCGGACGGCATGACCGGCAACGACGACCTCGGCACCATGTCGGCCTGGTACGTGTTCTCGTCGCTGGGCCTGTACCCGACGATGAGCGGCGCGGACTTCCTCGCCCTGTCCAGCCCGCAGTTCCCGTCCGCCACCGTCCACACCGGACGCGGCACGACGCTGGACATCACCGCGCCGGGCGCGAGCGACACCAACCGGTACGTGCAGCGCGTGGCCCTCAACGGCCGCGACGTGCGCGCCACCTGGCTGCGCTGGGACGACGTGCTGCGCGGCGGCACCCTGGCGCACCGGCTCGGCGCCACGCCGTCCGACTGGGGCACCGGGACCGGCGACCGGCCGCCGTCGGTGAACCGCGAACGGCCCGACGACCGCCGGGCCCTGGCCGCGGCGCTGCGCGAGTCGTCGGTCGTCATGCCCGCCGCCGACACCGCGCGGACGACGACGCTGTCGCTGGACGTGCTGGCCCAAGCGCCCGGCGCGGTCCCGGTCGGCCTGTCGGCCACCGCGCCCGCCGGGTGGTCCGTCGCCGTCGACCGGACGCTCGTGATCAAGTCCAACCGCCTGCCCGTGCAGCGCACCGCGCAACTGACCGTGACCGTGCCCGCCGGCACCCCGGTCGGGTCCTACCCGGTCCGGGTCACCGCCCGCGGCCCCGAGACCGTCGTCCGCGAAGCGGTGGTCGAGGTGCGCGAACCCGCGACGTGCGCGGTCACCGCCGGCGCGCAGTGCGCCGTCGACCTGGCGCCGGACGCCAACCACGACGGCACGGCCACGGTCGCGCGATCGGCGGAGGGCAACTTCGACGGCCAGGGCTGGAGCTACGACGCGGCGCTCCTGCCGACCGGACCGGTCGTCCGGGGCGGCACCACCTACGCCGCGCCGGACCCGTCCGGCACGACCGCCAACTTCGTCGAGGCACGCGGGCAGGCGCTGCTGCTGCCCGCCGGCGCCCACGGCGCGCTGCGGCTGGTGGCGGCCTCGCACAACGGTCCGGTGACCACCGGCCTGGTCGTGCGCTACGCCGACGGCAGCACCGCGGAAGCGGCGGTGACCGTGCCCGACTGGGCGGGTTCCGGCGCCGCGGCGGTGCTGGAGATGCCGCACCGCATCAAGGCCGGCCAGGGCGTGGACGGCCCACCGGTGCGGCTGTTCGGCGTCACCGTGCCGCTCGACCCGGCGAAGACCGTGCACTCGGTGACGCTGCCCGACGACCCCCGGGTGGAGGTGTACGCGATCACGCTGTCGTGACCGGGCCATATACTCGCCCACCACGACTTCCGGGGGGTTGCGGTGACGGTGCGCGACGACGAGTTCTTCCGACTGCTGGACGGGCTGGCCGAGGTGGGGCGGGCGCAGGGCGAGCAGCACACCTCGTTCAGCGTGCGCGGCAAGCGGTTCGGCTACCACTGGCCGCGCACGAGCACCGTCGGCCTGAAGCAGACCCTGTCGGAGCAGCGGGCTTTGGTGTCCGAGCGGCCGGACGTGTTCGAGGAGCAGTTCACGTCCGGCGGCTTCGGCTGGGTGGTGGTCCACCTGGCGGGCGTCGAGCTGGACGAGCTGTCCGAGCTGGTCTTCGAGGCGTGGCGGCTGTCCGCGCCCGAGGACCTGGTCGCCGAGGTGCCCGACTGGGCGGTGACCAGGCCCCACGCCCGGCGCTAGCGGCCCGGGGGGTGGGTGCGACCCCGCACCCACCCCCTTCCGGCTCGCGCCTCAGGCGGCCTCGAACTGCCACCACTGCTGCGACTGGGAGTTCTTCTGCCACAGCCGGACCTCCGCGCCGTCGACCTGCGCGGGGTCGCGGTCCACCACCGTCCGGTAGTCGTTCAGGAACCGCATGTTGTAGATGGCCGGGTCGTTCGGCCGCAGCGCCCAGTGCTGCTGGGTTCCCCGTTGCACCGCCACAGCTGGAGTCGCGTCCCGTTCGCCCCGCCGCCGTTGAGGTCGGCGTCGAGGCACATCCCCGGGAACCGCTCGTTCTTCAGCTGCCAGCCCTCGGCGATCCACACCTGCTGGCTGGTGCCGTTGCACCGCCACACCTGCACGCGAGTGCCGTTGCCGCCGTTCCGGGAGTCGGCGTCCAGGCACTGGCCCCGGTCGCCGTGCAGGCTGCGGATCCTGGTCCGCACGGCGTCGGACCGCTGCGCGTCACCGCCCCCGACGGCCGGTCGCGGCGGGAGCAGCGCGGACGCCTCCTCGGCGGTCGCGCCCGGCGCGAGGGCCGGCGCGAGGCCCAGCGCGAGCAGACCGGCGATCGTCTTCCCCATGGTTCCCCCTGTGGTCTCGCGGTTCGCGCCCTCCCGGTTCGCGAACCGCCGTTGACGACCGCCACCGTGCCGACTCGATCGTGTGATTCCTCGGTGATTTCCTCGAAACCCCTGCTGAGAGCAGGTATCCAGGTGACAGGGGACTATCGCTGGGCGCCGTGGGGGGAACCGTGGTGGAGATCCGTTTGCTGGGTGAGGTGGCCCTGCTCGTGCGAGGCCGCCCGGTCGACCTGGGGCCGCCCAGGCAGCGGTGCGCGTGGGCGGCGCTGGCGGTGGACGCGGGGCGGGTGGTGCCGGTCGAGCGCCTGGTCCGGCGCGTCTGGGGCGAGGACCCGCCGCTGCGCGCCCGAGCCACGCTGCTGACCTACCTCTCACGCCTGCGGCAGGCCGCCGGGGTGGTGAGCCTGACGCGCCGGTCGGGCGGCTACGTGCTCCAGGTCGACGGGGGAGGGGTCGACGGGGCAGGGGTCGACGGCGTGGGATCCGACGGCGTGGGATCCGACGGCGTGGGATCCGACGGCGTGGGATCCGACGGGGCTGCCGTTGGCGGGGTTGCCGTCGGCGGGGCGGTCGACCTGCACCGGTTCCGGGCCCTGCGCGTGCACGCGTCCACCGAGGACCTGGCGCGGGCACTGGAACTGTGGCGCGGCGACCCGCTGACCGGCGTCACCGGGGACTGGGCGGAGGCCGAGCGCGACCGGCTGCGGCAGGAGCGCCTGGCCGCGCAGCACGAGCCGGCCGACGCCGTGCTGCGCGCGGGCCGGGGTGGGGAGCTGGTGGCCGAACTGTCCGCGCGGGCCGCCGAACACCCGCTGGACGAGCGGGTCGCGGGCCAGTACCTGCTGGCCCTGCACCGCGCCGGGCGCACCGCGGACGCGCTGGCGCACTACCGCCGGGTCCGGGACCGGCTGGTCGAGGAGCTGGGCGCCGAGCCCGGCGCCGCGCTGCGGGAACTGCACGGCCGCATCCTGGAAGCCGACCCCGCGCTCACCGCGCCGGTCGAAGCGCCGCCCGCACCGCACCGCGCCCGTCGCACCGGCCTCGTCACGCCTGAAGCCCACCACGCCGGCCTCATCCCGCCCGACGCCCACCGCACCGGCTTCCACCGCACCGGCCCCACCGCGTCCGAAGCCCACCGCGTCCGAAGCCCACCGCGCCGGACCCTGCCGTCGCGGAACCCGCTGCCCCCGATCCCCGCCGTGAACGCCCCGCCGCCGTGAGCGCGGGGCACCCCCTCACCCGGTGCCACGGCATCGCCTCCCCCTCGGGGCGGTCAACGCGTCACACAGCTCGATCAACTCGTCGCGCGAGCGCCCAGGGCGCGCAGCAACACCTCGGTCAACCGGTCGAGGTGGTCCTCGCCCGCTTCGACGCGGCGCACCGACAGCCGCCAGTACAGCGGGCCCGCCACCAGATCCAGGGCCAGGTCCACGTCCAGGTCCTCGGGCAGCTCGCCGCGCCCCACCGCCCGCGCCAGCGTCTCCGCGCCCCGCGCCCGCCGGGGCTCGCCGACGGCCTGTTCCACCGCCCGCGCCAGCGCCGGGTTGCGCGCCGCCTCCGCCGCCAGGTCCGGCAGGATCCGCGCGAACCTCGGGTGCGTCAGCCAACCGTGCAGCGCACCCAGCGTCGCGCGCACGTCACCGCGCAGCGACCCGGTGTCGGGCACCTCGGCCAGCGGCACGCTGAACTCCGACAGCGCCGCGACCACCATGTCCTGCTTCGCGGGCCACCGCCGGTACAGCGCGCTCTTGCCCACGCCCGCCCGCTTGGCCACCGCCTCCATCGACAGCCGCCCGTAGCCGTGCTCGGCCAGCTCGTCCAGCACCGCCTCGGTGATGGCCGAGGTCTTGTGCGCCTGGAGGACGGCGGCGCCGGTCGGGGTCCGCCGGAGGTGCTCGCTCATGCGGCCCAGCATAGGGGTGGACGGAACGGTACCGTCCCGCGTAGGTTGGACGGGACGGTACCGTTCCGTCCAACTGGAGGCATCGCCGTGAACGCACGTGAGATCGTCGACGAGGCGCTGCGCCTGGTCCTGGCCCACGACATGGGAGGGTTCGCCGACCTGTGGGCCGACGACGGGGTGATGGAGTTCCCGTTCGCCTCGGCCGAACCGCGCCGCCTGGTCGGCCGCGAAGCCGTCCGCGACTACCTGCGCGACTACACCGACCACCTCGCGCCCGAGGCGGTCACCGCGCTGACCGTGCACCGGACCGCCGACCCCGAGGTCGTCGTCGCCGAGTTCGAGGTCGAGGGCCGGCTCGTCGCCACCGGCGCGGGCTACCGGATGCCCTACGTCGCCGTGATCACCGCCCGCGACGGCCGGATCACCCGCTACCGCGACTACTGGAGCCCCGCCGCCATCCCGGACACCGGCTTCGGGAAGGGCACGGCCGCGTGACCGCGCTGATCATCGGCGGCACCGGCACGACCGGCCGCCGCCTCGTCGACCTGCTGCGCGGCACGACCGACCTGCGCATCGCCACCCGCACGCCCACGGCCGCCGAGCACGTCCGGTTCGACTGGCACGACCCGGCCACGCACGGGCCCGCGCTGCGCGGCGTGGACCGCGCCTACCTGGTCGCCCCGCTCGGCGTCACCGACCCGGCGCCGATCGTGGCGCCCTTCCTCGCGCTCGGCGACCTGCGCCGCGTGGTGCTGCTCGGCTCCTCCGCCGTCGAGGAGTCCGACACCGGCCTGGGCGCCCTGTCCCGCCTGGTCCGCACCGCCGTGCCGGAGTGGGCCGTCCTGCGCCCCTCCTGGTTCATGCAGAACTTCACCGGCGACCACCTCCTCGCCCGAGGCCTGCGCGCCACCGGCGAGATCGTCACCGCCACCGGGGACGGGCGGGTCGCGTTCGTCGACGCCGGCGACATCGCCGCGGTCGCCGCCCGCGCCCTGACCGACCCGGAGCCCCACGACACCGACCACCTCATCACCGGCCCCGAGGCCCTGTCCTACGCCGACGCCGCCGCGATCATCACCCGGGTGACCGGCCTGCCGGTGCGCCACCGGTCGGTCAGCGCCGACGCGCTGACCGACCGGTTGGCGGACTCGGGCACCCCCCACGACTTCGCCCGAGTGCTCGCCGGCCTGGACGAGGCGATCCGGCACGGCGCCGAGGACCGCGTCACCGACACCGCGCCCTCCGTCACCGGCCGCCCCGCCCGGACGTTCGGCGAGTTCGTCGCGGCGCACCGCGACGCCTTCACCCCCGCCGCGCGACCACCAGCGCGGCGGTGACCAGCCGGTGCGCCGGCGAGGCGCCGGTGGCCTTCAACGCCCCGGGAGGACCCCGACGAGGACAACCCCCTGTCCGACGGCCCCGCGCCCACCCCCCCGAGGAGCGCCCGCCCGCCGGCGCCTCCGCGGGGACCGACCCCCAGCCGGTCCCCGCGGAGGCCCCTCACCCGCCGGCCCCGAGCCCGGTGGCGAGCGCCGCGCCCACCGACCTCAGCACCTCGTCGGTGCGCGCCACCTGCCCGGCCACCGCCTCCAGCGCCCGCGCCACCGCAGGCCCCACGACCCCCGGCCACTCCACGCCCGCCGCCCGCTGCCGCGCCTCCTCGGTCGGCTCCGGGAACTCGGCCGCCACCGCGTGCACCACGGCGCCCAGCACCGCGTCCAGCACCAGTTCCGGCAGCATCGACGACACCAGGTTCGGCAGGTGCCCCGGCTGCTCGTCGCCCGAGCGCGGCAGCCACGGGTCCAGGCTCGGCCGCAGCGCCTCCCACCGCCCCGCGCCCGCCGCGCCGACCCCGAACCGCCCGGCCCACTGCGCCGCGTCGGCCCGCGTCGCGGTGGCGGCGAGCACCTCCCGCACGTCGGCGCCGACCCGCAGCAGCTCCGCCAGGTCCGGCGAGCCGAGCGAACCCGGCCTCAGGTCCATCGACACCCGGTGGTGCCAGCGCGCGGCCCACACCGCCCGCCACCACATGCCCTCCTGCGCCTCCGGGCGGGCCAGCCACACCGCGATGTTGCGGTAGTAGGCCTTGATCTCCTCGTACGCCGTCCGACCCGATGCCGACGCGGCGAACCCGACGCTCTTGACCGGGTCTTGCGGCACGGTCGGGTCGCCGACCAGGTTGATGTTGAAGAAGTGGTGCCACGTGGCGTCCACCGCCACCCGGCCCACCCCTGCCCGGTGCCCGTCGTAGGCGCCGACCGCGCCGAAGGTCCGCGCGTCGAGCCTGCCCTTGCGCGGGTCCAGCTCCGCGGGCCGGGCGTTGATCGTCGACCACGCCACCACCTCCGGCGCGAGCCCGCCCGGGTACTCGGTGACCTCGTACCCGGCGAGGGTGAACGTCGCACCCAGGTCCTCCGGCACGGAGCACTCGCCCTCGTGCGGGTGGTCGGGCAGCACCCGGATCGGCCCGCGCGGCCCGCACAGCAGCGGGTGCGGGTAGGCCTGGTGCGCCCACTTCGGCGAGTCCGACGTGGCGTACATGCGCGGCGTGACCACCTGCGGCACGTCGTCGGACTGGTCGTTGAGCTGGAACAGCGGGTCGTTGCCCTCCAACAGGGTGTCGTGCCGCCCCGGCCCGTCGACCGACGGCGCCACCGGCTCCCCGTTCGGGCCCGGCTCCGGCCAGTGCCACTTGCGCATCGTGCGCACCCGGGGCACCGCGCCGCACAGGGACACGCCCAGGTCCTCGTGGTCGCCGGTGGCGAACATGCCGCCACCGCCGTCCATGAACTCGGCCAGCGCCCGCAGCTCGACCTCCTCCAGCGACGGCCGGTTGGACCGCGCCACGCCGAACAGCCAGATCTGGTCGTACTGCGACAGGTCGTGCCCGTCGAAGCGGAACAGCGGCAGCTCGGCGGACAGCGCGGGCAGGTTGCGCTCGCGGTGCGCCTTGGTCACCTCGACCCGGATCCACGGCAGCGCCGGCGCCTCCAGCACGTCCACCAGCGTGGACAGGCCGAAGTCGGCCTCGTCGAAGCTCGCCTCGCCGTCGGTCACCATCAGCACCCGGACGGTCCGGGGCTCGGCGTGGACGGACGTGGTCGCTCGGGTGTCTCTCACGGTGCGATCCCTTCGATTTCCACCAACAGGTCCGACCGGTGGACGTCGACCGCGAACACGGCGACCTCCGCCCGGCGGGGGAACTCCTCGCGGCACAGCCGCGTCACCACCGGCACGTCCCCGGGGCGCTTGACGTAGACCTTGACCCGGCGCAGGTCCTGCAACGCCCACCCGCCCGGCAGCCCGTGCCGGGTCAGGTTCTCCGGCCCGATCAGCGCGGCGACGGTGGCCAGCGCCACCTGGCACTGCCGCACCACGTCGCCGTGGCACACCGTGGCGCCGCCGACCGTGCTCGCGGTGCCGGACACGTGGAGCACGCCCCGCTCGCGCCCCGGCTCCGGCGCCAGCCACGTCGCGTGGGCGAAGCCCGGCGACCGCGACCCGCTCCGCCCCGGGCGCTCGCGCGCGGCCAACGGGTTCTCCAGGTGCACGGCGCGGCGCGAGCGGTGCGCCAGGAACCAGAACCCGACCCCGCCGCCCAGCGCGCCGATCCCGGTGGCGGCGGGCGCGGGGCGCGAGGACTCGTCGAACGCCCGCGCCCGGCCCGCGCGGAACCCGGCGTGGACGTCGCCGCCGCCGGCGTCCCGGTCGGTGATGCCCCCGATCGCGTTCCACGTCCGGAACAGGTGCGGGTACCCCAGCCGGTCCAGCAGGTCGAACGCCGCCAGGTACGCCTCGCGCACGGCCTCGCCGCACCCGGCCGACGGCCCGACGTCCGCCGCGCCGAACAGCACCTCGCCGTCGTGGGCGTAGTGCAGGCCCCGGTGCTCGCCGGTGCTCACCGGCCCGGTGGCGGTCCACACCTCCACCACCTCCGGCACCCCCGGCCGGACCATGTGCAGCGGCAGCACCGGGCGGCCGTGCTCCCACCGGGCCGGGCCCGCCCGGTCCGAGTGGCGGATCGCGCCCAGCACGTCCACACCCGCCATGTCCTCGAACTCCCCCGCGGTCCGGAACGAACACCGCAGCGGTGTGATCTCATTGGTGCGCAACACTTGTCCCTCCCGGGATCTTCGCCTTCTCAGTCCACGTCGTGCCACGCCGCGACGACCGCGAGCGCCTGCTCGGGGTCGAGCACGGGACCGCGCGGGCCCGCGCGCGACCCGGAGCGGGTCGCCGAGCCGTTCCACCGGCGCCCGGCCACGTCGTCGGGCGCGACCGCCAGGTGCAGCCCGCCCGCCACCGCGCCGGCCACGCGCACGGTCGCCCGGAAGTCCGCCACCTCGCGGACCGCCGCGTCGACGAACCGGGCCCCGCGGTCGTCGGCGGCGGTGTTGCCGCGGACGGGGTCGCACAGCCAGATCACCGGGTGGCCCGCCGCGCGCACCGCGGCCACCAGCGGCAGGAGCAGCGCCGACACGCGGTCCGCGCCGAGCCGGGCGATCAGCGTGAGCCTGCCCGGCGTGCGGTCGGGGTCCAGCCGCTCGCACAGCGCCAGCACCTCGTCCCGGCCCGCGCCCGGCCCGACCTCGCACGCCACCGGGTTGGCCACCGAGGCGAGCAGTTCGACGTGCGCGCACCCGGGGTCGCGGGTGAGGTCGCCGATCCACGGCCAGTGCGTCGAGGTCAGCAGGGCCGCGCCCCGCTCGTCCCGGCGCACCAGCGGCAGCTCGTAGTCCAGCACCAGCGCCTCGTGGCTGGTCCACGTCCACGGACCGCGCTCCCGCAGGAACCCCGTCGCGGCCCGCGCCGCGTGGTAGCCCGCGACCAGCCGCGCCGGGTCGGCCCGCCGGGCGTCCTCGTCCGGTTGCGGCGCGTTGACCAGGTCGCCCCGGTGCACCGGCAGCTCCACGCCGTCGACCACCTCGGTCGGGTGGGAGCACGGCGTGGCGAACTGGCCCGCGAACCGGCCCACCCGCGCCACCGGGCGGCCCCGGCCCAGGGCCCGTGCCAGACCGTCCAGCAGCGCGGTCTTGCGGATCAGGCGCCCGGGCGCGCACTCGGCGAACGGCTCGACGCGGTCACCGGCCTGGAGCACCAGGCGCCGGCCCGCCGCCACCTCGGCCAGCGCCGAGCCCAGCGCCGCCACCTCGTCGGCCGTCACCAGTCCGGGCAGCGCCGCCAGCCGTGCCCGGAACCGCCGCGCCCGGTGCTCGGGCCACGGCGGCCGCTGTGCCGCCGGACGCGCCCCCACCCGCTCGGACAACACCGGTTCCCAAGCCGCCGGAATGGTTTCGATCGACATCGAGACCGCCTCCCTGCGATGCCCGCCGTTCGATTTCCACGACAATGGTGGCGAATCCGGGGAGTCGTTTCGTCTGCCCTGGGTGGGATTCCGGGCCTCGTCCCGGCCCCGCGTCGTCGCTCGATCGAGGTAAGACCCGGGGTGGACGGTCAAGCTCCCCCGCCGGGGGGACGATACGGACCGACGGGGGTGGTGCCATTGTCCGTGCGGACCGGGAAATGGCTCGCGCTCGGCGCGGAAAGCGCCCGTCCGCGCCCGAGGAAAAGGGCCGAGGCGACAAGGGGAGGAAAAGTGTCCGGTTCCGATGTGCGACTGGTCGTGTCCGTGCAGGCGCGTGGTTTCGAGGACGTGCCGTGGGAGGGCCACCTCGTCACCGGCTTCCTGATCGCGCCGGACGAGGTGGTGGTGCCGGCGGGCGCCGAGGTGCTCACCAAGGCCGCGGACGGCATCGACCTGCTGGTGCTGCCCCTCGCGCCGGACTCCGACCACCTGGACCCCGCGCGGCGCCTGGAACGGCTCGCGGGCGTGCGGGTGCGGCTCGTGCCCACCGGCAAAGGCGACAAGGCCGGCAACGTCACCGCCGCCAACGCCTCGCGCTACCGGCCCGACCGCCGGGAGGTCACCCGCGACGAGTTCAACCGCGCCCTGGCGGCGCACGACCACGACGTGTGGGCCGCCCTGGAGGACCTCGGCGTCGTCGAGACCGGGCTGCGCGACGCCGTGACCGACGAGCTGCTGCGCGCCGTGCCCGCCGCGGAGGACGCCTGGCGCAGGCCCGTGTTCGAGGACTTGGAGGACGGCTTCCCCGGCAAGGACCCGATGATCTGCGAGCACGTCGGCGTCTGCCGTGGCAGGGCGCTGTGACCTGGCGGTGGGTCGTTCCCCGGCCGGTCGCGGTCGACCTCGTCCTGGCGGTGTCCGCCGGCCTGGTGGACGCCTGCCTGTTCTCCGCCCTGGTCGGCCACTGGACCGGCGACGTCCGCGACTGGTCGGCCGCCGCGTTCCTCGTGACCGGCTCGGCGGCCCTGCTGCTGCGCCGCCGGTGGCCGGTGGCCGTGTTCGCGTTCGCGTGGGTGGAGGGCGTGCTCGCCGCCCCGATCAGCGGCGTCGACGTGCGCCTGGCCGCCACCTCCGCCGTCGCGCTGTTCACCGTCGCGTTCACCCGGTCCGGACGGGCGTCGACCGGCGCCATGATCGCCTGCGCGGTGCTCGCGCTGCTGGCCGGCCTCCAGGAGGCCGCGACCCACCCGCCGGGGGAGCGGGCCGTGGCGATGCCCGCCACCACGCTGTTCTACCTGCTGCTCTACGGCTGCGTCTGGGCCTTCGGCCGGTGGACGCGGGTCAGCAGGCGGCTCGCCGCGCGGGAGGCGGTGCTGGCCGAGCGCGGCCGCATCGCGCGCGAGCTGCACGACATCGTCGCCCACTCGGTCACGGTCATGGTGCTCCAGGCGGCGGGCGCGCGGCGCGTGCTCGCCACCGACCAGGCGCGGGTGGGCAAGGCGCTCGGCCACATCGAGGAGGCGGGGGAGCAGGCCATGGGCGAGCTGCGCCGGATGCTGACCGCGCTGCGGCTCAGCTACCACGACGACCCGCCACCGCCCGACGGCGTCACCGGCAGGCCGCAGCCCGGCCTGGCCGACCTGGACCGCCTGGTGCGCGCGGTGTCCGCGGCGGGGGTGCGCGTGCGCACCCGGGTCGAGGGCAGTCCCCGCCGCCTGGCCGCCAGCGTCGACCTGGCCGCCTACCGGGTGGCCCAGGAGGCGCTGACCAACGTCACCAAGCACGTCGGACCGGGCGCGACCGTCGAGGTGCGGCTGACTTGGGGCGACGCCGACCTCACCGTCACCGTCGTCGACGACGGCCGCGGCCGGCCGCCCGACCGCGTGCTGTCCACCCACAACGGCCTGACCGGGTTGCGCGAACGGCTGGAGATCGTCGGCGGGCGCCTGGCCGCCGACCCGCGCCCCGAGGGCGGGTTCCGGCTCACCGCCGTGCTCCCCGCGCCCGCGCCGCAACCGGAACGGGTTCCCGAGCGGGTCGAGGAGGTCGGGTGATCCGGGTGATGCTGGTGGACGACCAGCCCCTGGTGCGGGCCGGGCTGGTGATGCTGCTGGAGGCCGAACCCGGCATCGAGGTGGTCGCCGAGGCCGACGACGGCGCGGCCGCGGTGGCGCTGGCCGCCGAGCTGCACCCGGACGTGGTGCTGATGGACGTGCGGATGCCCGGCGTGGACGGCGTCGAGGCGACCCGGCGGATCATCGACGCCGACCCGGCCGGCGAGGACCACGCCACCAAGATCATCATCTTGACGACCTACCACGTGGACGAGGCCGTGTACGCGGCGCTGCGGGCCGGCGCGACGGGCTTCCTGCTCAAGGACGCGGTGCCGCGCGAGCTGGTCGACGCGGTGCGCACGGTCGCCCGCGGCGAGGCGTGGCTGGACCCGACCGTCGCGAAAGGACTGATCCGCGAGTTCGCCAGCCGCCCCGCGGGCAGCGCGCCCACCTCCGCCGAGCTGGGCGAGCTGACCGCCCGGGAGCGCGAGGTGCTGGTGCTCGTCGCGCACGGCCTGTCGAACCCGGAGATCGCCTGCCACCTGGTGGTGGGCGAGGCGACGGTGAAGACGCACGTGGGCCGCATCCTGATGAAGCTCGGCCTGCGCGACCGGGCGCAGGCCATCGCCGCCGCCTACCACAGCGGGCTGGTCCAACCGGGTAGTCGACCACCGCCACCGGCCGGTCGCGCCCGGTGAGCCCCGCCCCGCCGGCGTGCCGCGGGGCGATGCGCCTCCGTCCGCGCGCGGCGCAGGCCACGTCGCGGTCACGGCCGGGCGGCCGGCACGGGCTCACCCGGCCGATCCGTCCGCCGGCACGGGCTCCTCCTGTCCGCCCGTCCGCCGGCTCATCCCGCCCGCCCGTCCGCCGGCACCCGCGTGATCACGGCCTCGGCCGCCACCTCGGTGGCGTGGACGAACCGGTCCGGGCGCAGCACCACCACACCCGTGCCGTGGCGGGCGAACCACGCGGTCAACACCCCGTCGGCGTCGAGGACCTCGCTGATCCCGCCGCCCGTCGCCCCGCCCGGTGGCACCACGCGCACGAACCGCGCCGCCGGCCCGCGCCACCCGGTCGCCGTGCCCAGGTCCACCGCGGGCCCGATCACCGCGAACTCCGCGCCCAGCACGTCGTCCAGCAGCCGCCGCACGCCGTCGACCACGACCTCGGGCTGCGGGAACATCGCGCCGACCGCACCGCGGCAGCCCGGCAGCGCGGGCCGCGGCTTGAACTCGAAGCGGCGGACGGCGCGCCGCACCCGCGGCACCAGCTGCACGGCGCGCATCAGCACGTCCCGCGCGAACGCGGCGAACCGGTCGCGCACCAGGAACACCCGGCCCAGGCGAACGCTGGTGCGGGCCATCTCCTCGGTGTGCGGCCGGCGTTCGCGCTCGTAGGTGTCCAGCAGCGCGTCGTCCGCCTCGCCCCGCAGCACCAGCGCGAGCTTCCACGTCAGGTTCGCCGCGTCCCGCAGCCCGCTGCACAGGCCCTGCCCCAGGAACGGCGGCATCTGGTGGGCCGCGTCGCCCACCAGGAACACCCGCCCGGCCCGCCAGCGCTCGGCCACCAGGTGGTGGAAGGTGTAGACGACCGCCCGCGCCACCGCGAACCGCTCCGGGTCCACGTACGGCGAGACCAGCTCGGCGATGGTCCCCGGCCGGGTCATCACCTCCGGGTCCTCGCCGTCGCGCAGCATGAACTCCAGCCGGTGGGTGCCGAACGCGCCGGGCGAGACGAACGCGGGACGCCGCCAGTCGCACACGAACCGGGTCGTCGGCACCCGCACCCCGCCCGGGGCCACGTCACCGGACACCGCGAGCCACGGCTCCGCGTACGACGTGCCGGTCAGGCCGACCCCGGCGGCGACCCTGGTGGTGCTGCGCGCGCCGTCGCACCCCAGCACGTACCGGGCGCGCACCTCGCTCTCCTCGCCGGTGCCCACGTCCCGCAGCACCAGCGCGACACCGTCCCCGTCCTGCTCCAGCCGCACCAGCTCGACCCCCGTCCGCAGGGTGACGCGGTCGGGGAACCGCCCCAGGCCCGCGCGCAGCGCCGCCTCCAGCCGGGGCTGGTCGAAGAAGTGCAGCGGCCGGGCGCCCAACCCGAAGTCGACCTCGTCCAGCGCGATGGTGGCGAAAGCCCGACCCCTGGCGTTGACGTACTCCGCCACCGAAGGCGGGTGCATGTCGCGGGCCACCTCGTCGCGCAACCCGGCCTGCTGGTAGATCCGCAGCGCCTCGTCGTCGCAGGAGAACGCGCGGGGCTGCCCGTGCGGCGAGGTGGAGCGCTCCACGACCAGCGTGCGCACACCGCGCACGCCCAGCAGGTTGGCGGTGAGCGCGCCGACCGGCCCGCACCCCACCACGACAACGTCGAACATCCGGTCCCTCCCTGTTGGCTGTGCCGAGCCATGACAGCGGAGGGCTGTGGGAATCGTGTGGGAGACGCTGTTGAGGTCGTTGTGGGGTTCGCTGTCGGGTTCGCTGTCGGTGTCGGTGTCGGTGTCGCAGCACCTGATCAGCGGAACCGGGCGACCAACAGGAGCGCCCCCTGCTCGGCCGCGATGCGCGCCCCGGTGACCAGGTCTTCCCCGGCACCGCGAGCCAACCCCCGGATCCGGTGCAGCTCCGCGACGAGCACCCGTTCCCCGGCGGCCACGGCGGCGACGAGCCCCGCATCGGCCAGCTCGGCGGCCGCGTCGAGCCGACCCACGACCAGGTGCGCGTCAGCCACGGCGGCAGTGGTGATCGTGCGGGTGGACCGCAACCCCAGCCGGTAGATGCCATCGGCGGCCGCGCGCATGGCAGCGAGCCGCGACACGTCACCCCCGCGCACGGCGGCCCACTCGGCGAAGAAGTCGCCGACGGTCACGAAGTGCGGCATGTTCTGCCGGGCGCCGAGTTCCCGGCAGCGGAGGGCCGCCACCTCCCCGGCGACCACGTCGTGCTCCTGGAGGGCGGTCCACCCGGCGAACAGCGCCGCGTTGGCCCGGCCGTACGGGTCGTCGGTCCGCTCGGCCAATTCGTGCGCGGCCAGGAGGTCCCGCCGCGCGGCCACGGCGTCACCGCGCAGCGAGCGGACCAGGGCGCGGAAGTCGTGGGTGGCGAGTGTGGGCGCGCGCCCGGTGCGGCCGACGAGCAGCCGCGCGTCGAGCCGGTCGATCGCGGCGGTGAGGAGGTCGTCGGCGTCGGCGAGGCGACCGGTGAAGTAGGCGACCACGCCCAGCAGGTACCGACCGGCGACCCCGCCCAGCTCTTCCGCTCCGCTCTCGGCCCCAGCCCCAGCCCCAGCCCCAGCCCCAGCCCCGGCCCCGGCTCCGGTTCCGGCCTCAACCTCAGCCCTGGCCCAGGTCTCAACCCCGGCCTCTGCCTCAACCCCGACCTCGGCCCCAACCTCACCTTCGACGAGGCGGGTAGCGAGATCTCGGGCGATGTCGAATTCCGCCCGGTTGCAGGCCAGCTCGCCGAGTGTCCACAGGGCGAGCCTCCGATCAGTCCCGAACTCCCGGAATTGTCGGTGCCCGCCGGTAGGGTAAAAGCAGGGGTCCCCTGGGCGGGGACTCCTGCGAAGCGAGCGCTCGGGCCCGGAGAGCTGCTCCAGCAACTCCCGCGCCCGCGCCGCCGCCCGGTCCACCGCGTCGCTGCCGACCCCCACCGTGATCTGGAGCAGCGACGTCCGCTTGAGCTGCACGTCCAACTCGGCCTCACCGGTCGTCAACGCGGCGGCGCGGTCCAGGTGCGCCAAGGCGTCCTCGTAAGCCAACCGCCGCGTGGCGTCCTCCGCCGCCTCCAGGGTCCAGCGCAGGTGGTCCGAGGCCCGGTCGCGCGCCCGCGCGTAGTGGTGGGCCAGCTCGGCGGGCGACAGCCACCCGTGACCGGCGTCGGCCAGCCTGGCGTGCAGCTCCGCCCGGCGGCCCGGCCCCAGCTCCGCGTACACGGCCTCGGCGAACAACGGGTGCCGGAACCGCACCACCCCCGGCCCGGTCTCCACCACCAGGTGCCCCACCCCGGAAAGCCACCCGCCAGACCCGGCCCCGCCAGACCCGTCCGGCACCACCCCGCCCAGCACGGCCAAGTCCAGCTCACGCCCCGCGACGCCCAACAGGTCCACCCGGTCACGGCTCGGCGAGTCCAGCGCGTGCAACCGGAGCCGGACCGCGTCACGCACACTCGGCGGCGGCTCGTCACCGGGCGACGCCAGCAGTTCGGTGATGAAGAACGGGTTGCCGCCCGTCCGGGTGACCAGCCGGTCCACCAGGTCGGCCGGGGGAGCCGACCCGGTGCGCGACCGCACCAGCTCGGCGACCGCCCCCGCGTCCAGCCCGGCGGGCCGCACCTGGCGGTACCCGGGACCGCGGGCCAGGTCGGCGAGCGTCGCGACCAGCACCGGGTCGTGCTCGTAGGGGCGCAGCGTGGCCACCACGAGCGCCCGCGACTCGGGCAGCGCCGCGGCGACGTACCTCAGCAGCAGCAACGAGTCGGCGTCCGCCGCGTGCAGGTCGTCCAGGACCAGCACCAGCCCGGCGGGCTCGGACGTCGAGCGGATCAGCTCGGATACGGCCTCGTAGGCCCGGAACCGGGCCGCCGGGTCGGTCCGCTCGGCCGGCGGACCGACCGCGAACCCCGCCAGCGCCGGGTCGTCCGCGCGCGGCGCCAGCGACCGCACCACCTGCGACCACAGCCAGAACGGCGGCGCCTGCCCGAGGTCGGGGCAGCGACCCCACACCACCGGCACGCCCGCCCGCTCGACCAGTGCCCGCGCCAGGCTGGTCTTCCCGATCCCGGCCTCGCCGACCAGCGCGACGAACCGGCCGCCCTCCCGCGCCGCCGCCGCGAGCGCCCCGTCCAGCACCGCCAGCTCGACCGCCCGCCCCACCAGCGCCGAACCGCGCGTGTCCTCCGCTCCGGCATCGCGTGTCGTCCGGTCCGGCACCGCGAACCGCACGTCCACGGGCGGCACGGCGTGGTCGAGGACCTGCCGGTGCAGCGCGCGCAACCGCTCGCCCGGCGCGACGCCGTGCTCCTCGGCCAGCCGCCGCCGCCCCTCGTCGAACGCGGCGAGCGCCTCCGCCTGCTGCCCCGCCCGGTAGAGCGCGAGCATCAGCTGGGCGCGGGCGTGCTCGCGGTCCGGGTGGGTCGCCACGAACCGGCGCAGCTCCGGCAGCACGGCGTCGTGCCCGCCCGCGGCCACGGCGGCGGTGAACCGGCACTCGCCGGCGGTCAGCCGCGCCTCGACCAGCCGCGCCACGTCGGGCCGCACCGCCGCCAGGTCCGCCACCGGCACGTCGCCGCGCCACAGCGCCAGCGCCTCGGCGCAGCGCCGCTCGGCCGCCACGGGGTCGCCGCCCGCCAGCTCCCGCGCGCCCGCCTCCGCGAGGTCGGTGAAGCGCACCGCGTCCACCGAACCCGGCGGGACGCGCAGCTCGTAGCCGCCGGTGTGCCCGAGCAGCACCTCGCCGGCCGCGCGCCGCCCGCGCCCCGGCTCCAGCGCCCGCCGCAGACCGGCGACGTAACCGCGCAGCGTCACGTGCGCCCCGCCCGGCGGCCGCCCGTCCCACAGCGCGTCCGCCAGCCAGTCCACGCTCAGGACCCGGTTGGCCCGCAGCACCAGCAACGCCAGCAGGTCACGCTGCTTCGGGCCGCCGACCGCCACGACGCCACCGTCGCGCTCCACCCGCAACGGCCCCAGGACCCCGAACCGCACGCACGACCCCCAGGCAGCAGAGGCCGCGAGCCTACCTCCGCCCGGCGCCGCGGCTCCCGCGGCCGGCCGGCCGGGTGGTCGCCGAGGGCGCCCTTCACGGGCGGGTGAGGACGTGGCCGTCCTGCACCACGAAGTCGACCTTTCCCATCACCGAGATGTTGGTGAGCGGGTTGCCGGGCACGGCAACCAGGTCCCCGGCGCAACCGGGGCGCAGGCGGCCCAGGTCCGGGCGCTTCAACAGGTCGGCGGCGGTGGCGGTGGCGGCGCGCAGCGCGTGCGCGGGCGGGATGCCCACCTCGGTCATGTCGACGAACTCGCGCCAGTTGTCCTCGTAGGGGAAGACGCTGGCGTCGGTGCCGAAGACCAGGGTGGCGCCGCTGCCGACGAGCAGCCGCGAGGACGCGCGGATGCGGTCGGCGTGCGTGCGGAACTGGGCGCGCACCACCGGCGGTTCGCCCTCCCAGAACTCGTCGTCGTCCAGGTGGCCGAGGAAGTGGGCCATGGAGTGCAGGGTGGGCACCAGGGGCACACCGCGCTCCGCCAGCAGGGCGAAGGTCTCCTCACCGGCCATGTTGGCGTGCTCGACCGAGTCCACGCCCGCGCGCACGGCCCGCCGCACGGCCTCGTCGTTGAACGCGTGCACCGCGCAGGGCAGGCCGAGGTCGTGCGCCGCCCCGACGATCGCGTCCACCTCCGCCTGCGAGTAGGTCACGGTCGCCGGGTCGTCCGCGGGGGAGGAGAAGCCGCCGCTGCCCGCGAACTTGATCCACTCCGCGCCCGCCCGCGCCTGTTCGCGGACTCGGCGGACCACCTCGTCGACCCCGTCGCCCAGGGTGCCGACCTGGAGGCCGTACCGGGTGGCCAGGCTCGGTCGCTTCTCGCCGTGGCCGCCGCGCGCGGACAGCATGTTCGGCGCGGCGACCAGGCGTGGCCCGGTGACGACCCCCTCGGACTGGGCGCGGCGGAGGTCGACGTTGCCGGGGTAGTCGCCGCAGCCGAGGTCGCGGACGGTGGTGAAGCCGTTGTCCAGCAAGGCGCGCATCGCGGTCAGCGCCCACAGGACCTGGACGCCGATGGGCTCGGTCACCATGGCCTCGTCGAGCACGTGCACGTGGCAGTCGATGAGGCCGGGGAGCAGCGTGTGGCCGGGCAGCACCACGGTGTCGGTCGCCCATGCCGTGTCCACGTCCCGGCCGACGGCTTCGACGCGCCCGCGCCGCACCAGGACCCGGGCGTGGCCGTCGGCGACGAGCCGTTCGCCGTCCCACAGCCGGTCGGCGACGACCACGAGGTCGCCGTCCGCGCCGCTGCTCGTCGTCGCGGTCACCGCCGATCACCCTCGACGTCGTCGGGGAGGACGAGGGGGCGGTGGTGCTCGTCGTCCCACAGGTCGCCGGGACCGGGGTTGTCCGGGGTGGTCCGGCCGCCGAGGCAGCGCAGGACGCCCCAGGCGGCGTTGAGGCCGGAGGCCATCGCGTGGTCGAGCCACCCGGGCGACCACGCGACGTCGTCGCCCGCGAGGAACAGCGGGGTGACCGGTTCGCCCGGCACCGGCGGTGAGCCGGTGAAGTCCTTGACGAAGTTCGCGAACAGGTCCCACTGGTAGGTGTAGTCGCCGGGACGGGCGTAGCGGCAGTAACCGCGGAAGTTCCGCTGGTTCTCCCACGAGATCGTGCACGCCTCGGCGTTCTCGGCCTGGCGGCGCAGTTCGCCGGCCACCTCGGGGTGGATCTCGGCCAGTTCGCGGACCAGCGCGCGGACCCTCTCGTCAACGGTGGACGAGGCCAGTTTCGTCGAGTCCTGGGCCCAGGTGAAGCTCAGCACGAGCACGCCGCGCCGCCCGCCCGGTCGGCGCGGTTCGCCGTAGTCGAACGTGTAGGTCGCCCTGGGCAGCCGGTCGGTGATGGTGACGCCGTCCAGGCTCGTGCCCTCCCAGAAGGGCGACTCCGTCACCAGGACCGTCTTGGCCGACTGCCAGTAGGCGATCCTGCGGATCGCCTCGCGCAGGCGCGGCCCGAACGGCCGGACCCCGTTCAGCGGGCGGACCTCGACACCGGTCTCCAGGATGTGCAGCTGCGGTGTGAACACGACGGCCGGGTACCACTGGCTGGTGCCGTCCTCGCAGTGCACCACCACGCCCCGCGACTGGTCGGCGCCGACCTCCAGCGCCGTCACCGCCGGTCGCGGCGCGCCGCGGTTGACCTCGGCGAGGCTGGTGGGCGTGCCGTCGGGCCCGGTGGTCCCGTGGCCCCAGAAGGCGTCCGCGAGCGCGCTGATCCCGTCGTCGAGCAGGTACATCGTCGAACCCTCGGTGGCCAGCAGCATCCGCAGCGTTTCCAGGAACGACAGGTGGTAGAAGGTGTCCCACACGGTGGTGGCCACGCCCGTGGTGCCCAGCAGGTGCGCGTCCGAGCGGCTCAGGCCGACGCCGCCGGGGTCGCGCAGGAACCGGTAGAAGGTCCACTCCTCGAAGCGGTGCGCCAGGTCGGACCACAACCGCCGCGCTCGCGCGCGGTCACGCGCCACCAGGGCGTCCTGGAGCTCGAACACGCCGATGCGCCGCAGCGCCGCCTCCCACCTCCGGCGCGCCCGCCCGAACCCGGGGTGCTCGGCGGACAGGTCCGCCATGGTGCTCACCGAGCGGGTCTCCCCGTTGAGGTCGACCACGGTCCGGGGCGTGACGTCGGCGGCGTACTCGTCGCGGAAGGGGCTCCGGCGCAGGCCGAACTCCTCGGTGTAGTGGCGCAGCAGGTGGGCCGAGTCGGGGAAGCGCATGCACCCCAGCTCGACCACGGCGCTGTCCGCGTCCGAGAGCCGCCGGGAGTACATGCGCCCGCCGAGCCTGCGCCCGCCGGGACCGCCGGGTTCGGTCTCCGCCTCGTAGAGGATCGGGCGGCAACCGATCCGCAGCAGTTCGTAGGCCGCGGTCAGCCCGCTGCCGCCCGCGCCCACCACGGCCACCGGCGAGCCCAGCGCGTGGTCCGGCAGCCGGCCGATCCGCCGGCCCCCCGACACGTGCTGGGCGTAGTCGAACGGGAAGTCGACCTGGAGGTCTGCGGCACGCGGTTCGGTCACGCTCGGTCCTCTCCCGGGATGTGACGACCACGCGCGCACGCGCCTGGCCGTCACCGGTGTTGTGCGGGAACCGTTCCGCCGACCCGGCGTGCGCGGAAGTCGGGAAATGTCGACGGGGAGTTCCGGATCATTGTCCGAATGGGTACGGCTGCTCCCGCTGCAAAGTAACAGCGACGCCGGAGGTCGGTCCAGTGCCGCCGAAGAATGAGAGGGGAAATCCCTCGTGTGTCGCAACGCGCCCGCGGCAACGGGAAGATCGCGCTCGGGATCGGTGGACTAGGGCATAAGTTGCATATCTTCTCGGGAGAAGGCGGCCTAGGCTGGCGGCAGTGCGTTACCCGGTGCGCAACCCGTGCGCGACCAGGAGGGCGGTCATGGCGAAAGCCGCGGAAATCATCGAGAACTACGAGGCGTTGCTGCCGATCAAGCAGCAGGTCGAGAGCAACGAACTGCTCGCGGCGGCGCGGGCGGGGCGCGTCCACCCGCAGCACCTCCAGCGGTTCGTGACGGGGGAATTCCTCACCCAGCAGGCGGAGATACCCCGTTTCGGGATCCTGATCGACCGGTTCCGCCACGAGGTCCCGGTCGGGTTCTTCGCGTACGTGGCGACGGTGTACGTGTCGCAGCGGAGGCTGTTGAGCGACGCCGCCGCGCCCGCCGTGGGCCTTGACCCCGACGAACTGCGCCGCGCGGACCTGCCGCAGGCGGTCGTCCAGCTCAACCAGGCGGTCACCTGGGTCGCGGCGCACGCGGGCCCGGCCGAGGCGGCGATGGAGCTGCACACCGACTTCCGGTTGTTCTGCCCGGTGGCCGCCGAACTGGTGACCGCGCTGCGCGAGCTCGGCAACGTCCCGGATCCGGTGATCGCGTACCTGGAGAACTACTCGGCCGAACCCGCGGAGATGCGGCAGCGGCTGCCCGAGGTGGTCGCGCACGGGCTCTCCCAGGGCGAGCCCGAGCGGTGGGTCACCCGCAGCGCCGAGCAGGTCCCCGACCTGCTGTCCGACTACTGGCACTACATCGCGACCGGCTGACCGGCGTCCGTGAGGGGTGCGCGGTGGAGCTGACGGTAGGTGTGGAAGAGGAGTTCCTCCTCACCGACGCGACGACCCGGCGGACGGTGTGGCGATCGGCCGAAGTCCTCCGCTCCACGGCGCAGCGGGTCGGTGACGGGATCGTCCCCGAGATGGCCGAGGCGCAGGTCGAGACGGTCAGCCGGGTGTGCGCCGACCTGTCCGAGCTCCGCGCGGAGCTGCTGGTGCTGCGCCGGGAGGCGGCCCGCGCCGCCGAAACCGCCGGGTGCCGCCTGGTCGCCAGCGGCACCGTCGTGCTGGGCAGCCCCGGTCCGCCCCCGGTGCTCGACCAGCCGCGCTACCACCGGATCGTCGAGCGGTTCGGCCCGGTGGTGGACCAGCAGTGCGTCTGCTCGTGCCACGTGCACGTCGGGATCGCCGACCGCGAGGAGGCGGTGCAGGTGGTCAACCACCTGCGCCCGTGGCTGCCGGCGCTGCTCGCGATCTCCGGCAACTCGCCGTACTGGGAGGGGCGCGACACCGGCTACCACAGCTGGCGGACCCAGCTGTGGGGCCGCTGGCCGATGGCGGGCCCGCCGCCGCGCCTGACCGGCGCGCACGAGTACCGGGAGGTGGTCGCGGACCTGGTGGACAGCGGCGCGATCCTCGACGACGCGATGCTCTACTGGTACGCCCGCCCGTCGCACCACCAGCCCACGGTCGAGGTCCGGGTGGCCGACGTGCCGCAGACGGTGGACGACACCGTCCTGATCGCGGCGTTGGTGAAGGCCCTCGCCACCACCGCCCTCGCCGACGTGCGGGCGGGGCGCGCCGCGCCGCACGTGGCCGACCAGGTGCTGCGGGCGGCGTGCTGGCGAGCCTCCCGCTACGGCCTCCCCGAGGACGCCGCCGCGCCGCCCGCCGGTGACCGCTCGTGGACCGCGACGGGCCTGTCCGCCCTGGTCAACCACATCTCACCGGCGCTCGACGCCGCCGGTGAGACGGGTTTCGCGCTCAACGCCCTGCGCGAACGGCGCGCGGGCGGCTCGGGTTCCCTCCGGCAGCGGCTGGCCCACCGGCGCCGGGGCAGGCTGGAGGACGTCGTGGACATGTTGGCGGAACGCGCGGTGGCGGGGTGAGCCGCGCTCCACCGGTCGAGCGCCCGGCCCCGACGACGGACCACGGGAATGCGCGCGACGGCGCTTCCGGCGCCGGCGGCCGAATTCCCCGTGACGAATGCGAAAAAAAGACCCCGGACTTCACCGGGGAACGCCCGATCGGGGTCCGGGCGGGTGGTGGGTCGGTTTCCCGCGGCAGAATTCCACTGGAGACCGCCGCGCGGCTCCGGCACGGCCGGCTCTTGTACCCCGGCTCCGCTGGAGGAGCCATTCTTAAGGCGGCAACCGGGTGATGACCCGATCAGTGGTTCGTTTCCGGGAAGGGAGTCGCTATGGTTGCTGAGTGTAGTCGAGCGCGATGACGGGACGGTCCTGATGCCACCGTCGCAGGACGATTTCTGCCGAGCCCTGGACAGGGCGCTGGAGCTGCAACGGCTCGCCTCGGAGGCGTGGGGCCAGGTGCACCACACCCTGGGTGCGCCCCAGGAGGTCCGGCGGACACCGGCGGTCTCGCCCGCCGAGCTGACCCCGCGCGAGACGCAGGTGATCACCCTGATCGGAACGGGCATGTCGAACCGGTCCATCGCCCGGCAGCTCCGCATCTCGGAGCGCACCGTCAAGTCGCACCTGCACAGCATCTTCGCCAAGCTGGGCGTCGCCACGCGCGGCGAGGCGATCGCGCAGCTGAGCGGCGGCCCGCCGCCCGGGTGGCTGTGCCCGGGGTGCTCGACCGTCTACCACGGCGCCGGCATCCGGCTGCACTGAACACCCGCGTCCCCTCCCCAGGAGTCGCACGGCAGGCGGGCACTGTGGCGCAGGTCACCCGGGCAAGGCTCGACGTTCGGTGCGCGCAAGCCCGTTCACCATGTGGACCCGTAGCGCTCCGTGTTGACCCGGTCGCCGCCCGCTGCTGGAGTGGGGGCGTGAAGCACCGGACCGCGCTGACCAGGCGCCGCCACGTGGACTTCGTCCGCGTCGCCGCGCAGGGCTGTCGCCACCGATAGGCCCGACTTCCCCCTCATCCGTCCTCTGAGGACGTACAAGACCGGAGTTCCACCGTGCCCGAGAACCGGGAGCGGGGGCCGCTGAAGTTCGCCTACTGGGTGCCCAACGTCAGCGGCGGCCTCGTCGTGAGCAAGATCGAACAACGCACCGACTGGTCCTACGACTACAACCGCGAGCTGGCCGTGCTCGCCGAGGAGAACGGGTTCGAGTACGCCCTGAGCCAGGTCCGCTACCTGGCCGGCTACGGCGCGGCGTACCAGCACGAGTCCACCAGCTTCAGCCTCGCCCTGCTGCTGGCCACGCGGCGGCTGAAGGTGATCGCCGCCGTCCACCCCGGCCTGTGGCACCCCGCGGTGCTGGCCAAGTTCATCGCCACCGTCGACCACGTCTCCGGCGGGCGCGCCGCGGTCAACGTGGTCAGCGGCTGGTTCAAGGGCGAGTTCACCGCCCTCGGCGAGCCCTGGCTGGAGCACGACGAGCGCTACCGGCGCGCCGAGGAGTTCATCCGCGTGCTGCGGGCGAGCTGGACGGAGGAGTCGGCGCAGTTCGCGGGCGACTTCTACCGCCTGCGCGGCTACGACCTCAAGCCCAAACCGCTGGAGGTGCCCGGCCGGGCGCACCCGGAGGTCTTCCAGGGCGGCAACTCCACCGCCGCGCGAGCCATGGCGGGCCGGGTGTCCGACTGGTACTTCAGCAACGGCAAGGACTTCGACGGCGTCACCGAGCAGGTCCAGGAGGTCGGCCGCGCCGCCGAGCAGCACGGCCGCACCGTGCGGTTCGGCCTCAACGGCTTCCTCATCGCCCGCGACACCGAGGCCGAGGCCCGCGAGACGCTGCGCGAGATCGTGGCCCGAGCCGACGTCCCTGCCGTGCAGGGGTTCCGCGACGCGGTCCAACAGGCGGGGAGCTCCACCGCCGACGGCAGGGGCATGTGGGCCGACTCGTCGTTCGACGACCTCGTGCAGTACAACGACGGCTTCCGCACCCGGCTGATCGGCACGCCGGAGCAGGTCGCCCACCGCATCGTCGAGTACAAGAAGCGCGGCGTGGACCTGTTGCTGCTCGGCTTCCTGCACTACCACGAGGAGGTCGTCCACTTCGGACGCCACGTGCTGCCGATCGTCCGCGAGCTCGAAGCCGACCTCGACGCCTCCGCCGCCACCGCCGAACCGATCGGAGCACGCCCGTGACCACCTCCGCGCAACGCACCTGGACCACCACCCCGACCACCCCCGACGAGTGGCTCGGCCGCGCCCGCGAGGTCGCCGCCCTCCTGGCCACCGACGCCGTCGCCCGCGACCGGGCCGGCGCCACCCCGCACGCCGAGGTGGCGTTGCTCAAGGACGCCGGCCTGGTCACCCTGCTCGGCCCGGTCGGGCACGGCGGCGGCGGCCAGGACTGGACCACCGCCTACCGGGTGATCCGCGAGGTCGCCGCGGGCGACGGCTCGATCGGCCAGCTGCTGGGCTACCACTACCTGTGGTCCTGGGCCGCCCGCCTGGTCGCCACCCCGGCGCAGGTCGCCGCGGTGGAGGAGCAGGCCACCCGCGAGCGGTGGTTCTTCGGCGGCGCGGTCAACCCGCGCGACGACGACCTGACCATCACCGACGAGGGCGACGAGATCGTCTTCACCGGCCGCAAGTCCTTCTCCACCGGCGGCAAGGTCTCCGACGTCACCGTGCTGGAGGGCGTGCTGGAGGGCACCGACAAGCACGTCTTCGCCATCGTCCCGTCCCACCAGGACGCCATCGCGTTCAACGACGACTGGGACAACCTCGGGCAGCGGCTCACCGAGAGCGGCAGCGTGGAGATCCGCGGCGTGCGGGTGCCGTGGGCGCAGGCCGCCGGTTACGTCGACAAGGAGTTCCGACCGAGGGTCTACAACACGCTCAACGTCCCGCTGATCCAGCTGGTGTTCACCAACTTCTACCTCGGCATCGCCAGGGGCGCGCTGTCCACCGCCGCCGCCTACACCCGCGACCGGACCCGGCCGTGGCCCTACGCGGTCGACGTCAAGGACCGCGCCGTGGACGAGTTCCACGTCCTGGAGACCTACGGCGACCTCCAGGCCAAGCTGTGGGCCGCCGAGGCGCTGGCCGAGCGCGCCGCCGGCCTGATCGAGGCGATCAACACCCACCCCGACACCGTCACCGCGCGCGAACGCGGCGAAGCCGCCGTGGTGGTCGCCGCCGCCAAGCTCCGCGCCATCGACACCGGCCTGGAGATCGGCACCCGGATCTTCGACGTGACCGGCGCCCGGGCCACCGCCAACGGCGTCGGCCTGGACATCTTCTGGCGCAACCTCCGGACCCACAGCCTGCACGACCCCTCCGCGCACAAGAACGCCGAGGTCGGCCGCTACGCGCTGGTCGGGGAGGTGCCCGAGCCCACCTGGTACACGTGACCCGCCCGGGCGCGCGCGACGGCGGGCGTCACAGCCAGTCGCGGCGCTTGAAGGAGACGTACAGGCCGACCGACAGCAGCACCATGACGGCCGTGGACACCCAGAAGCCCCACGGCTGGTCGTAGCCGGGGTAGGGGACGTTCTGACCGTAGAAACCGGTCACCGCGGTGGGCAGCGCGATGATCGCCGCCCACCCGGTGACCTTCTTCATGATCATGTTCGGCCGCCCGTGCGCCAGGAAGCCGACGCCGCAGCCCGCCAGGTGCGGCGACTCGTCCCACCTCGCCGTCACCCGCCCGGCCGGCCGCTCGCCCGTACCGGCGACGCGGCGCATCGAGTCGGCGGTTGCGGGTAACCCGGGCGCATGTTCCCCGCAGAGAACCTCCGCGACTGGGTCGGCCACGACGTGATCGACCCGGACGGCAAGACCATCGGCGGCCTGGAGGCCGTGTACGTCGACACGGTGACCGACCAGCCCAGCTTCCTGACCGTCGAGGTCGGCTTCCTCGGCCGCCGCAGGCTCGCGTTCGTGCCCGCCCTCGGCGCCACGGTCCTGCCGAAGGCGGTACGGGTGCGCTACTCGAAGGACCTGGTCAAGGACGCCCCGTCGATCGAGACCGACGGGGAGCTGTACGCCCAGGACGAGCCGGGGGTCTTCGCCCACTACGGCCTCGACCACGGTCCCGGGACGGAGCGCCGCCTCGCCCGGCGCTGACCCGGATCCCGGTCACACGAGCCGGTCGTGGCGGTGACCCGGGGCGGGTCGCCTGGTTCACTGCGGACATGACGACACCCCGGGTCGCCCGGCCCTCGATCCTCACCGTGGACGACGACCCCAACGTCTCCCGTGCGGTGGCGCGCGACCTGCGCCGCCGGTACGGGAGCGGTTACCGCGTCGTCCGCGCCGAGTCGGGGGCGCAGGCCCTGGAGGCGCTGCGCGAGATCAAGCTGCGCGGCGAGGAGGTCGCCGCGCTGCTGGCCGACTACCGGATGCCCGGCCTGAGCGGCATCGAGTTCCTGGAAGCCGCGATGGACCTGTTCCCGGCCGCGCGGCGGGTGCTGCTCACCGCCTACGCCGACACCGACGCGGCGATCCGCGCGATCAACGTGGTGGACCTCGACCACTACCTGCTCAAACCGTGGGACCCGCCGGAGGAGAAGCTGTACCCGGTGGTCGACCGGCTGCTGGAGGCCTGGGCCGCCGACGACCGGCGCGAGGTGCGGCAGGTGCGGGTGGTCGGCCACCGCTGGTCGGCCCGGTCCTACGAGGTGCGCGACTTCCTGGCCCGCAACTCGGTGCCGTTCCGCTGGCACGCCGTGGACGACGGCGACCCCGAGACCGCGCGGCTGCTGGCCGCGGCCGGGCAGGACGGCGCCCGGCTGCCCGTGGTCGTCACCGCCGACGGCCGGCCCCTGGTCGAACCGGGCGACGCCGAGCTGGCCGCCGAGGTCGGCCTCAGCACGCGGCCCTCCACCGACTTCTACGACCTGATCGTGATCGGTGGCGGGCCCGCGGGCCTGGGCGCGGCGGTCTACGGCGGCTCGGAGGGCCTGCGCACGGTGCTCGTCGAGCGCCGCGCCACCGGCGGCCAGGCGGGCACCAGCAGCCGCATCGAGAACTACCTGGGCTTCCCCGACGGCGTGTCCGGCGAGCAGCTGACCGAACGCGCCCGCAGGCAGGCGCTGAAGTTCGACGTGGAGGTGCTGACCGCCTGCGACGTGGTCGGGCTGGAGGCCCGCGGCGCGGCGCGCGTGGTGCGGCTGGGCGACGGCACCGAGCTGGCCGCGCACACCGTCATCCTCGCCACCGGCGTGTCCTACCGGATGCTCGACGCGCCCGGACTGGGCGGGCTGACCGGCCGCGGCGTGTACTACGGCGCGGCCACCACCGAGGGCCCGCACTGCGCGGGCCAGGACGTCTACCTCGTCGGCGGGGCGAACTCCGCGGGCCAGGCGGCGCTGTACTTCGCCGCCCACGCCCGCCGCGTGGTGCTCGTGGTGCGCGGCGACTCGTTGGCGCGGTCGATGTCGCACTACCTGGTCGAGCAGCTCGCGCGGGTGCCGGCCATCGAGGTCCGCACCTGCACCGAGGTCGTCGGCGGCGAGGGCCGCGACCACCTGGAATCGCTGACCCTGCGGCACACCAGGACCGGCGAGACCACGACCGTGCCCGCGTCGTGGCTGTTCGCGTTCATCGGCGCCGCGCCGCGCACCGACTGGCTCGACGGCGCCGTGGCCCGCGACGAACGCGGGTTCGTGCTCGCCGGGCCGGACCTGGTCGTCGACGGCGCGCCACCCGCGGGCTGGGAGCCCACCCGACCGCCGTACCACCTGGAGACCAGCCTGCCGGGCGTGTTCGTGGCGGGCGACGTGCGGGCGGAGTCGGTCAAGCGGGTCGCCTCGGCCGTCGGCGACGGCGCGATGGCCGTGTCCCTGGTCCACCGCTACCTGGAGCGCTCGTGAACACCGACGACCTGCGCGGGCTGTTCCTGTTCGAGCACCTGTCCGAGGAGCAGCTCGCGTGGCTGGTCGCCCACGGGCAGGTCGAGACCCACGCCGCGGGCACGCGCCTGCTGCGCGAGGGCGAACCCGCGACGTGCTTCTTCGTGCTGCTCGACGGCGCCGTGGCGCTCAGCCGAACGATCGGCGGCCGGCGCGTGGAGACCAACCGCACCGACCACCGGGGCTCGTACTTCGGCGCGACCCAGGCCTACGTCGGCGCGGAGGTGTCACCCGGCGAGGGCTATCAGATGAACGCCGACGCGATCACCGACGTGCGGCTCTACCAGCTGCCCGCCGACGACTTCGGCGCGGTGTTCCGCGAGTGGTTCCCGATGGCCGTGCACCTGCTGGAGGGCCTGTTCTTCGGGATGCGCAACACCCAGCGGGTGGTGGGGGAGCGGGAACGGCTGCTCGCGCTGGGCGCGCTGTCGGCCGGGCTGACCCACGAGCTGAACAACCCGGCGGCGGCGGCCGTGCGGGCGACGGCGGCGCTGCGGGAACGCGTGGCCGGGATGCGCCACAAGCTCGCGCTGCTGGCGGGCGGCTCGCTCGACCCGGCGGCGCTGCCGGCGCTGGTGCGGTTGCAGGAGGGCGCGGTCGAGCAGGTCGCCAAGGCGACCGCGCTGGGACCCATGGAGGCCGCCGACCGGGAGGACGAGCTGGCCGACTGGCTGGCCGACCACGGCGTCGACGGCGGGTGGGACCTCGCGCCCGTGCTGGTCGCGGGCGGCCTGGACGCCGACTGGCTGGAGCGGGCGGTGAGCACCTGCCCCGTCACCGCCACCGAGGCCGCCGTGCGGTGGCTGGCCTACACCGTGGAGACCGAGACCCTCATGAACGAGGTCGAGGACGCGGCCAACCGGATCTCCTCGCTGGTCGGCGCGGCCAAGCAGTACTCGCAGGTGGACCGCGCGCCGTTCCAGGTGGTCGACGTGCACGACCTGCTCGACTCCACGCTGGTCATGCTCGGCGGCAAGCTCGGCGACGGCGTCCGGGTGGTCAAGGACTACGACCGGGCGCTGCCGCCGCTGCCCGCCCACGCCGCCGAGCTGAACCAGGTGTGGACCAACCTGGTGGACAACGCGGTGGCCGCGATGGGAGGCCGCGGCACGCTCGCCGTGCGCACCGCCCGCGACGGCGACCACCTGCTGGTGGAGGTGGGCGACACGGGCACGGGCGTCCCGCCCGAGGTGCGGGACCGGATCTTCGAGCCGTTCTTCACCACCAAGGCCGTCGGCGAGGGCACCGGGCTGGGCCTGGACATCACGTGGCGCATCGTCGTGGAACGCCACGGCGGCGACCTGCGCGTCGAGTCCCGGCCCGGTGACACCCGCTTCCTGGTCCGCCTGCCGCTGTCGGCGGGGTCGTTGCCGGATCGACCCGGAGGCGCCGCGTAGGACCGCGGGGGCGACGGCCGGCTGTGGCAGCAACATGCCGCCCGCCGCGGGCCTCCCCGGAACGGTTCCACACTGGGGACGGGATCACGTTGAGCGGGGGAGGAAGCGTGCGGAGCAGCACGAAGGCGGAGGTCGTCCAGATCTCCGAGGCGGTGGCGCGTGCGGTGTTCACGCAGAGCAACCTGCTCTGGATGGTGCAGAGCGAGATCCAGGCCCGCCTGCCGGAGACCATCCGACAGCACGCGCAGGCGTCGCTGCCCGGCCTGGCCGAGTTCGCGGTCGCCGAGGCCACCCCGGACCTGGCCGAGATGCGGGCCGCGGTGGAGGGTGCGGCGCGCAAGGAGCTGGAGGCCGGCCTGCCGGCGCTGGTCAACCGCGCCGCGGACGCCCTGCTGCCGGACCTGGCCAGGGCCGCGGTGCGGGACGCGACACCGGACGCGGCGGAGCTGCGCGAGGAGCTGGTCGCCGCGGTGGGCTCGGAGGTGACCGGCATCCTGCGAGGTCGGGCCGGGGACGTGCTGGCGGAGGTGGTGCGGCAGGCCACCGACCAGGTGCGCGACGCGGTCGCCGGCGCCCTCGCGCGGCAGTCCGAAGAGGTGATCGCCGAACTGGCCCGCGTCGCGGTCGCCAGGGCCACGCCGGACCGGCACGAGGTGCGGGACGAGCTGGTGCGCGCCGGGTCCGCCGCGATGGTCGAGGTGGTGCGCGCGGCAGTCGAGGGCGCGGCGCCCGAGGCGGTGCGGGCCGAGGCGGAGGGGGTCCGCGGCTCGCTGGCCGACGCGGTGCGGCGGGAGGCGGGGGAGGTGCTGCCGGGACTCGCCCGCGACGCGGTGGCCGCGGCGACTTCGGACCTGCGGCTGCTGCACGACGAGCTGGCCGGCAAAGCCGCGGTCGCGGCGACCGAGATGGCCCGCGAGGCGACCCGCGAGGCCCTGCCCGGCGTGGTCGACGAGGTGTCCGAGGAAGCGTTGAACTCGGTGCGCGGCGCGATCCGCGACGAAGCGGAGAAGGCGTTCGCGCAGTACGCGCCGAACGTGGTCACCGTGGTGCTCCCCCAAGGCGGGGAGGTGGAGCTGGGCGCGGACACGCACGCGGTGCTGCCGGAGTTGCTGGTGGCGCTGCACGCGCGCTGCCACGTGCTGCTGGTCGGCCCGGCGGGCACCGGGAAGTCCATGCTGGCCAAGCACGCCGCGGGGGCGCTGGGCCTGGAGTTCCAGGCGCTGTCGCTGGGGCCGACCACGCCCATGAGCAAGGTGTTCGGCTACTACGACGCTCACGGCCAGTACCGCGACACCCCCTTCCGCCGTGCGTTCGAGCACGGCGGCGTGATGCTGCTGGACGAGCTGGACAACGGCCACCCCGGGCTGCTCGCCGAGCTGAACCAGGCGCTCGCGCTGGGCCTCTGCGCGTTCGCGGACCGCATGGTGGACGCGCACGAGGACTTCCGGTTGGTGGCCACCGGGAACACGTACGGCACCGGGGGCGACCGGCAGTACGTCGGCCGGCAGACGCTGGACTCCGCCACGCTGGACCGCTTCGTGGTGATCGACGTGCCGATCGACGAGGGGTTGGAGGAGCGGATCGCGCTGCGGCACGCGCCGTCGCACCCGGACGCGGTGCACGAACTCCTCGCCGAGGTCCGGGACCTGCGAGAGCTGGTGGAGGAGAAGAAGCTGCCGGTGCTCTTCTCACCGCGGACCAGCATCGACGGCGCCAAGCTGCTGGAGGCGGGCGCCACCCTGGACCAGGTGATCCGGTGGCGGGTGGTGCGCGGCCTGTCCGACGCGCACCGCAGGGCGCTGGAACTGGACTGACCGGTGCTCCCCACGACGTTGCCACCGCTGCTGTCCTGGCACGAATTCCTGGACGCCGCGACGGCCCGGCCGTCCATCGGGCACGGGCACAGCAGGAGGACCGATGTCGAGTGGCCCGGCGCCTCCTGGGACGAGGCGGTCCGGCTGGCCGTCGACGGCTGGCCGCTGGCCCTGGAGGAGGCCGACGTGACCATCGGCCAACTGCGCGACAGCGCCGGCCTGTCACACGCGGTCACCGTGCTGGAACCGACCTGGGACGTGACCGGCAGCGAGGTGGACGTCGGCGCGTACCTGGCCGGGGTGCCGGAGTGCATGGTGGACGCGGTGCCCCGGCAGGTCTCCCGGCGAGGCAAGGTGATCACGTTCCTCGTCCCGGCCTCGTACTCGCACCGGATCGGGCACGACGTGATCATCAACCGCGGCCTGGCGCTGGCCACCCTGTGCGCCGCGATCATCGACGCCGGCCACAGCGTGGAGATCTGGTCCGGGGACGCCGGGGTGCTGCACCTGCCCCGGGGGCGGCAGCGCTACTGCGCGGTGGCCCGGGTGATCTCGGCCGGCGAACCACTCGACGTGGGCAGGCTGATCTTCGCGATGGCGCACCCGGCGATGCTGCGGCGGCTGTGGTTCGGCATCTGGGACGCGCAGCCGAAGGAGGTCGCCGCGGCGGTGTTCGCCTCCAACTACGGGCTCCCCCCGTACACGTGCCACGCCACCGACCTGCCCGATGGGATCACCGAACCGTACGTGTTCCCCTACCTCACCGAAGAGGACCGGCAGTGGGACGACCTGCCCACCGCGCTCTCCTGGGGACGGCAGGTGTTCGGCGACCTCGGGCTGATCCAGGGCTGAGGTCACCGGGGCGCCGCCGCGCCGACCGCCGGACTCCCGGGCGCGCCACCGAGGCCATGATCTATTACCAGTTGACCGGAACAGTTGCGCCCAATGGAGACGAAGAATTTCGTGCCTGCTGTGGCGCACGTTACTTGACTCGTCCGCCGAGCAACGGTTTTACTGCGGCTGCGCGTTTGGCTACCGGACAGTAGAAGATCGGCGCGCACACCAATACGAGGGCGGGCACGCCCATTGTTCCCTGCTGTGGTCGACACGTCCCCGTGATCGGCGATGGGTGCCGCCTGCCGAAAACAGGAGTTCGGCATGCCCCTGCTCAACCGGAATGAACGTGGTCGGCGCCGCCCCGCGCGACTCGGCCGCACCCGCATACTGATGTCCGCGGTGCTGGGCCTCACGACGGCGGCGGCCCTGGTGGCCCCGGCCGGGTCGGCGGGGGTCGAACCCGCCGCGAACGCGAGCGGAGGTGGGCAGGTCCAATCGTTCTGGCTGCACATGAACAGCACCCCGGTAGACGAGAAGACGCTGGTCACCGAGGCGAAGCGGCGTAGCTACGTGGTGCTCAACGCCTGGGAGGGCGACCTGGCCGCGAGGTTCAAGGCGGTCAACCCGGCGATCGAGCTGTTCGTCTACAAGGACCTCTCCTCGACCCGTTCGTACGCGTGCCGCAACGGCGTGGACGACGAGCACCTGCCTGCCGGGATCGGTTTCTGCGAGGCACAGCGCGATCACCCGGAGTGGTTCCTGCTCGATTCCGGGGGCAAGCGGTTCGAGTACGGCGGCTATTCCGGTCACTGGCAGATGGACGTCGGCAACACCGCTTACCAGCGGGCGTGGGCGCGGAACGTGGTGGCCAGTGCGAAGGCGGGCGGTTTCGACGGCGTGTTCATGGACAACGCGTTGTTCCCGTGCGACGCCTACCACGAGGGCGTGTGCCCGGCGAAGTACCCGACCGACGCCGCGATCCAGGACGCGTACACCTCGATGCTGGCCAACACCCGCGACGAATTCGTCTCCGCGGGGTTGAAGACGGTGGCGAACCTGTCCAACGCGCGGCTGCACGCCGGCGCGTGGGACGCCTACACCGAGCACCTCGACGGCGGTTTCGACGAGTGGTGGCTGACCTTCGACGACGCGAACCTGCTGCCCGAGTACGCCGAGGGCTGGAGCAGGCAGGTCGCCGAGATTGCCGCCAACGAGGCGCGCGGCAAGATCACCTGGGTGCAGCCGCACTTCAGCCCCGACGCCGAGCGGCCCTACCGGTACGCGCTGGCCAGCTACCTCATGGCGGCCGGTGGGCGCGCCGCGTTCGCCGACGTGCACCGGACCGACGGCTACGGCGACGCCTCGCCCTGGCGCGCCGAGTACGACTGGGACCTCGGCACGCCCTCGGGGCCGTACCGCTCGGTGGCGCGCAACGTCTACCAGCGCGACTTCGCCTGCGGCACGGTGATCGTCAACGCCAACCCGTCCACCACCGCCGCGGTCACCGTCAAGGTCAACGGCGACCACACCGACGAACGCGGCGCGGCCGTCACCTCCGTGGCCCTGCGCGGCACCTCGGGATCGATCCTGCGCCGACCCTGCTGACAACAGCGGACGAAGCGGTGAGCGGGTCGCTCGTCGCGCCCGGTGTCCCCGCCCCGCGCGCCGTCAGGTCTTCAGCCGGCGCCAGGAGGCCAGGAACACCAGTGCCGCGACGAGCGACCCGGCCGAGGCGAACGACCCCGCGCCGAGGTAGAGGTCCCACTCGTAGTCGTGGTCCCGCACCGCGCCGGCCAGGCCGGCGCGGGCGAGCGGCACGCCCCACAGGACGGCGCCCAGGACCAGCCCGACCAGGGCGGACACCCCGGCGAACACCCCGATGACGACCCGGCCGACCCGGCGACGGCCTTCGTAGCGGTGCAGCGCTCCGCGACGCGCCAACCACCACGACGCGAGCGCGGCCAGGGCCAGGGCGATCGCGTCCGCGGCGAGGGTGTCGCCGAGCCGGTGCCACTTCGCGGTGAGCGCGTACTGACCGATGCCCACCGCCCACGGCAGCAGGAGCAGCATCACCACGCCGCGCCACCGGTGGGGCACGACGATCACGGCGGCGAACAGCACGGTCATGGCGATCGCGGTGTGCCCGCTGGGCAGGCTGTTGTGGGCGTAGTCGCCCACCACCTCCACCAGCGGGGGTCGGACCAGCACGAACCGCTTGAGGCCCTGGACGACCACCTGGCCCAGCACGATCACGCCCACCGCCGCGACCGCGAGGTCCCACCGCCGCCGCAGCGCGCCGACCAGCGCGACCAGCGCCACGGCCACCGCCAGCGAGTAGGCGGTGATCTCGTCCAGCGCCCGCCACGCCTCACCGGCCTGGGCCGCGTCGACCTGGTCCGCGCCGCGCAGCGCGGCGTTCTCCAGTTCTTGACCCGTCGTCGTCCACACGGTGAGCACGTAGACCAGCGCCGCCACCCCGGAGGCCGCGACCGCGATCACCTCCCACCGCCGGGGCCGGATCGGCGCCGCGACCTGCTCCGGCCGCCGGCCGGCCTGTTCCCCTGGTGCCACGGCCACCCTCCATCACCACGATCGGAGGTCCATCGTGGAGCGACTCGCCGCGCACCGCCCGGTGTGGCGGCGCCCCGGGCGGGACGTGCGCCCGCCTCGGGGGCACACGTTCGGCTGCGCTCCCCGCTCGTGGACCGGCGCCGGAGTTCGGCCACCCCGCCGCCGGGCACTTCCCCCGCCATGGGCCTTGACCGCCGCGGTGGACCCTTGGGCAGCGCGGAACGGGGGCCGGCGCTACACCTACATGGGCGCCAGGCCCGAGGCGCAGGGCCGCGGCCTGGGCAGGGTGCTGATGGCGGGCTTCGCGTCCTGGTGCGACCACGAGGGCGTCGGCTTCTACGCCGAGGCGAGCTCGCCGAGGAGCCTGGCGCTGTACGAGCGCGTCGGGTTCCCCCGCCTCGGTGATCCGATGGCCCTGCCGGACGGGCCGCTCCTCCACCCGGTCTGGCGCGGCCCCGCGAAGCCCGGAGCCGGGTCGCGCCCGTGACCGCGCGCCCGGCACCCCCGTCCCGCGTCACCGCGGGAAATGCCGCGCGGGCGACCCCCCGGCCTTCCGCGCGCGTGGAATTCGTCGTCGACCTCTATTTCCGCGTCACCTGATGAAAAGATCTTGAACGCGCGGTGTGCGCACCCCCCGGTAGAAGCGCGCGTCGGCGCAGCCGACGATCGCCAAGCCCGCCAGCATCGGCAGGGCCATGGCCCCCTCGACCGCCAACGCGCTGGTCAGCGCGATCCAGAGCAGCAGTCTCATGGGAAAAGAATAGAGAGATCCGGGTCACACCCACAGGCAATTTGGGGAAGACTTGAGGTAAGGGATTCCAGGCCGCAATTCGGCGGATCGCACTTCCATCACCCTCGGTGCCCGGCCGATCACGGTGTGATCATCAACGGACGCCCTGATCGTTTTGTCGGACCTCGTCGCTAGCCTCCCGCCATCACACCGAGCACGACTGGCAGGAGGACACCGTGGGCTGGCTCGACGCCTCGTCCGGGTACCAGGTGCGGTTGGGGGAGAACGGGCGCGTCCAGTGCCGCAACGGCAAGGGCAAGCTGCTCTCCTCGGTACCCGCCTCGCTGAAGGAGGACCCGCGAGTGGTCCAGCTGCGGCAGCTCGCCGAGTGGCTGGCCCGCCACGAGGCCGAGTGCCTCGCCGCGGTGGACGGGTGGATGGTCCGGTCGCTGCCGGTGCCCACCGCGCTCGTCGCGGAGGTCTGGGCGGACACCGCGTGGGCGACCGCGCTGCGCGACCTCGTGGTCACCGCGGACGACGAGGTCGGCTTCCTGCGCGACGCCGACCCGGACCGCGGCCTCGGCCTGGTCACCCTCGACGGCGACACCGTCCGCGCCCGGCCCGAGGTGGTGCGCATCCCGCACCCGGTGCTGCTGGACGACCTGGAGGAGCTGCGCGAGTTCGGCGCCGAGCTGGGCGTGGAGCAGAAGGCGCAGCAGCTGTTCCGGCAGACCTTCGCCCGCCCGGCCGACCTGGCGGGCAAGAGGTCCGTGGACGACTTCTCGGGCGGCAGGTTCGAGCAGCTCAACCACGCCCTCGGCCGGTGCCGCGCGCTCGGCTACCCGGTGCGCGGCGGTGACGCGGTCTACGCCGCGTTCGAGGAGGGCCGCGTCGTGGAGGCCCGCTACTGGCTCGGCTCGGACTACCCCGAGGGCGAGACGTGGACCGGCGACCTGCGCTGGGCCCTGGAGGACGGAACCGCGCTGGCGCTGACCGACGTCGGACCGGTCGCGTGGTCGGAAGGCATGCGCATGGCGTCGGCGATCCACGCCGGCCGCGTGGTCGAGGAAGAGGCGGTGGCCTGATGGACGACAAGGCGCTGATCAACGCCGGCGCGGTGCTGCCGGTCGCCGACGCGACGGGCGACGACCGCGACACCGTCACCGCCCGCCACTACGGCCACCCGGCCCTGGACGACCGCGTGGTGGTCCGGCTGACCCCCGCCGTCCTCGGCCGCGCCGAGGACCTGACCTGCGAGTACCTCGGTTTCGGCGAACCGGCGCGCGTCACCGGCGTCGGCACCGGGCGGCGCAGCGCGCTCGGCTTCCCCGCCTGGGCCCTGGTGCACGACCCGGCCAACGCCCACCACGCGCTCAACCTCGTCAAGGACGTGGAGCGCCTGGCCCGCACCGCCAAGTCCCGCGCGGGCGCGGCCAAGGACGGCTTCACCGCGCTCGGCGACATGCTCGGCCGCTCCGCGCCGCACTTCCTGCCCACCTTCTACGAGCAGGCGGGCCGGATCTTCCTCCAGCACGGCAACCCCACCTACGCGGCGAGCATGTTCGGCAAGGCGCGGGAGGCCGAGGAGGTGCACGACCTCGCCGTGGACCCCGAGCGGATCCGCGAGGTGTTCCTGGAGTTCGCCTTCGCCGGCGCGCTCACCGCCAAGGCGCTGTCCGCGCACGCGAAGGGCCTGGCCCGCAAGCACGACCCCGACGAGGCGCACGAGCTGTTCCTCACCCTGTGCGTGGAGCGCACGCGCGGCGGCCTGCCGCCCTACACCGGGATGCCGGAGGACCTGCGGCGGCTGGCCAAGGCCGCCAAGCGCACCCAGCGCGTCGAGGACGAGCGGCTCCTGCGCGCCGTCCTGGACAGCTCCGCGATCAACCGCGCGGGCGCCGGGTTCTGGAAGTCCTACCGGGACTCCCTGGTCGCCGTCGCCCGGGGCGACGCCGAGGTGCGCGCCCGGCTGCTGGCGTTCGTGCCCGACTCGGCCGCGGCGCTGGACACCTGGATCGACATCCTCGACGCCTGCGGCGCGACCGAGGCGCTCACCGGCCCCGCGGGCGGGGCGCCCGCCGACCCCGCCGGGTGGCTGTCGTCGGTGCTCGGGGTCCGCGCGGGCGGCTGGCGCGGTGTCGGCCGGTCGCGGAAGCTGCTGGACCTGGTCGAGCGCATGGCCGACCGGCTGGCGGCCGACGCCGTGCCGGTGAACGTGCTGCGCTACTGGCGGCAGGGCGAGCTGGACGTGCTGGACCTGCTGGTGTCCCGCGACGTGCCGATCATGCCGGGCGACCGGGACGAGGTGCGGCTCGACGTGGGCGGGTGGCTGGCCGACCAGGAGCCCGGTCGCCGCGACCTGACCGCGCTGGCCGGGTCCGACCGGTTCGGCGACGCCCTCGGCGAGGGCCTGGCCGAGCACGCCCGCCAGCACGCCCGGCACGGCGCGGTCAGGCCGGAGGTGCTGCTGGCGGCCATCGCCGTGCCGGGCCTGCGCGCCGCGTTGCGCCGCCTGCTCACCACCCGCGCCGCGGAGGTCGCCGCGACCGGCCTGCCCGACCTCGAACGGCACCTGGAACGGCTGGCCGTGCTGCGGCTGCCCGAGGCGTTCGCGGACGTGCCGGAGGCGGCCGAGGCGATCGCCGCCACCGACGTCGCCGCGGCCCTGCACCGGACCCTGCGCTCCGGCGTGTTCGACGAGCTGGGCTGGCCCGCCCTGGAGGAGGCCGTCGACCGGCTGAAGGGCTCCGTCCCGAAGGGCCAGTCGCTCGTGGCGTGCGGCGAGGGGTGGCCCGCGCTCGTGCTGCGCGGCGGCGAGACGTTCGTCGTGGTGGGCCCGGACGGGATCCTCGCCGAGCACGTCGCCCGCATCCCCGCCGACGCCCGCCACCGGTGGTCGTTCGAGCCGACGGCCTCCTGGTTCGACGGCGTCCTGCTGGTGCGCTGGCAGGGACCGGAGGGCGAGCTGGCCTACTGGAGCGACGCGCCGGACAGCGTGTTCCAGCCGGGTGAGGACCACCGCTACCACCACCGCCGCGACCAGCCGCTGCCCTCGATCGCGCTGCCCGGCGGCGCCCGCTTCACCGGTCGCCGGGCCGCGCGCCCCGGCGACACGCGGGTGCCGACGCCGCAGGAGGCCCACGGCGACGGCATCGGCGTGTGGACCCACCACCACGACCGGACGACGTGGCGCTGGCGCGAGGTCGACCCGGCGACCGGCGAACTGGGCCGGGCGAGCCTGCCCCGGTTCCTGGAGGACTTCGCCGCCGACGGCGCCGAGCTCCAGCTGGCCGACTGCGACCTGCGCCCGGCCACGCCCGCCACCGCCGGCAGCCCGCTCGGCACGGCCGACGGCCTGCACGGCTGGCGCCTGCGCCGCGAGGCCGACCGGTCGTGGACCGGCGAGTCCGCGGACGGCCGCCGCGTGCGGGTGCCCGACGGCGCGCCGCGCCCGACCGGCGTGCTCCGGCTGCCCGGCGCCGACCTGGTGCTGGGCGGCCACCGCGACTCGGTCCTGCTGCTCGCCGAGGACGGCGACCTGCTCGGCACGGTGTCGACGGGCGGCCACCACTCCCGCTTCTCCGCGGGCACGCCGTTCGTGCCGCCCCAGGACTGGTGGCACGTGCTGAGGCCGCGCGACGAGGCCGGGTCCGCCGCGCTGCGCGCGGTGACCAGGAAGGCGGTGGACGCCATGCTCGCCGCGGCGAGCGCGGAGACCGAGGAGACCGGCAAGCGCACGATCCGCCAGCGGCTGGCGGCCTTGGTGCGGGGCGAGCGCGACGAGCTGTTCACCGCCGTGGCCAAGGCGCTGCCCGGCCTCACCCACCCCGGGCTGATCTCGGGCGTGGCGGACCTGGTGCGCCGGACCGCGGACCTGCTCCGCTCCTACCGCGGCTACGGCGAGATCGCCGAGGCCGCCCGCGCGGTGGGCCCGCGAGCCGTGCCGACCGGCCCGGAGGTCACCGAGGAGGACCTGCACGCCGCGCTCGGCTGGTTCGGCGGCCACCGCTCCCACCGGTCCGGCGGCGCCGTGCCGACCACCCTGCCCGCCCTGGTCACCGCGCTCGGCGAGGCCGCCGCCCGGCCCGAGCCCCGCGCGCTGCCCGAGTCGCACAGCCCCGACTGGTTCCACTCGTTGCCGAGCCTCGGCGCGCTGGTCCACCGGGCCGCGTCGCCGCTCACGCCCGACGCGCACCGCGACGCCCTGGCGCTGGTGCTGCGGAACCTGGCCGACAGCGGGCTCGCCGACGGCCACTGGCGCGTGGTCGGCGTGGTGGTGCCACCTGGCGACGCGGTCGTCCACCGCCGGGTGATCCCGGTCGGCGACGGGTTCATCGCCCCGTTGGAGTCGCAGTGGCGCCGCGAGCCGGGCAGCCGCTTCACCGGCCTCCAGGTCACCCGGACCCCCGGCCGGTACGAGCTGCCGAGCGGGTGGCAGCTGGAGCACTCCGACGAGGCGCGCGCGCCGTTCGGCGGCGAGCGGATCCGCCGGTTCCTCGACGCGCTGGCCGAGCACGGCCCCGCGCCGTGGTTCCCGGAGGCCGTGCCCGCGCTGGTCGAGCGCACCGGCCTGGCCACCGCCGAGGCGACCGTGCTGCTGGCCGGGATGCCCGCCGTGTCCAGCTGGGGCGCCCACTACCTCAGCACCGACCACCGGCGGCTGCTCGGCCTGTCCGCGGCCGGCGCGAAGGCCGCCAAGGAACGGCTCCGCGGCCTCGACACCCCCTACCGCCGCCGCCTGCTCGACGCCGCCGTGCCCGCCGACCCGACCGAGCTGTGGACGCGCGGACCGGACGTGGCCGCGGTCGCGGAGGTGTGGGTCGCCGAGCACGGCCGGCGCACGCCCGTGCCGGACGACGTGCTGGTGGACGCGGTGAAGCAGTTGCGCCTGTCGAACGCGGCCGAGTTCGTCACCGGTGTGGTCGACCCCGCCGGCACCGCGTGGTTGACCACCGACGCGGACCTGCGGTTCAACGGCGCCACCCTGGTGGCCCGCAACCCCGGTGGCTTCAGCCGCGAGACCCTGTGGGCGGTGCCGCAGGTGCTGAAGTGGCTGGCGCAGCGGCTGCCGGTCGGCTCGCCGCTGCGCGCGCAGCTGCCCGAGGCCCTGGCGCTGGCCCGGCAGCGGGTCGAGCACCCGGGGTTCGCCGTCGAGCTGAGCGGGTGGATCTCCGCCGCCGACGTGCGCGCGCTGCTCGACCTCGACGCGCCGGCGGAGGGCCAGGTCGTCCGGTACCGCGACTGGCTGGACGTGGTCGGCGTGCGCAACGACTACTGCCGCTTCGTGGTCCGCCCCGGCGGCCTGGGCGCGCAGGACGTCGAGGTGCTGGTCGCGGTCGTGGAGCTCGCGCACGGCCACGACCTGCTGCACGGGATCGACCAGCTCACCGACGACGGCCTCACCGCGGTGTGCGCCGCGACCGCGCCCGAGGGCGTCGACCCGGCCGCGTACTTCCAGGACCCGACCGTGTCGGCGCCCCACCTGGTGGGCGAGGTCGCGGCGCGGACCGGCCTGTCGGAGGACGCCGCCGTGCTCTACCTCCAGCTGCTGGCCCTGCACGACCCGACCGACGCGAACGCGGCCCGCTGGACCGGGTGGAAGCCCGCCCGGTTGAAGGGGGCCCGCGCCGAACTGGCGGCGACCGACCTGGTGCTGACCGCGAAGCGCGCCCGCGCCGGGCGCTCGCTGTTCCTGCCCGGCGGGTGGCTCGCGCTCGGCGCGCCCCACCTGCCGCTGGAGGCGTGGAAGGCCCCGATGTTCGGCTTCACCACCACCCCGCGGGGCGTCGTCGTGCCCCGCGAACCGATCGCCGACCTGTTCGCCCGCGCGTGGCAGCGGGTGCTCGACGGCGACGCGCCCGCCTACGAAGAGCTGAAGACCGGAGGACGCAGGTGACCGCCGCGCAGAAGAGCGGACCCAGGCAGGTCGAACCCGCCGAGGACGCGTACCGCGAGGAGCTGGCGTTCCTGGCCGCGTACGACGACGGACCCCGGCCGCCGGGCTGGCGGCTGACCCCGCGCGCCGCGGTCACCTTCGTGATGGGCGGCGGCGACGCGCTCGCGCTGCCCCGGCCGGTGACCGGCCTGCCGTCCCGCCTGGTGATCAGCCCCAAGTTCGTCGGCGAGCGCGCCCTGGTGGAACGGGCGGTGGTCACCCTCGCGGGCGAGCGCGGCCTGCTCCTGGTCGGCGAACCGGGCACGGCCAAGTCGATGCTGTCGGAACTGCTCGCCGCCGCCGTGTCCGGCGACAGCGGGCTCGTCGTCCAGGGCACCGCGGGCACCACCGAGGACCAGCTCCGCTACGGCTGGAACTACGCGCTGCTGCTGGCCGAGGGACCCAGCCCGCGGGCGATGGTGCCCTCGCCGGTGCTCACCGCGATGCGCACCGGCGCCGTCGTCCGGGTCGAGGAGATCACCCGCTGCCTGCCCGAGGTCCAGGACGCGCTGGTGTCGATCCTGTCCGACCGGCGGATCGCGGTGCCCGAGCTGTCCGGCACCGATGCCTCCACCGTGGACGCCGCACCCGGCTTCACCGTGATCGCCACCGCGAACCTGCGGGACCGGGGCGTGTCGGAGATGTCGGCCGCGCTCAAGCGGCGGTTCAACTTCGAGGCGGTCGGCCCCATCGGCGACCTGGCCGCGGAGACCGCGCTGGTGCGCAGGCAGGCCGGGGCCGCGCTGGAACGGGTCGGCGCGCCGTTCGCGGTGGACGACGTGGTGCTGGAGGCGCTGGTCACCGCCTTCCGGGACCTGCGCAACGGCGTGTCGGAGGAGGGCTGGTCGGTCGAGCGGCCGTCCACCGTGATGAGCACCGCCGAGGCGGTGTCGGTGGCCACGTCGCTCGGGCTGGCCGACGCGTACTTCCCCGGCGACCGCGACCCGCTGTCGCTGCTGCCCGGCCACCTGCTGGGCGTGGTGCGCAAGGACGACCCCGGTGACGCGGCCCGCCTGCTCGGCTACTGGGACGGCGCGGTGCGGCGGCGGGCCGAGTCCGGGGCCCGCACCTGGCGGCGGCTGTGGGAGCTGCGCGATGTCCTCGACGCCTGAGGTCGGTGGCGGGGACTGGGCGCCGGTGGCCGGTGACGTGGGCCCGGTGTCCGCGGCGGCCGGCGGGATCCGGCCGTCCGCGGCAGGTGGCGGGGTTCGGCGGTCTCCGGTCGCCGACGGGCGGCAGGCAGCCGGAACGGCCCCGACCTCCGGGTCGGTCGGCGCGGTCGGTGCGGGCGTGGATCCCGCTGCCGGGGCCGTCGTCGCCGCGTCCTCGACCTCCGAGGTCGTCGACCGGCTGGCCGGCCACCGCGCGCCGTTCCTGATCGGGGTGCGGCACCACTCACCCGCCTTGGCGGCGGTGGTGCCCGCCCTGCTGGAGGCGTGCGCCCCGGACGTGCTGCTGGTCGAACTGCCCACCGAGCTGGGGGAGTGGCTGCCGCACCTGGCCGCGCCGGACCTGGTGGCGCCGGTCGCGCTGTCCGGGGCCGCGCGCGACGGCGGCGAGCCGGCGTTCTACCCGTTCGCGGACTTCTCCCCGGAGCTGGCCGCGATCAGGTGGGCGTTCCGCAACGGCGTCGAGGTGCGGCCGTGCGACCTGCCGCTGGCGCTGCGCGGCGACGAGCGCCGGTCGGGCGGGCGGGGCGCGTCCCCGCTGACCGACGCGCTGCGCCGCGCCACCACCGGCCGCGACGGCGACGACCTGTGGGACCGGCTGGTCGAGGCGGCCGCGCCCGGTCAGACCGCCGAGGCGGTGCGGCGGGCCGCGCTGCTGGTCGGCTGGGCGCTGCGCGAGGACGCGGCGGCGACCGGCGTCGACCCGCTCGACCTGCGCCGCGAGGCGTGGATGCGGCGGGAGGTGGCGCGGGCGGGCGACCGGCGCTGCGCCGCCGTGATCGGCTCCTTCCACGCGCCGGCCTTGTTGTCCGGCCACCTGGACGAGACGCCGCCACCGCCGTCCGACGTCGTCACCTCCCTGGTGCCCTACGGCTTCGCCCTGCTGGACGAGCGCTCCGGCTACCCCGCGGGCATCCGCGACCCCGAGTGGCAGCAGGCCGTGCTGGAGGCGGGCGGCGCCCCGGCCGCGGTGGAGGCCGCCGCGGCGGCGGTGGTCGTGCGGATCTGCGCGCGGATCCGGGAGCTGGGCCACCCCGCCGGCCCGGGTGAGGCGCGCGAGGCCCTGCGGCTGGCGACCGACCTGGCCCGGCTGCGCGGGCTGCCCGCGCCCGGCCGCGGCGAGGTGGTCGAGGCGGTGCAGACCGTGCTGACCCACGCCGAGCCGCTGGGACGCGGGCGCGTGGTGGCGCGCGCGGCCGGTGACGTGCTGGTCGGGCGCCGCACCGGCGTGCTCGCCCCCGGCACGCCCAAGTCCGGCCTGGCGCCCGCCGTCGAAGACCTGCTGGCCTCGCTGCGGCTGCCCGGTCCGGGCTCGCGGGAACCGGTCGCGCTGCGGCTGGACCCGCTGCGCTCGGCGCTGGACGCCCGGCGCGAGGTGGCGCTGCGGCGGCTCGCGGTGCTCGGCGTGACCTACGCGACCGAGACCGCCACGACCGGCGTCGGCGGCGGCGAAGCGCTGACCACGCGGTGGACGGCGGCGTGGACCCCGGCGACGGCCGCGACGCTGCCCGTGGCCGGCCTGTGGGGCGCGACCCTGGAACCGGCCGCGCGCGGCCGGCTCCGCGCCCGCCGCGCCGAACGGGACCAGCGCGGCGGGCCCACGCCCGCCGACGTGCTGGCGGACCTGACCGACGCGGCGGCCTGCGGCCTGCCCGACCTGGTCGGTGACCTGCTCGCGGACGCGGCCACCGCGCTGCCGTCGTCGGCGACCCTGCGGGAGCTGCTGGCGGCCCTCGACCTGCTGGACCGGCTGCGCGCGGGCCACCTGCCCGGCACCCCGGGCGACGTGCTCGACGCGCACCCGCTGCTGGCGCCGGACCTGGAGACCGCGGCGGTCGGCCTGCTCGACGGCCTGGCCGGGTCCGAGGACCCGGAGGACGCGCGGGCGCTGGTGGAACTCGGGCAGCGGCACGACGCCCACGGCGCGGGCCTGAGGCTCGCGGCGTCCCTGCGGCGGCTGGCCGACGAGGGCGCGCCGCTCATCTCCGGCGCGGCGGGCGCGGCGCGGGTCCTGCTGGGCCTGGCGCCGCCGGCCGCGCTGGGCGAGCGGATCGCGTCCTGGGTGGACGGCGCGACCACGCCGCAGCGGCGGGACGTGCTGCGGCGGGCGTTGACCGGTGTGCTCGCGGCGGCGGGACCGCTGCTGGAGACGCCGGAGGCCCTGGAAGGGCTGCTCACGCGCGTGGAGCGGTTGGCGGACCGGGACTTCCTGGACCGGTTGCCCGCGCTGCGCGGCGCGTTCACCTCGATCGGCCCCGCCGCCCGCGCCCGGGTCCTCGCGGTGGTCGAGGAGCGGACCGGCACGGCGGTCGACCGGGCCGGCGAACCGGACCCCGAGCTGCTCGCGGTCTGGCTGGAAGCCGAACGCGCCGGGGCGGACGCCCTGCTGGCGCACGGCCTCGGCCGACCTCGGCCCGTCACGGGCGAACCCGCCGCCGAACCCCGCGCCGAGGCGACGGGGCCGGCGGACCTGCCGGTGGCGGTGCGGTGGCGGCTGGTGCTCGGCGCGCGCGGCGAGCGACCGGCGGGCGCGGCGCGTTACGCGGCGGCGCTGGACGAGCTGTACGGGGCGGACCGCGGCGAGGGCGCGTCGGGCGGCGACCTCGGCGCGGACCGCTCGACGCCCTTCCCCGACGTCCGGGAGTGGTCGGAGGAGCTGCGGGAGCTGTTCGGCGAGGGCGTCCGCGAAGAGGTGCTGGCCGCGGCCGCGGAAGGCGGACGCCTGGAAGCGGCCCTGGAGATCGACCCCGGTTCGGTGCGGCCCTCCGTCGAGCTGCTGCGCAACGTGCTGTCGTTGGCGGGCGGCCTGCCCGAGAGCACCGTGGCCCGCCTGCGCCCCCTGGTGGCGCGGCTGGTCCGCGACCTGACCGCGCAGCTGGCCAACCGCGTGCGACCCGCGTTGACCGGCCTGCGGCTGCCCACCCCGACCCGCCGGCCGGGCGGGGGGCTGGACCTGCCGCGGACGTTGCGCGCCAACCTGGCCACCGCGCGCCGGGACGCCTCGGGACGGGTCCTGGTGGTGCCGGAGCGGCCGGTGTTCCGCACGCGCGGGCGCAGGTCGGCCGAGTGGCGGCTGGTGCTCGTGGTGGACGTGTCCGGGTCGATGGAGTCGTCGACGGTGTGGGCGGCGCTGACCGCGTCGGTGTTCGCCGGCGTGCCCGCCCTCTCGACGCGCTTCCTGGCCTTCTCCACCGAGGTGGTGGACCTGAGCGAGCGGGTGTCCGACCCGCTGTCCCTGCTGCTGGAGGTGCGCGTGGGCGGCGGCACGCACATCGCGGGCGCGCTGCGGCACGCCCGTTCCCTGGTGACCGTGCCGGAGCGGACCATGGTGGTGCTGATCAGCGACTTCGAGGAGGGCGGCCCGATCGCGCCGCTGGTCGCGCAGGTGCGGGAGCTGGTGACCTCCGGCGTCACGGTGCTGGGCTGCGCCAGCCTGGACGACACGGGCGTGGCGCGGTACTCCGCGTCCGTGGCCGGCGCGCTCGTGGCGGCCGGGATGCCGGTGGCCGCGCTGAGCCCGGTCGAACTGGCCCGCTGGGTGGGGGAGAAGGTGCGCGGATGACCTTGCCGCTTGTGGCGCCCGCCGTGGTGGCGGACGTGCTCGACGCGCTGCCGCCGCGCCTGCGCAAGCGCGTGGACACGGCCCTGGACAAGGCGACCTCGTGGACCGTGACCGCCTCCGCGGACACCGCCCGCGCCGAACTGGACCCGGAGACCACCCTCACCTGGACCCTGCACGACGGCGTGCTGACCGAGGCGACCGACCTGTCCTGCTCCTGCCTGCTCGCACCGAAGTGCCTGCACCGGGGCATCGCGGTGGCCGCAGCCGACATCGCCGAACCGGACACCGCCGGCCCTCCGCCGCCCTCACCATCCCTGTCGCCCTCGCCATCCCCACCGCCTTCCGCTGTCGGCACCGCGAGCCCACCGGCCGTTCCCGTCGCGGAACCCGAGCAACGCGCGGCGACCGCGCTCTGGGAGGCGTGCGCCACGATCCTGCGCTCCGGCGCGACCGGCAGCGGGGCGGTGGTCCGCGCCGAACTGCTGCGAGCGGTCCACAGTGGACGCGTCGTCGGCCTGCACCGCGCCGCCGCGACCGGGCTGCGCATCGCCTCGTCCCTGGCGGCGGCCCGGACCAACGCCTCGTCGTTCGACCGCGAGGCGCTCACCGCCGACTTGGTCGACCTGATGCTCCTGTCCCACCACCTGCGTGCCACCACGACCACTGCCACCACGGCCACCGGCGACCTCGCCGAACTGCGCGGCACCGCGAGGCGCGAGTACCACCCGATCGGCGCGCTCCGCCTCTACGGCCTGTGCACCGAGCCGGTGGTGACGACCTCCGGCTACGGCGGCGTGGTCACCCACCTGGTGGACGACACGGGTCGGCTGTGGACCGTCCCCGCCATCACCCCGGGCGGCCCGGAACGCGTCACGGCCGCCGCCAACGGCCCGGTGGCCATCGGCGAATCCGGCCTGACCCACCGGGCACTGGGCCGCTCCGGCCTCCTGCTCTCCGGCGGCACGGCCTCACCGGACCACCGGCTGGGCGCGGGCAAGGCGGTCCGCGCGGTGGCCGCCACCGGCACGTCCTGGGACGAGCCACCCCTGGCCGCCCTGTGGACCCAGTCCCTGACCGACCAGGTGACCCGGGCCCACCAAGCCCACACCCGCCCCGACACCCACCGCCCGGCGTCCGCGGACCTGCTGTTCCTGGACGCCACCGTGCTGGGACCCACGGGCCCGGCCCTGCGCGTGGCGGTGGGCGAGGCACGGGTGGACCTCGTCGGCGCGGACCGGAGCACCCACGACAACCTGCGCGTCCTGGCCACCGCGACCGGCCTGCGCCTCAAGGTCGTCGCCCGCCTGCTGCCGGACCGCCCCGCCACCGCCACCGCCCTGGCGGTGTCCGGCGACCTGGACCTGCCCACCGACCTCCGCCACCACGTGGACCTGGGCCTGGACCACCTCCAGCACTCCCACCTGACCAGCCACAACACCCAACGAGCCCTCTCCGCCGACCCACCCGCACCACCCCCACCCGCACCCAGCCGAACCCCACCCCCGCTGCGCCCACTGGCGAACGTGCTGCACCGCATCACCCTGGGCGGCCGCGCGGTAGCGGCGATCTCGTCAACCGCAAGGGAGGTGACCACCCTGTCCCGCACGGGCCTGACCACCACCGCCGACCTGTTGGCCGACCTGGCGGCAACCTCACGCGACCGCGAACGCGACGCGTTCGGCCGAGTGGTCCGCGACGCCGGCGACGACTTCCCCCTGGCCTGGCTCAGAGCCGGCGTGCACGTCCGCGAATTCACCCGAGCCGCCGCCCGCCAAGCCTGGCTGGACGCCACGAACGCGCAACACCCCTGACCAAATCGCGACCGCTCGGCCGAACGCGGCGCTACTCGTCGTGCTCACTGTCCGGGCGACGTGCAGGCGCGTCGGTGCGTTGCCGTCCTGGGGCGAGGTGTCGGCATCGGGGGCCATGCGACCACTCTGGGACTCCAGTGGTTCCGGTTGGTAGAGGCCGAGGGTGAGTCGGGTGAGGGCTCACCTGCACCACGCCGACGCACCCTGACCTGCGCCAGCGGTCGGTCAGCGGTCAAGCCGGCCACCTCCGGGCACGTAGGCCGTCGATTCGCGGGTGGTGCCAGGTCGGATCAAGTCGTGAAGTCGGCCGAGGCGTGCCGTGGGCGCCTGGTCTGGAGAACCAGGCGCCCACCCGATGATCGCACCATGCCGGGACCCCGATCGGTCACAGGAAGATCTTCACCAGCACCTCTTGTCCGTCGTCACCGCGCACCACGACCTGACGACCGTCCTTCAGTTCGCCGGCGATGAACTCGTAGAGCTGGATCGCCCGGTTCACGATGTCCACCTTCTTGAGCCCCGTGTCGTCCTGGAGCTTGGCGAGGGCCCTGGCGCTCTCCCTGACCAGGGCGATGTTCACGCGGGCCACGACGGCCGGCTCTTCCATGGCGTCGGCTTCGCTTGACGGCGAGATGGTCCTACTCCCTCCAGGCTTCCCAGGCGGCGTCCCGGTCTGCCCATCATCGCAGATCACACACCTTTAGCCTACTGGTGACACAGAAAATGTGTGGAAACGGTGGCGAAGTCGTCTGATTCGTGCGATGCTTCCCGAGCACGGGCGGCAGTTTGTCCACTGCCTGCATCCCCGTGCCGGGTCCCGACGCATCTCCGGGGGGATGGGACCCCTGGGTGGGCCGGTCGAACGGCCTCCCCACAAAAGAGAGGACCGGACTTGGACACTCCGGAGCAGGAAGGCGAAGATCCGAAAATCGCCGAGTCGGAGTCAATCGAGGATGAACGCCCCACCCGTGAGGCGAGGTTGCGCATCGAGAAGGGAGAGTTCGCGGTGGATGTGTCCGTGCCGTCGAACCACACTTCCCGGCTCCTCGATGCGGCGGTCACCACGCTGGTGGTCGTCGGCGCGCTTGTCGCACCGGCGATGACGTTGAAAGCTGCGCCTGAGGATCTTCCGCACTGGGCGACGATCGGTCTGATCACCGTCCAGTTGGCGATCCTGATCTTCATGGGTGTGAGCAGCGTCGAACAAGCCGGTCCCCAACGCCGCCTGACCGGCTGAAACAGGAACATTCGAAGGGGCGCCTTGTCCACAAGGCGCCCCTTCGAATGTTCCTGCCGGCACCCATATTGAATCGAAAATATTCGGTTGCCTATACGATGGCGTAGCGGAGGTGCGGTGCGCGGAAGTAGCCGCGGACGATGCGTGGTTGGCGTTGGCGGTGACGCAGAAATCGGCGGGTCTCGTGAGCGAGGCGGTCGAGGAACGTCGTGAACACCGGTGCGGTGAACCGCTCGGCGAACACGGTGAACCACAGCGCGCCGCGCGAGGCGACCGCGGACATGACGTTGACCCGCAGCTGTTTGCCGGTCACCCGCACGATCGGCGTGCGGCCCTCGGGCGCCCAAATAGAAGCATCTCAACCTCCCAGCAGGTCGAACAAGTCTTGGCGTTGTGCAGGGTCTGTGACGTCCGACCTGATATGAAAATTTCGGCATGATGCGACCAGGTGTGCCAACTGTGCTTTTTGGGCGGCGTAGTCGGCGGCAAATCGTGGGACTTCACCTCCCCGCAGGTCGAGCAGATCCTCCGCTAAATGGTAGACGTTGATGCCCAGCGCGAACTGCTCGGCCAGGTCGAGTGCGCGCTGCTTGTCCAGGACTTCCAGTTGGTTCGACGACCGTGGACTGAAGTCGACAAAACAGAGATTGCGTACCGGAGTCGGATCAGGGCTCGCAACGACGAACAAGTCCTCCGGGTCCACCACGAACTCGCCGTCCGCCAGACCAGGGCTTTGTTGGACTTGTGCGGTCAGGGCTTCCAGGGTGGGGCCGGGGCGGATCCGCATGAGACTGGCGACGCCGGTTACCCGACCTCGATTCACCAAGAGCAGCGAGTTGCTCACGAACCGGGCCCCGTGTCGACACATCCAGGTCAAGAAGACCGTTTTTCCGGCACCGCGGTGTCCAATGACCAGAGTTGCCCCCGAACCGATCAAGAATGCCCCACCCTTAAGCAAGGTCATCCCCCGGTCGACCGCGTACTCCAACATGATTCGTTTGACGAGATACGGCCACACCACCCTTTCGAGAGATGTGCCGACGACATACAAACGACGCCCTCGTGATATCAAGTGGATCGCTGGTCCGAAATGTCCGATCGTATAGTAGCCCTGCATGAAATAACGTGCCCTACTGCTGGAGTCGACCAACCCGGACAACTCCTTTTTGTGCACGGAAAAATTGTCGCCGCGCAGGCAGAACAGTTCAAAGTCGGGCTCATGGCAGGATGGCACATGGGCGGTACGACTAAGGATTCCCAGAAAAGAAGGTTTTTCCAGATCGCTCGTCAAACGTGCGGTGATGGGCCCGAGGCGAACCGTCTCGTCTGTCCGCAAGGTGATCTCTGTCAAAATTTGTTCGATATCCTTACCGGTCACTGCACCCTCCCATGGGCCGCCCTCGTGGCAGATACGAATCCTGCATCCGGGGCACTCCACCGCGCGGCATCAGGATTGGCTGGCCCTCTACTCCCAGGAGAATTTCCACCCGAGGAGTTGTCGCTACCCGGACTTGTCCACATCCTGTCATTCTTCCACCGGGCGAGCGGTGGCCGTCAAGCGAGCTGCCCGTTCGTCGGGGAGGCGCCGTGAGACGATCTTGAGTATCGACTTGTCGTGTCGGCGGTTCATCGGACGATGCTCCACGCGGGCGGGCCGGTCACGCTTGACATCCCGTGATCACTTCGGCGAAGCGTCAGGACGAATGAGATGGAATTACGGCCCGGCTCTGGCCAGGAGCGAGGAGACTGGCTATGGTCGGACGAAGGGTTGCCGGTTGGGCGGCAAGGAGGGTAAAGATTCCTCGAGCACTCGGAATTCGGTTCTCAAAGAATTCGTTCGCGATCGGACCGCTGTTCTTGTCGCCGTGAATTCCAGTCAGATCGGCCGCAACAACGTGAATTCACAGGACTGCTTCCCTGGAAAGCGGTGCCAAGCCCGTCCGGCCCGCAACACCGGTCGACGAGAAGCCGCTCCCGGGTTGCCCTCCCCGTTCCCGATCGACCCGCGGTGTTCATCGGCTGTGAGCGCCGCCGGTGCGCCGGGCCTGGGATTACCCGGGCGACCTGCACGACGGGGCCTCTCGACGCGAGCTCGCACGTCGGACCTCGGACGGATGAGCCGGGACAGGGGGAGAGGTGAACGACGAGTATTCCCGGGTGGCGGCGACCCTGTGCTGGGCGTGCACCGGCCGGTTGGCGCCCATGGACTGCCCGCACAACCTTCTGGTCGCCGCCGTAGCCGCCCATCGCATACCGAGCAGGTTCTTGGCGCGAGCGGCCGAGAGCGGAACACGGATCCCGAAGCGTTTGCTCGACGAGGTGAGGAGCGTCGAGCAAACGCAACTGGCGGCCGCGGACGCCGTTGAGCGGGACGTGGCTTGGCTGGCGGAGGTCGTCACCGGCCACCACGCGTGGGACGGGATGCCCTTCGTCGTGCTGAAGGGCAACGCGGCGAGCTACTTGATGCCGGCGGAGGGGACACGGCGGGGCACTGCCGACATCGACCTGCTGACCTGTGACCCGGTGCGGTACGAGGAGATCCTCCAATCGGCCGGGTACCGCTCGCGGGGAGATCATTTCGGCGGCCACGAGGCGGCGAACCTGTACTCGGCCGATCACTGCGATGTGGATCTGCACCGGTACTGCCCCAGTTGGCGGCCTCCGCGTGGACCGTACAGCAGGTACATGCCGGACAGGCGGGAACTGTGGATGACCGATTGGGTCCGTTGCGATCCACTGGGCTACGACGCGATCATCGACGCCTCGGTCCCCCATCCCGTTGTGCCCAATTCCTGGTTGCGCGTGCCGAACGTCACCGCGAGCGCGCTGATAATTTGCCTTGAATTATTTCGGGATTATGTCTCGAATAATCAGGAGATGGCGACGATCCGACTCGGCGACTTGTGCGAAGTGGCGGAGCTCATAAATTCCTCCGACTTTGATGCCGCAGTGTTCGCCGATCTCGTCGCACGATGCCGGGCCCAGGACTCGGTGGCGCTCGCCGGTCAACTCATCGGTCAACTTTTCGGCTCGGCCGGTCACTTCCCCATTGACACCCCCGGCCTTGCTCGCTATCCGCAGATGATCGGCATAGGCCAGCTCTTCGACACCGGACCACGGTTGTCCGACCTCCTGCTCCGCAGGGACAACTTCGGTGAAGCCCTGCGGCACATGACACCCAACGAGATCAATCCCCAGAACCTGCCGTCGGTGATCCAGGTCCGCAGGACCGGGGTGGCCGTCGACGGGCGTCCCGCCACTGCGGTGAGATCGCTACCCCCGGCGCACGCGGGTGACAGCGACGTCAGGTTCGACTGCACGATCAACTTGGACGACCGCCGTGTCGCTTTCGACATCGGAGGGCTCTACCCGCCGGGCCCCTTCAGAGATGTGGTCAAGATAATTTTCGAGCATGACACGATCGTCACCGGATACGATGGTTACCGGACGGAAGTCAGGTATCCGGCTCCCACTTCGAACTGTTCGGCCGTGTGGCAGATCGGTGTTGACGACTGGCGCGTTCGCATCGAGGTTCCGAGAACCGCTTTCGGCCTGGACCGGACGGCGATGCCCGCTGTCCCCGTAGTGGTCCACTGCTGCAGGTTCCTGGAACCACCGAACGACAGTTGGGACGAGTACTACCGGAAAGGGGTTTCAAGCGTGTCCGTGCCGGTGTTGTTGGCGGCCGGGCAGCGACCGTGACTTCGCCTCCACCGCAAGACACCGTCGCCGACGGCGTGGACGACCGTCGACACAACGAGACGGGCGGGCGGTTCAAGTATGCCTTCGCTGCCCTTCGCATCCCGAACTTCAGGTTCTACCTGACAGGCCAAAGCGTCGCCTGCACAGGTATCTGGATGCAGGTCATGGCCTTGGATTGGCTCGTTCTCGAACTGACGGGCAGCCCGACGGCCGTGGGCCTCACCATGGCCGCCCAATCCCTGCCGGTGTTGTTCCTGGGAGCGGCCGGCGGAATCGTTGCGGACCGCTATTCCAAGCGCGTGGTGCTCATCGCGACGCAGAGCGCTTGTGTGGTGCTGAACTTCGCCATGGCGTCGCTCTCGGTTTCCGGACACGTCCGGATCCAACACGTCTACGTCTTCGCGGTAGCCCTCGGGATGGTTTTCGTCGTCGACAACCCGGCGCGGCAGGTGTTCACCGGCGAGATGGTGCCAATGTGGTGCATACGCGGTGCCATCGCGTTGAACTCCGCGGTGTTCCACGGTTCCAGGCTGATCGGCCCGATCGCCGCGGCGATGCTGATCCACACAGAGGGAATGGGCTGGGTGTTCGCCGTCAGCGCCGCCTGTCACCTGTTCTCGCTGCTCGTGCTGACGTTGATCCGCTCCGGCGACCCGGTGACCGATCAGGCCGCAGCCGCAGGTCCGATCCTGGTGCGCTCGGTATTACGCGACGTGGTGGCCGAACCTCGGGTGGTCTGGACGCTTTTCCTGGTCGCGGTGATCGGCACCTTCGGGTTGAAATTCCCCGTCGTGCTCGCGGCGATGGCGGATTCGACCTTCGACGGCGGCGCACAGCTCTACGGACTGTTCAACGTCGCGCTGGCGGCCGGGTCGGTGGTCGGGGCGATCCTGGGAGGGCGCTGCGCCCGGACGCGGCTCCGTGTGGTGGTGGTGTTGGCCGTCGTCTTCGGCTGCACCCAGGCGATCGCCGCGGTCGTTCCCGCACTCGAGGTCTTCTTGATAGCCCTGATCGCCTTGGGGGCTTCGAACCTCGCGTTCCAAACGGTGGCGAACTCGTCCCTGCAGGTGTGGACCCGACCCGAGGTCCGCGGACGGGTCATGGGTCTCTACATGCTCGCCTTGATCGGGGGCGCCCCACTGGGCGGTCCTGCGGTGGGGTGGGTCTGCACCCTGTTCGGCCCGCGCACCGGCATGGTCGTCTGCGGAGTGGTCCCGCTCGCCGCCGCCGCGCTGGTCGGTGCGTCGCTGCACCGCCCCGAACCTCGATGGCACTCCCCGCGGAGGGAGCGCCGGCGCTTGTTCCGGAGTGGCTGAGCCCGGAGCAGTCCGACAGTACTGACACGGAGGAGTCGAAGGATGACAGATCTCGAGTTCCCGACGATGCCGGCCCGGTCCCACGTGCCACGACGGTGGAATTCCGTGGCGTTCACGCGCGGGCACCACTTCGAAATCAAGGACGGCGTGTCCGTTGACGATCTCCTCGCGAGGACCACGTCGCCACTTTCGGTGATTCTACAGGTGACCAAGAGGTGTGACTTCGACTGCAACTTCTGCTCGGAGACGTTACAACGCCCGGATCCGACGCTGGCGGACCTGGAGCGCATGCGGGACAACCTGCTTGGAGTCGGCAGGGTGTTCCTCTCCGGTGGCGAGCCACTGCTGCGTCGCGATTTCGGCGATGTGGTGGACCTATTCGCCGACGACTTCGTGGTGGGCGTGCCGACCAACGCCACCCGCGGCGGACAGTGGGCCGAACGCATGGTGGGCAAGGTCGCCTACGTCAACGTCGGCCTGGACGGGCCACGGGCGATCACCCGTCGCCTTCGGGGTGACTACGACAAGGTCATGGCTGGCATCCGCTCGTTTCAACGGGCGGGATTGCCCCTGTCGTTGTCGTGCGTGGCGCTGCGGTCGGGCCTGCACGGGCTGCCCTACCTGCTGCAGATCGCCGACACCTTGGAGGCCGGCAAGCTGAAGCTGATCATGCCGTTGCGCAAGGGCAACGCGCTGAAGTTGCAGGAAAGCGAGTTCATCACGGATTCCGAAGCCGAGGCGAAGTTCGCCGAGCTGCGCACCCTGGCGGCCGAGCACCAGTGGCGTCCAGCCGTGCGGTTGACCACGTGGACCTCCCGGACAGAAGGGCACATGATCTGCGTGGAACCCACCGGCGAGGCCAACGCCTGGCCGGTCTACGACGCGGAGAACCTCTTCGAACCGCTGGGCAACGTGCTGCACGAGTCGATCGAGGCGATCTGGGACCGGTACCGGTTCAAGCGCAACCACCTGACGAAGTACCTCGGGCTCAGCATCCGCGCCACCGACCACGGCGGCGGACATGCGTAGCACCACAACACTGCACTGGCCCACCGAGCCGTTCGGGGCCGCCCAACGACCCTTCGCCCCCGACCGACCGATGCTAGCCGCCCTCACCGTCGACCCGATCCCGGACGAGCGGATTGGCTGGGGATGCGTGGTGTACCTGTACCTGCACCGCACCGATGTCCTCGACTTGGACGACGGCGTGCCCAACCTCGGGTTCGAACTGCTGACCGATGAGGTGGACGATCCGCCTGACCTGCTCCCGCAGCGGTTGGACGAGCTGTTGGTGGCAGGACGGCGGCACGCGAGGATCCTTGCCGGACACGGCTTGGCCGCAGACCTGGAGCGCCTTGCCGGATTCGCGGTGCGGCGCCGGCTGCCCGGGGTGGAATCGGTGGCACGGTCGTGGATGACGCGCGGAACGGCAGGAAAGGGCCCCGGGGCGGCGGTCGTCTTCGACACCGCTCTCGACGAGCCCGCCGGTCCGGAGCCGGACTTGATGGCACTGTGCGATCGGGCCGGGCTGAAGGCGACCACGGTTGCCGTGCCCGCCGTCGACCCACCCACAGCGCCGGCCGTGTCGGCGCTGGTCCGAACGACGGCGGTGGCGCTGCTGGCCGCACGGGCGCTGGGCCGCTACTGGTGGAGCCGGCCGATCGACCTGGACACGCTGGTGCTCGACAGCGCCTGGGACCACCTGGAGGCGCTATCCGGCGGCGACACGCGGTTGACCGGCCGGTAGTGCCGCCTGCGACGGATCGGCCGGACGTGCACGGCAAGATGGCTCGTTCATGCCACGCCGCCCCAGGAGAACCATGATCGTCAAAGGTGACCTCGACGCACCCGACCGCGCTCCCAGCCGACCTGCCGGCACCAGGTTGTGGGCGTCGGTCGACGTGGAGTGGACCAAGAACTACAAGATCAAGAACGGTAACCGACCGTTCTGCTTCTCCGTGGTCTACCTCGCTGTTCCAGAGACCGCCACCCCTGTGCTCCTGGGCACTCCGCCACGAGGCGGTCGGGTGCGGGCGACCGAAGCTCAACTGGAGTTCTCATGGACCAGCGTGTACGTGGAGGAGCACGAAGAGACCACCACGCTGGTCCGGGCGGCCGACGCTGCGGTGCGTGCCGCGTTCGCCGCCGCCGACCACGTCACCGGACACCAGTTCACCAGCGACCTCGGCGTGCTGGCAGCCACCGGACGGTGGGCCAGTGCCGGCCCCCTGCACGCAGTGGCCGCCGCCCGGGAGAACTGGCTGGCGCGCCGCACCGAGCAGTTGGGCGACCGGCAGGTGGTGGACACCCGCTACGACACCGACCACGTGCTGACCGGTACCTCGCGACGCCTGGTCGACGTATGTGGCGAACTGCGCCTGGAGGTCACCCAGCCCGAGCTCAAAGGCACATCGATGACCGCGCTGCACCGCCTGTGGTTGGAAAAGCGCTCGGCAGAGGCCCGGGAGCGGATTAGCGTGCTCAACCTGCGCCACAGCCTGTCCACCGCGCTGGTTGCGCTGCGCGCCACCAACCGCATCACGTGGACCGGTCTGTTCGACGTCAACAAGATGCTCGCCACCGGTGCACACGGCGCGTTCGACTGGCTGGCCGCCCCGACCTTCACCGCCCTGCTGGACAGGAAGCCGACGTGATCCGCGACTGCCGCGTCATCGCCGTGGACGGCACTCACGCAGCCGGTAAAACAACCCTGATCCACGCCCTGACCGCTCATTACCGACGTCAGGGGGTCAACGTGGTGGCGATGGGCGAACCCGCCCGGACCAGCCCTTTCATGGAGGAAATCGTCCTGTACGACCGCAGTGGGTTCGATCTGGCGGCCGAGGTCGACGTGTTCGCCGCCCACCTGGGGCTCCAGCTGCGCACCGCCCGCAACCACACCCTGCTCATCGCCGACAAGACCATCGTCAACGTCCTGGCCTACGCGCGGTTGCTGCTCGTCGACCCCGACGAGCGGAGCACCGCGGTCCTGGAGGCGATGGAGATGTTCTGTCTGGCCTGGGCCCACACCTACGACATGATCGTGTTCACGCAGGACCGCTACACCCAACCGGGTGACGCGTTTCGGGCGAAGGTCACCGACCTCCAGAACGACGCCGACGCGATCCTGCGCCAGACCTACACCCGCCTCGGTGTTCCGCTGGTGGAACTACCCGGCGGGTTGGACACCGACGAGCGGGTCAGATGGGTCGTGGACCAGGCCGCACGGCACGGCGTATTCCCGACCGGATAGCGTATTCAGCGTCGTACGCCTCCAACATGGGAGCTCCTCCGTGCCCTACACGACCTTCGTCGATGTCCTGCTGGTGTTTCTGCGCGACAACCGGGTGTTGTTGGCGCGCCGCGCGAACACGGGTTACGCCGACGGTCAATGGAACCTGCCCTCGGGCAAGCTCGAACGCGGGGAGGACCTCGTCGCCGCCGCAATCCGCGAGGCGCGAGAGGAAGTCGCGGTCGAGTTGGAGCGCACGGCGATGCCCCTGGCCACCACCGTGCACTACCTCAATCCCGAAGGCGAGGCACGTATCGGATTCGTGTTCCGCCCGGGCCGGTGGTCGAGCGAGCCGCGCAACGCCGAGCCGCACAAGTGCTCGGAACTCGACTGGTTCCCCGTTGGCCAGCTTCCCGCCAACACCGTCCCCTACAGTCGTGCGGCCGTCGAGCAGACCGTGGACAGCACACCGTTCGGTCTGGAGGGATGGTCCACCGCCGTCACCGCGTCGACCACGCTGGCCGGACGCTGACACCGCGTACGGCTGCGGTGCGCCGGAATTCGGTATCGCGCCCCTGTCGTCGACACGCAAACCATCAACCCGGCACACACGGTGAGGTTGTCCCCGGAGACCGGACGCCGGATTTCATGCCACGCGGGCGAGATCTTGACGATAGCCGACACGAACTTCATGCGGTGTGTGGTAGCGCGGTGTGCGGTAGCTGAGTGTCGAATGCAGACGGTTGTGGTTGTAGTGGCCCAGGTAGGCGAAAACGTCGCGTCGGGCGTCGTCGCGGGTGTCCCAGGCGGTGGTGCCGATCTCGGTCTTCACCGTCTCGGTGATGTGCTGGCTGTTGCGGGTGTCCCGATCGGGTTTTTACGACTGGGCGGCACGCCCGGTGTCGACTCGGGAGCTGCTTCGGAAGGAACTGACCGAGCAGATCCGGATGGTGTTCGCGGAATCGGGCCGCACCTATGGTTGTCGGCGTGTTCACGCCGAGTTCGCGCGTCGGGGTGTGCGGGTCGACGACGAGCTGGTGCGACGGTTGGCGAGCGCGGCCGGGCTGGTTCCGGTACAGGTCAGGCGTCGCCGCGGGCTCACCGTGGCCGCCCTGGCGGCCGGGCCCGTGCCGGATCTGGTCGGTCGCGATTTCACCGCCGCGCGACCGGGCGGGAGTGTCTTCCAGCCGAGTGTCCTGCGGGGGCGGGAGTTGAGTGTGGCGGCGACTGCGGCGAGGTCGTCGGCGTTCCAGCGGGAGAGGTCGGTGCCTTTCGGGAAGTACTGGCGCAGCAGGCCGTTGGTGTTCCCGTTCGTGCCGCGCCGCCAAGGGGAATGCGGGTCGGCGAAGTAGACGGGCAGCCCGGTCCGGACCGTGAATCGGGCGTGCGCGGACAGTTCCTCGCCGCGGTCCCAGGTCAACCGTTCAACACCGGTGAGTTCACCGCTCAGGACGGTGGACCGTAGGACAGGTTGGTGCCCGAGGCGGCACGTTCGGCGGTGATGACCGCGTCCCCGACCAGCAGGGCGCGGTCGTCGACCAGGGGGACGCCGCCGTCGCCGCGGCTGAGCCGGCAGCTGAGCAGGGCGGGCGAGCCGGGCGGCAGGTTGAGCACGTCCGCCTGCCCCGGGGTCAGCGCGACCGCCCGGATGGTCTCGCTCGCCTCCCGCACCGGCGTGCCCAGCTCCTCCAGCACCCGGTAGAGCGACCGCTCGCGCAACTGCCCGGCGTCGATCCCGGAGGCTCCCGGCGACAGGTACGAGGTCTGGAGCAGCAGCGGGGAGCCGCCTGCGCCGCGCAAGCGCTCGACGGCCAGCACCCTCCCGCCCGCCGGGACCCGCAGTCGCGCGCCCACGTCCGCGGGCGGGTCGACCAGGTTCGCGCCGAGCACCTCGGTCTCCAGCTCGATGCCCTGCTCCACCAGTTCCTGCGCCAGGCTCCGCAGGCCGGTCAGGCCGTAGGAGAAGCCGGGTTGCCGCACGAACGTGCCCACGCCGTGCCGCGTCTCCAGCAGCCCGTCCGCCTCCAGCGCCTGGACCGCCTGTCGGACGGTCATCAGCGAGACGTCGAACTCCTCGACCAGCTCGCGCTGCGCGGGCAGCGGCGCGTCGGCCGGGTAGTGCCCGCCGGCGATCCGGTCGGCCAGCACCCGGTAGATGGCCAGGTACTTGGGTACCCGCGACTCCAGGCCCGACCGACGGCCGTTCACCTCAGGGCGCTCCCTCACTCCGCTGGGACGCCGAGGATAGCGCGGCGCGGAACCCGGCCACCGCCTCGACCACCGCCCCGGCGGGCCCGCCGTCGGCCAGCAGCCGCATCAGCGCCGAGGCGACCACCACGCCGTCGGCGTCCGCGCACGCCCGCACCGCCTGCGCGGGCGTGGAGATGCCGAAACCCGTGATCACCGGCAGGTCGGTCATCCCCTTGAGGCGACGGGCGTTGGACAGCGCGCTCGCGGCCAGTTCCCGCTGCTCGCCGGTGACCCGCATCGAACTCATGCAGTACACGAACCCGGACGAGGCCCGCGCGATCTCCCGGCACCGGTCGTCGTCGCACGAGGGCGCGGCCAGCAGCACCGCGTCGACCCCGGCCGCCGCCGCCCGCGCCCGGTACTCCGCGGACTCCTCCAGCGGCAGGTCCGGCACGATCACGCCGCGCACGCCCACCGCCGCCAGGTGGTCGACGAACCCCGCCACCCCGTGCTCCGGCGCCAGCGTGGTCGCCACGTTCGCGTAGGTCATCACGATCAGCGGCACGTCGACGTCGAGCCCGGCCAACGCGTCGAGCAGGGCACGCGGCCGCCCGCCCCGTTCGAGCGACCGGGCCGCCGCCCACTGCACGGTCGGGCCGTCGAGCATCGGGTCGGAGAACGGCAGCCCGACCTCGACCGCGTCGGCGCCGGCCGCCGCCACCTCCCGCACCAGCTCCACCCAGTCGGGCACTACGCCCGCCATCACGTACGGCACCAGCAGCGGCCGCCCGGCCGCCTTGAGGTGTTCGGCCACACCGGCAACGGCAACGCTCATCGCAGGCCCTCCCTGATCTGCTGGACGTCCTTGTCGCCCCGGCCGGACAGCGTGACCAGGACCGTCGAGCCGGCCGGCAGCTCACCGGTCGCGGCGGCGTCGACCACCCACGCCAGGGCGTGCGCCGACTCCAGCGCGGGCAGGATGCCCTCCAGTCGCGTGACCAGCTTCAACGCCCGCAGCGCCTGCTCGTCGGTGACGCTCGGGTAGTGCGCGCGCCCGCTCTCGGCGAGGTGCACGTGCTCCGGGCCGACGCCGGGGTAGTCGAGGCCCGCGGAGATCGAGTGCGCTTCGAGGACCTGCGACTCCTCCTGGAGGAAGTGGGACGTGAACCCGTGCAGCACGCCGGGCACGCCCTTGTCGACCGCGCTGCCGCCGGCGGCCTCGACCCCGATCAGCCTGGCCGGCGTGTCGACGAACCCGGCGAACGTGCCCGCCGCGTTCGACCCGCCGCCGACGCACGCGACCACCACGTCCGGCACGGCGGCCGGCAGCAGGTCGGCGCACTGGGCGCGGGCCTCGTCGCCGATGACGCGCTGGAACTCCCGCACCATCCACGGGTAGGGGTGCGGGCCCATGACGGAGCCGATGCAGTAGTGCGCGTCCTCGGTCTCGCTGACCCAGGCGCGCAGCGCGGCGTTGGTCGCCTCCTTCAACGTGCCCGTGCCGGTGGCCGAGGCGACGGGCACGACCTCCGCGCCCAGCAGCTCCATGCGGAACACGTTGAGCTCCTGGCGCCGCACATCGGTCTGTCCCATGTAGACGGTGCAGGACAAGCCCAGCAGGGCGGCGGCGGTCGCGGAGGCGACGCCGTGCTGCCCGGCGCCGGTCTCGGCGATCAGCTTGCGCTTGCCCATCCGGCGGGCGAGCAGGGCTTGGCCCAGCACGTTGTTGATCTTGTGCGACCCGGTGTGCGCCAGGTCCTCCCGCTTGAGCAGCACGCGCACGCCGAGCGCTTCGGACAGCCGGGCGCACTCGGTGACGGGCGTCGGCCTGCCCGCGTAGGTGGTCAGGAGGTGGTGGAACGCGGTGGTGAAGGCGGGGTCGGACCACGCCTCGCGGAACGCCCCCTCCACCGCTCGGGCGGCGGGCATCAACGCTTCCGGCAGGTACCGGCCGCCGAATCGCCCGAACCGCCCGGTCGGGTCGGGTTCGGCCATCAACGACATCTCATCGACTGACACATCTAGAACTCTAGATGTCTTGTGGGGCGGTGGGCAAGCGGGAATGGGCTGGTTCACCCGACCTGGTCAGGACGAGATCGATGAGGCGGACGAGGCCGACAAGGCCGGATCGGCTGAGACCGGTCGGGTCGGGCTCAGATCAGGTCGGGCCTGGGGTGACCAGGGCAAGGCAGGCAGAGGCAGGGCCGGGCTGGGCCTCGCAGGCAGGCTGGGCAGACAAGCCAGGGCCAGGCAGGGCCGGGGGCCGGGGCCGGCGAACCGGCCCGGCCGCCACCGACAGGCCCGCTCAGACCTCGGCCGGCCGGTGCACCTGGTCCACCAGCTTCTGCGGCGCCGACGCGCAATAGCTCTCGGTCAGCAGCTCGGTCACCTCCTCCCAGTCCACGCCACCGTCGAGCACGACGCCGATCACGTTCTCCGCCCACGTCACGGAGAAGAACGGGTGACCGGCGTGCCGCAGCGCGGCCAGCTCCGCCCCCTCCGACCGGAACGTCAGCACGCTCACCGGTCCGTCCGTGCCCGCCGCCTTCGCGTACGACGGCGGGTCGCCGTCCTCGACCTCCAGCACGTGCGCGAACGTCGTGGCGCGGACCTTCCACCGCGTGCCCCGCCACGCCCGCTCCTCGACCACTTCGGGCAGCGCCACGCAGATCCGCCGCAGCCGCTCGACCACCTCGTCCGGGTCCCCCACGGTCCCCCTCCTTCCGCTCGCCCCGCACGTTATCGATCACCCCCGACAATTCCGCTCCACCGGCGATCCCGGCCAAACGGCCGCCCTCGCCGTTGATCCGATGGGGTGCTTTCCCGTTCGGTCGGTCCGGCGGTCGCGGCGAACCCGGACACTGGACCGCCGTGACCACCGGGACCGCGTCGCCGCCCACCGACGAACGGGTGATGGGAACGGGCACCACGGTGCGCTTCGCGCTGCTGATGGTGTTGATGGTCGCCGCGAGCGGCGCGCTGATGCACGACGTCCTCAGCAGCGTCTCCGGTTCGTCCGGCCGGGGGTGCGAACTGGCGGGTGGGGTCGATCCCGACGCCGGCACCCTCCAGGTCCAACTGGTGCTCGCCCAGCAGCTCGAGGCCTACTTCGAGTGCATGGACCGGTACCAGCCCGCACCGCCGTGGTGGGCCGTCTTCGGGTGGCCGGTCGCGGTGCTGCTCGGCGCTGTCCTGCTCTTCCGGTTGATACCGGCCTCCCGGTTGCGGTTCCGCCGGCTCGTGCCGCTGGAGGCGGTGGACCGGGACGGGACGATCGGCCTCGCGGTGGCGGCGGCGACCGCGGAGGCCGGCCTGGACCGGGTGCCGAGGGTCGTGGTCGAGCCGCTGTCGGGTTCGACGGGCGCGGTGGTGTTCGGGAGCAACCGGAGACCCGTGCTGCGCCTGTCCGGTGGGCTGCTGACCCGCCTCACCACCCGCCCGGAGCACTTCCGGTCCGTGGTGCTGCACGAGCTGGCGCACATCCGCCACGGCGACATCACCCTCACTTACGCCACCATCGCCCTGTGGCGGGTGTTCGTCGGCCTGGTGCTGTTGCCGTACGCGGTGTGGACGGCGATGACGCTGTTCCGGGACACGTGGTGGTCGAGCGACCAGCCGTTCGGGGTGCGCGGCGTGCTGCTCGCCGTGCTGATGGTCCTGCTGGTCCACCTGGCGCGGTTGGACGTGCTGCGCAGCCGGGAGGTCCACGCCGACGTCGCCGCCGCCCGGTGGGGCGCGGCGCACAGCACCTGGGCCGCCACACCGCAACCCGCCACACCGCAACCCGCCACACCGCAACCCACCGTGCCGCCGGAACCCGCCGGGCGTCTCCGCCGGGCGGCAGCGTCGTTCACCGAGCTGTGGCGCACCCACCCCAGGCTGGACCTGCGCCGCGCCGCGCTGGCCGACCCCGGCGCGCTGCTGGGGGTGCGCGGCCTGCCGGTGTTCCTCACGGGCATCGCCGCGACCCTGGTGAACTCACAGCTCGGCGCCTACGTCGAGCGCTACCTGGCCCGCGGCGGCCCGCTGCTCGACTGGGTCACCCGAGCACTCCCGCTGATCCCGGCCGGCCTGGTCGTCGGGGTGGTCGGGTTCGCGCTGTGGCGGGCCGAGGAGCACGCCGCGGCCACCTCGCGACCCGCGCCGTCCGGCGCGCTCGTCGGGTTGTGGCTGGGCGGCGGGCTGGCTTCGGGCGAGCTGTTCCTGAACCGGGTGGCGATCGCCGAGTGGGTGCCCGCCCACCCGGAGGCGCTGCTGCTCGTCGTCGCGGCGGGCGTGGCCGTGACCTGGTGGACCGGGCAGTGCGCCCGGCTGTGGGCGGCGGTGTGGCGCGGGCGTGCCGCCCGGTGGGCGGTGGTCGCCGCCCTGGGAGCCGCCTGGTTGGCGCTGGCGTCGTGGTTGACCTGGTGGCGTGACAACGGCGTCGCGTTCGCGTCCGGGTGGCCGTTGGGCACCGGGCAGGTCCGAGCCGTGCTCACCGAGGGGCTCGGCGAGGCCGCCGCCAGGTACGGGGACGTGGTGTCGGCGTTCGCGGCGGTGTACCCCGTGCTGCACGGCCTGTCCGCGCCGGTGCTGCCGGCCGCGGTGGGCGCGCTGTGGGTCGTGCCGCTGCTCGCCTGGGCGGTCCGCCCGCCGGACGGCACGCCGCGCTGGCTGCGGTCCGCCCTGGACGGCACCGGGGCCGTCGCGGTCGGGGACGCGGCGCTGCCGCCGTTGCGGCGCGCGTTGCTGCCGGGCCTGCTCGGCGGCGCCCTGGCGTGCGCGGCGGTGGTCGGGGTGCAGGCGCACCTGCACACGTGGCGCCCGCTGCCGCCGGGGGAGGGGGCGCTGTTCGCGCTGACCTACCAGGTGTGGCTGTTCGTCGCGCTGGTCGGCGGGACGGTGGTGGCCGCCGTCGCCGCCGCGCGGACCGGTCGGCACCGGCTGGTGGTCACGGTGATCGCGGCCGAGACGGCGGCGGTGGTGGGCTTCGCCGGGGTGCTGGTGCTGACCTCGGTCGACGGGTGCGTCGAGCCGTTGCGGACGCTCGAAACGACCTGCGGCCCGCACTTCACCGCGGCCGGCTTCGCGGTCGACGTCACGCTCGTGCCCCTGGTCGTGATCGGCGCGCTGGTCGCGTTCGCCGTCGCCGCGGTGGCGGAGGCCGTCCGGCGGGCGCGCGGGCGCGCGACGGTTCCCCGGGCGCACCGGAACCCCCGTGCCCTGACCGGTCGCCGCCGGGCGGTGGCCGTGCTGTGCGCGGCGGCCGTCGCGATCGCCGCCTCCGGGGTCGTGCTGTGGCACCGGGGCGTCGGCGAGCACACCGCCGGGGGGTCGATGCGGTTGTTCGCGAGCGCCGCCGACCGGCCGGTCGACGCCCGGACGCGCGCCGCGCAGGCGTACGCCTGGCTGCACCGCGGCGGCGAGGACCTGAACCGGCGCATCGCCGACAACTCCGCCCGGCAGCTGGCGGTGCTGCGAGAGGCCGCGTCCAACGGCGGCGACGTCTCGTCCCTGCTGCCGGTCTGCGCCGAGTTCGGCCGGATCGCGCGGGACGCGCAGCGCTACTTCCGGGTGCCCGACGCGCGGGCGCAGGAGCGCTGGGCCACCTTCGTCGACCAGGCCACCCGCGGCAGCGGCAACTGCGCCGCCGCGCTGGAGCAGCCCGACGGGCCGGGCGCGCGACGCCTGCTGCTCCAGTCGCTCGACCAGCTCAACGGCTCGGTCGAAGCGGCCGGTGCGACGCTGGGCCGGATCACCGAGATCGTCGGCGGCTGACGCGCAGACCCCGGCCGATCCAGCCCCAGACCCAGACCCAGCCCCACACCGTCACCGGCACGGCGGCCGGTACTCCCGACCGGGCAGGTAGCGCTCCCACTCGTCCCGGCTGATCGGGTCGCCCACCGCGTTGCACAGCCCCGCGACCACGTGCTCGGGGTCGGTGTCCCACAGGTCGACGCCCGCGCCGGCCCGGACGACCGCCAGCGTCGTCCCGTCCGGGCTGAACGCCAGGTCGTAGAAGTCCGCGACGCCGCCTCCCGGCAGGTGGAACTGCCGGGAGGGCGCGGTCCGGTCGGACACGTCCCAGATCTCGGGGCGGGTGAGGAGGTCGGTCCCCTCCCGGTAGCCGCCGATCAGCGCCAGCCGCCTGCCGTCCGGGCTGAACGCCAACCGGCTGCTGCCCGCCCCGTCGCCGACCCTCACCCGGACCGGGTCGCCGACCGGTCTCCGGTCCACCACCGGCCACAGCCGCAGGGTTTGGCTGTTGTCGAACGCGACGAACAGCGAACCGTCCGGGCTGTGGGCGAACTCCGCGCCGACACCCGGCGGCAGGGGCTTGCGCCACAGCTCGGTCGGGCGCGCGGGGTCGGACAGGTCGAGCGCGCGCAGCTGCTTGCCGGCCTCCGGGTCGAACGGGAAGCCCGCGGTCTCGCCGTGCAGCAGGGTGGTCAACGAGGTCCCGTCCGGCGAGAACTCCAGCTCCCACGCCTCCAGCGGCAGCTTGGCGACCTGCCGCGGGTGCGCGGGGTCGGCGATGTCGAACAGCCGGACGCTGGGCGCGGTGCGGTTGCCCGACGCGAGGCCGTTGTTGTCGGAGACCGCCAGCAGCGGCGCGGTGGGGCTGAAGACCAGCTCGCCGATGCCGTTGTCCAGGTCCTCGATCAGGGCGAGCGGCGCGCCGCCGAGGCTGTCGGTGGCGCGCAGGCCGATGCCGACGAGCCGCCCCTCGTCGTACAGCTCCGGTGCGGCGAGCAGCCCGCCGTTCCGGCTGAGCGCGATCGAGGCGCCGGTGAACATGTTCGGCGCCGGCCCGGTGGACAGCGCCTTGGGCGCCGTCACGTCCGCGACGTCCCACAGCGAGTTCGCGCCGACGTTCTGCATGGCCAGCAGGTGCCGGTCGCCCGAGGCCCGGTAGGCGAGCCGGCCCCCGGTGCCCGGCGTCATCGGCACGAAGCCCTTCACGCCGGGCCGGTGGGGGTCGGAGAGGTCCCACACGAGGACGCCGGCGCCGGTGGCCTGCAACAGCCGCGGCCCGGCGGGGTCGAACACGACCGGACCCGAGTCGGTCACGACGCGCTCCGACGAAGCGCCCTCGACCAGTGCCCCCGGCGCGGGTTCGGCCTGGTGCGCCAGGACGTGCCAGTGCCCGCCGCACACGACGACCAGGTGCTCGTCGCGCGGGCTGAACGCCAGCGAGGTCACCCCGCCGCTGCCGCACGGGCCGGGGGACGAGGTGTCCCGGGTCTCGTCGGCGTAGGGGATCCGCCGCGGCGCGCGCGGGTCGTCCAGCCGCCACACGTTCGGGTTGCCGGTCTCGCGGTGGACCGACGTGGTCGCCAGCAGCTGCCCGGTCCGGTCGAAGGCCACCCGGTGCAGGGGTTCGCGGATGGTGCCGTCGAACTCCTCGTGGGGTTCGCCCTCGATGGTGGTGACGGGTGTCGGGCGCGCCGGGTCGGTGGTGTCCCAGAGCCGGACCCCGCCGTCCACGCCCGCGCCCGCGAGCAGCCCGCCCCGGGGCGCCGCCGCCAGCGAGTCGACCCGGGTCGCGCCGGCGTCGAGCGGCGGCAGCGCCCGGGGCGCGTCGCGCCGGGCGAGGTCCCAGATCAGGACGGAGCCCGCGACCGTGCCCGCGTAGAGGGTGTTGCCGTCCGGCGCGAAGGCGAGCGCGCTCACCGCGGCCGGCATCGGCGCCTCGGCCGTCGGCCGCGGGCTCGTCGGGTCGGTGACGTCCCAGAACCGCAGCTGACCGCGCTCGGCGCGCGCGTCGTCGAAGTCCGCCGCGACGAGTTGCGCGCCGTCCCGGCTCACGGCGACCGCCCCGGTCATCAGCCGGTCGATCCGCCCCGAGCCGTCCCGGCCGCGCAGCGTGATGCCGTCGCCGGTCGGGATCGCCAGCACCCGGCCCTCGGCGTCGTGCACCAGGTCGGTGGCCGCCTTGTCGTCGCCGAGGAACCCCGGGGTGCCCTGGCTGTCGAGCACCGCCCGCCGGCCCGCGTCCCGGTCGAGCCCGTGGGACAGCAGGCTGAGCTGCTTGGCCAGGCCCGGTTCGCGGTCGCGCAGGAACTCGGCCTCGTAGGCGAGCGAGCGGGCCAGGGCCAGGTCCTCCGCCCGTCGGGCCTGCTGCCCGAACACCGCCGCGCCCACCAGTCCGGCCGGGGCCGACACGGCGAGCACCGCCAGGACCGCCACCACCACCCGGCGACGACGCCGCCCGCGTTGGTCGCGCCGCCAGGACGAGTCCAGGAAACCGGTCGTCCCGGAATCGAGGTCGGCGGCCCGGCCCGGTGACGCCACGGCCAGCCGGGTCGCCTCCGCCAGCCGTTCTCCCCGGTACAGCAGCGACCGGGCCCGCCCGGACCGCTCCCACCGCGCGGCGTCGGCCGCGAAGCGGGCGCGCGCCCGCCGCCAGTCCCGCTCGGCGTCCAGCCACTCCGCGAGCCTGGGCCAGGCGCCCGACAGCAGGCCGTGGCTGATCCGGACCGCGCCGTCGCGCAGGACGAGCAGTCGCGCCTCGGCGAGCCGCGCGACGGCCCGTCGCGCCGCCGGCACGTCCGGCAGCCCGTGCGTCAGCGCCTCCAGGTCGAGGGTCGCCGCGGTGTCGGCGGCGCCCTCGCCGAGGACGACCAGCCGCGGCAGCACGCGGCGCACGGCCTCCTGCCCGGCCGGGTCCAACCGGCTGTGGACGTGCTCGGCCCACCGCGCCACGCCGTGCTCGACCCCGCCGCCGTCGCGGTAGCCGGCGACGGTCAGCCGCGTCCCGGCGCGGCGCAGCCAGGTCGTCCACAGCGCGTGTGACAGCGGGGCGAGCGACAGCGGGGCGGGCGAGGCCCCGCCGACCGCGTCCGAGTCGGCCAGGATCAGGTCGACGAGGCCGTCTTCCAGCTCCAGCCCGGCCGTGGCCCCCTCGATCGCGGCACGCCGCTCGTCGCGTGTCATCGGCTCGACCAGCACCTGGTTGTCGCGCAACGCGGCCACCAGCTCCGGGTGCGCGGCGGCGTGGCCGCAGAAGTCGGCCCGCAGCGCCAGCACCACCGGCGTCCCGGCGCTTCCCCGCTCGGCGAGCGCGGACAGGACGCGCACGAACGCGGCGCGTTCCGCGGGGTCCCGGCACAGCGCGAACAGCTCCTCGGCCTGGTCGACCACCACCACGGACCGCCCGCCCAGCACCTCCTCCGCGCGGTGGGGGTCCCGGCGCAGCACGTCGGCGGCCCCCGGCGCACCACCGACGAGGCGCTCCAGCGGCTCCGGCCCCGGCGTGACCACCCGGCAGCGCAGGTCCGCGGGCACGCCCGGCACACCACCGCGGCGCAACCGGCCGAGCAGCCCGGCGAGCAGCAGCGAGGTCTTGCCGGACCCGGCCGGACCCACCAGGACCAGCGGCCCCGGTCGCGCCACGGCCTCCACCAGCCGGTCGACCACCCGCTCACGCCCGTGGAACCGCCCGGTGTCCTCCTCCCCGAACGGGAGCAGCCCCGGGCACGGTCCGCCCGCCCGCGCGGCCGGGTTCGGCGCGACGACCAGCGCCCCTGCCGGGTCGCCCGCGGCTGGCAGGGGCAACGGCCGGGCCGCCTCGGGCAACGCCCGCGACAGCGCGTCGTGCACCGCGTCCAGGGTCAGCAGGCGCGGACCGAGCGGGTCGCCGCGGACCAGCAGGTCGATCAGCGCCCCGCCCAGCGCGGTGTGCCCGTCCGCCTCGTCGGGGACGCCCGCCCCGGAAGAGGCGATGACGTACATCCCGTCGGTCCGCGGCGGTGCCGCGTCGTCCTCGGTGAAGCAGTCGAGCACGACCGCGACCGAGCGCGCCCGACCGGTCCGCAACGCCTGCCGCAGCACCGACAACGACAGGAGCCCGGGCCCGGCCACACCGTCCACCACCAGGTACCACTCGCCGGCGGAACTCACCAGGCACCGCCCGGCGACGTACACCAGCAGAGCCGACCCGGCCCGCCCCGCCTCCTCGACGACGACCTCGGCCGCGGTCCGCGCGTCAGCCGGGTCCGGCGCCACGCGCAGCCGTTCGGGCGGGACGCCGCACCGCTCCACCAGCACCGTCCGCAGGTCCCGGACCGTCCGCCCGACCACGTCCGACGGATCGGTGGACGAGGCGACCACCAGGATTCGCGCGCCCTCGTCGGGCAGGGCGGTCACCGGAGCCCCCGGCACGCCCACCGAACCTCTTCTCCGACGCAGCGCGCAGGGGCGTTGACCATCCATCGATCATGGACGGCGACCTCGGGGCCGGACACCCCGTTCGGGACGAGTTCCACCGATCGGCGGGACGCACCGCCCGGGTGCGGTCCACCGGCGGCAGGCGCGTTCGCCCGAGGAGCAACGCCGAGGCGGCGCGCCCCGTGACGAGGGGTATGGGGAATCGCATTCGAACGGCAGCCGCCGCGGTGGCGGCGTTGGCACTCGTGGCCGGGGCGCAGGTCACGTCCACGCAGGTCGCGTCCGCGTGGAGCGGTGCTCCGGCGCCGCGTCCCGGGCCCGTCGCGGTCGCCGGGTACGACCTGGGCGACACCGCCTTCACCGACCCCGGCACCGGCACGGTCAGCGAGCTGCGGGCCGTGGTGCACCACCCGCGCCACCTGACCGGCAGGGTGCCGCTCGTCGTCATGGCCCACGGCTCGTGGTGGGGCTGCGACAGCCGGGACGCCGTCGGGTGGCCCTGCCCGGCCGGCACGCGCCCGTACCCGAGCCACCGCGGTTACGACTACCTGGGCGCGGCGCTGGCGGCCCGAGGGTTCGTCGTGGTGTCGATCGGCGCCAACGGCATCAACCAGACCTCGTTCGACTACGGCGACCGGGCCCGGCTGGTCAACGAGCACCTGCGGTTGTGGCAGCTGCTGGTCGACTCCGGGACGGGGCCGCTGGCCGGCCGGATCTTCGACGCGGGTGACGGGCGCGCCGTCGCGTCGAGGTTCACCGGTCGGGTCGACATGACCCGGGTGGGCACCCTGGGGCACTCCCGGGGCGGCAAGGGCGTCATGTGGCAGGCGTCCGACAAGCACCGCGGCGACTGGCCGCCCGGGGTGCGCGTGCGGGCGGTCCTGGGCCTGGCGCCGGTGAAGTTCGACGTCCCGGAGGGCGACCACAGCGACACCCTGATCACGACCGTGCCGTTCGCGGTGGTCACCAGCGGGTGCGACGGCGCGGTCCGCGAGGGCGGTCAGGAGTACCTCGACGACCTGCGGGGCCGCAACACCGTCACCGACTACTCGGTGTCGCTCCGCGACGGCAACCACAACTCCTACAACACCGCCTGGACGCCGCCGTTCCTGTTCGGCGAGGACGACAGCACCTGCCCCGGCCGGCAGCTGGCGCCCGGCCGGCAGCGCGAGGCCCTCACCGCCTACGCGATCGCGTTCTACCGCCACCAGTTGCACGGCGACCCGTCCGGGCTGCCGGTCCTGACCGGTCGCCGACCCCTCCCGGGAGCGGTGGCGGCGGTGCGGGTGGCGCCACCCGGCCGGTGACCCCGTCGGCGGTCCTCCCCGGCTGTCGGCCCGGCGCGTCGACAGCGGGGGAGCGGCCGGTCCGCCCCCATGTCCCGGCGCGAGCCTTCGGTTACGCCATCCGGGTGTAGAAGTGGTCTAGACCTCACTCTAGCGTGGTCTGGACCAGAATCCCGCCGCCGCCAGTGCGAGGAGAACCATGTCGATGAAGAGATGGGGAGCGGCCGTCGTGGCCGTCGCCTTGTCGATCGGGTTGTCGGTCGCCGGGTCACCGGCCCAGGCCCACGACCGCCACGGCGACAACGCCGTCCGCACCGTCGGGTACTACACGCAGTGGAGCTTCGCCGACCGCGGCATCCCGGTCCGCTACCTGGTCGAGAACGGCACCGCGGCCAAGCTCACCCACCTCAACTACGCCTTCGGCCTCCTCGACGAGCAGGGCAGGTGCGTCAGCTCCGACCCGGTGGCCGACTACCAGCGGCCGTTCCCGGCGGACCGGGCCGTCAACGGCCGGGCCGACCGGCCCGGCCAGGCGCTGGCGGGCAACCTGAACCAGATCAAGCAGCTCAAGCAGAAGTTCCCCCGGCTGCGCGTCTACATCTCGCTCGGCGGCTGGACGGGGTCGAAGTACTTCTCCAACGCCGCGCTCACCCCGGAGTCGCGCGCGGCGCACGTGAAGTCCTGCGTCGACCTGTGGCTCAAGGGCAACCTGCCGGGCGCGCCCGCCGGTGCGGCCAAGGGCGTGTTCGACGGCATCGACCTGGACTGGGAGTGGCCGTCCACCGAGGGCGAGGTCGGCAACGTCGTGCGCCCCGAGGACAAGCGGAACTTCACGAAGCTGCTGCGCGAGTACCGCTCGCAGCTGTTCGTGCAGGGCCTGAAGGACCGCAGGACCTACGACCTCACCGCGTTCCTGCCCGCCAACCGCGATGCGCTGGACCGCGGGTACGAGCTCGCCGCGGTCTACAAGCTGCTGACCTTCGCCACCGTGCAGGGCTACGACTACCACGGCACCTGGGAGAGGACCACCAACCAGCAGTCGGCCATCCGCGTGCCCGCGGGCGACCCGACCACGCCCCCGGACAGCGGCGAGATCGTCGTGGACGCGCACATCGAGCGCGGGGCGCCACGCCACAAGATCACGCTCGGCGTGCCGTACTACGGTCGCGGCTGGACCGGCGTGACCAACCAGAACAACGGCCTGTTCCAGCAGTCCACGGGCCCCGCCCCGGCCACCTACCAACCGGGCTACGACGACTACCGCCTGCTCAAGAACCTGCTGGCGAGCGGGGACTACAAGCTCTACCGCGACGAGAAGGCGGGCCACGCCTGGCTGTTCGACGGCACCACGTTCTGGACCTACGACGACCCGATCGAGCTGGAGCGCAAGGGCAGGTTCATCCGCGACCGCAAGCTGGGCGGCGCGATGATCTGGGCGCTGGACGGCGACACGCCGCAGGGTGAGCTGATCAAGGGACTGGTCGCCGGGCTGCACCGGCGCTGAGCGGAACCGCGTTCGCGGGGCGGGCCCGGTGGCGCCCGCCCCGCGAACGCCGTCCACCGCCGCGTCCCGGCGACCGGACAGCGATGTCAGCAGTGGCCCGCGATCTTCTTCAGGCGGTCGAGGTCGGGGACGTGGACGACGCGGCGGGTGCCGGTGACCAGGACCCCGGCGTCGCGCAACCCGCCGAACGCCTTCTCGGCGGTGCGGGGCTTCATGCCGGCGATCGAGGCCAGCTCGACGTTGGTCAGGGGCAGGTCCAGCCCCCACCCGCCGCCCGGCGCCCAGCGGCCGTGGCGTTGCACGAGGTGCACCAGCACCAGGGCGATGCGGGGCTCGGCGTGGCGCGGCACGGCCTGCCGCAGCCGGTTGGCCCAGCGGACCTGGTCGGCGGCGTCCCGGAACAGTTCGAGCAGGACCTCGACGTGGCGGACGAGGAACATCCGGAACTCGAACTGCCGGATCAGCCGGGCGGTGACCTCGCCGCAGGCGATCACGGTGGCGGACCGCGGCTTGCCGTCCAGCGCCGACATCTCGCCGACCAGGTCGCCGGCGGACTTCACCGCCAGCAGCGCCGGCGCGCCGGCCTGGTCGACCGCCCGGACCTTGACCGCGCCGCGCAGCAGCAGCACCACGTGCCCGTCCGCGTCGCCCTCGCGGAACACCACGTCATCCGCCGTGTAGCTGACCGGGCTGCCCAGGGCGAGCATCGCGTCCGCCACACCGCCGCCCAGCCGGCCCAGCAACCCCCGGTCCGGTCGGTCGTCTCCCATTCGCCGCCCCTCACAGAAGCCCCGGTTCACCCCGCGTGGCCTGGCCCGCGGTCCTGGACCATTCCACCACGGTTCGGCAGCGGCGTCGTGCGGTGCGCCCGGGCGGCGGTCGGCCCGGCGGGGCCGCGTCAGGAGCCCGACGTCACTGGCATCCTCTTCGGCCCCCGGACGATCATCAGCGACTTCCACTCCACCTCTCCCGCCAAGCGCAGGTCCGGCACGCCCGCCAGCAGGGCTCGCAGGGCCTCCTGGACCTCCAGGCGGGCCAGCGGCGCACCGAGGCAGTGGTGCGCGCCGTGGCCGAACGCGAGGTGGGTGTTGTCGGCGCGGTCGAGGACCAGCTCCTCGCCCAGGTCGTACCGGAGCCGGTCGCGGTTCGCGGCGCCGATGGCCACCATCACCGGCTGACCCGCGCGGACCACCGTGCCGCCGACCTCGACGTCCTCCTTGGCGTACCGGGAGAACAGCGCGCTCGCGCTGACCGGCACGTAGCGCAGCAGTTCCTCCACGGCGACGGGCAGCAGGTCGGGGCGCGCCACCAGCCGCTCCCACCGGTCGCGCCGGTCGAGCAGGGCGAACGCGGAACCGGCGATCATGCTCGCGGTCGTCTCGTGGCCCGCCACCAGCAGGCCCAGGCTCAGGTCGACCAGCTCCTCCTCCGACAGCCGGTCGCGCGCGTCACGGGCCTCGACCAGGGCGGTCATGAGGTCGTCGGCGGGCTCCGCGCGGCGCCGGGCCACGAGGTCGGCGAAGTAGTCGCGCAGCCGCTCGCGGTTGACGTCGAACAGCTCGACGTCGCCACTGGACAACAGGCCGTTGCTCCACTCCCGGAAGCTCGGGCGGTCGGCCACGGGCACGCCGAGCAGGTCGCAGATCATCGCCACCGGGATGGGCAGGGCGTAGTCCTCCACCAGGTCGGCCCCACCGGCGGCCTTCACCTCCCGCACCAGCCCGGCCGCGAACTCCGCCACGCGCGGCCGGGACCGCTCCACGCGCCGCGCGGTGAACGCCTTGGCCACGAGCGTGCGCAGCCGCGTGTGCTCGGGCGGGTCCATCGCCATGAGACCGGTGGTCAACCGACCGGGCGCGAGGCGGGGTTCGTCCCGCTCCGCCGCCGCGGCCCGCGAGAACCGCACGTCGCCGAGGACCAGCCGCACGTCGGCGTACCGGGTGGCGAGCCAGGCGTCCTCCCCGAAGGGCATGCGGACGCGGAGCAGCCCGGCGGTGTCGCGGGCCGCCGCGTACGCGTCGTCCAGGCCGAGGCCGTCGGAGGGGGCGAACGGGTAGGCGATCGGTTCGCCGCTCGCGGTGGTCACGTGTCCGGCGGTCATGTCGGTATCCCCCTGCGCCCCGCCACTCGCGGGCAGCTCTTGCCGTCCAGGCGAACCGGTTGTCCATTGTGGACGAATTCCGGTTCGGCGCTGTCCGGCTCCCCGGGGACATCATCAACGCCGTGATCAACTGCTGCAACGCATCGTGCCCGATCGGGCAGTCGGACCCCTGGCGCGGTCGCGCCGACGCCGGGCAGCGGCACGCGGCCCTCCGCCCCGGCCGGCACGCCGGTGTCGGACCGCTGCCCCGCGGCTCGGCGCACGCCCGCTGATCGGTTCCGACCGGGTGGGGCCGAGGCGTCCACCTGGCGCTACTCACCGAACTTGGGTGATTACTTGGAGTAGTCGCCGATCGGGCTGGTTTCACCTCTCATTCGCAGGAACCCGAAACGGTGAACCCGAACGGGTTCGACGAGCCCGGCGCGGCACGCCCTCGTGGTCGGAAGGGGCGGCTCGGTAGGCGTGCGCGGGCCGCCGCCACCTGACCGGGGGACCCTGCCACCCCGTTCGGCGGCGGCCGGGAACCGGGGTGCACCGCATTCCCGCGTTCTGCCCGGCTCTTTTCCCGGTATCGCGTTAATCCAGGCTCACCCCATCGGGGTGTGGTCGCCCGTCTGCCGCGCGAGTACGGTCCATATTCGAGGATGGCCACCTCTCCTGTCATTTTCACAACACGCGGTGGATATCGCCGGAATGATGAGGTGACCTCATGACCGTGGAAGTCCTGGACCTGCTCAGGGAAGGCCTGCCGGAAAGCTCCGCGCCGAAGCGGCGGATCGTCGTCGTCGGCGCCGGGATGGCCGGGTTGACCGCCGGCCTGCTGCTCAGGGACGCCGGTCACGAGGTGACGATCCTGGAGGGGCAGAACCGCCTGGGCGGCCGCATCCTGACCCACCGGGGCTTCGCCGGCGACATGTACGGCGAGTTCGGCGCGATGCGCTTCCCCGAGCAGCACCCGCTCGTGCAGCACCTGATCAAAGAGCGGTTCAAGCTGGCGACCGCGCCGTTCCCGATGTACGACGAGGACACGTTCGTGTACCTCCAGGGAAAAGGCGTGCGCCGCCGCGACTTCAGCGCCGACCAGTTCAACTTCGACCTGCTGTCCGACGAGGCGCGCAAAACTCCGCACGAACTGCTGCGGCACACCGTGCAACCGCTCGTCGACATCATGGAGCACGAGGAACCGGACAAGGCGTGGCACCGGATCCTGAACGACTACGACCGGTACACCCTGCTGGGCTACCTCAAGGAGCGCGGCCTCAGCGACGGCGCGCTGGCCATGCTCGGACCGCTGTTCAACCTGGAGGGCCGCTACCACTTCTCGCTGGTCGAGTGGTTCTCGCACTACTACGAGGACGTGTTCGGCGACCTGGTCTACATCGTCGACGGCGCGGACAGCCTGCCGCGCGCGTTCGAGGTCGAGCTGATGGACCACATCCGGCTCGGCGCGCAGGTCCACGCCGTCGACCAGGGTGAGCGGGACGTCCAGGTGCACTACCGGACCGGCCGCCAGACGCACGTGATCACCGCCGACGAGTGCATCGTCACCGTCCCGTTCGCCGGCCTGCGCCACATGGAGATCGGCGGGCTCGACCCGGACAAGTGGTACGCCATCCGCAACACCTACTACGGCCGCGCGCACAAGCTGTTCATGCAGTTCAGCGAGCGGTGGTGGGAGAGCGGGTACGGCATCACCCACGGTTTGACGGTCACCGACCTGGCGATCCGCAACGTCGTCTACCCGCCGGCCGGGCAGGACACCCGCTTCCGCAAGGGCGTCATGATCGCCTCCTACTGCTGGGAGCAGGACAGCATGCCGTACACGCCGCTGGCCGGCGACGAGTGCGTGGCGCAGGCGCTGGAGGACCTGGCCAAGATCCACCCCGAGGCGAAGGACACCTTCGAGTTCGGCGTCTACAAGGACTGGGCGCTGGACTGGTTCGCCTGCGGCATCGGCCCGCTGTTCCGCGCCTTCGAGATGAGCGAGAACTTCTACGAGGACGTGATCCGGCCGGTCAACCGGGTGTGGTTCGCCAACGACGCGTGCGACCGGCGGCACCGCCGGTGGGTGGAGGGCGCGCTGAAGGCGGCCGTCAAGAACGCCTACGCCGTCAACGAGGGCATGCGCGACGAGATGCCCTGGAAGGACTGAGCGCCGCCGCGGCGACCGCGACGGGTGGTCTGAGGCCGGCCCCCCTGGCCTGACACCGCCCCCGGTCTGACACCGCCCCCGGCCTGATGCCATGTCGGCCGGGGGCGTCCGCCGCTACCCCGCGAACACGCCCGTCGTGGTCAGCAGCAGGGCGACGGCGGGCAGGAAGTTGTTGACCTGGTGGGCCACCACCGAGGCGAGCAGGTTGCCGGTGAACAGGCGGGCCAGGCCCAGCGGGATGGACAGCACCAGCAGCAGCGGGGTGCGCAGCAGCTCCAGGTGGGCGATCGAGAACACGGCGCTGGTCACCGCGAACACCAGCCACCGGTTCAGGCCCCAGTGCTCCAGCGCCCGCCACAGCGCGCCCCGGAACAGCACCTCCTCGCCGATGGGCGCGACGAGCCACACCGCCAAGAAGGCGATCACGGCGGGCAGGGGACCCAGCTCGCGACCGGCGAACGCGTCGCCGACCGCGGACGTGGCCTGCTCGTCGCCGACCCACACCGCCCACAGGGCCGCCGCGGGCAGGGTGAGCAGCAGCCCGCCCGCGCCCAGCGCCAGGCCGATGCCGAGGTCGCGCCAGTTCCAGCGGAACGCCAGTTCGCGCCGCGCCCGCCCGGCTCGCGGACCGCCGCCCAGCCACGCCGTCCCGGCGACCGCGACGAGCGCGGCCAGCGTGATCGGCACGACCAGCAGCGCCAGCAGCGGCCAGGGCGGCAGCCCGCCGCCCTCGTCGAGCAGCCCGGGGTCGGCCGCGGCGAACGGCAGCAGCACCACCAGGGACGCCACCACCATCATCGCCTGGCCGGCGGCGAACACGGCGAACATCAGCAGCCCGGCCCGCCCGCCCCGGGCGGTGGGAGTCGCCGGCGGCGACGGGTCGTTCTCGGCAACGGTCACGACCGTGGATAACCCGGACCGCCGACCCGGCGCAACTCGATCCGATGACGAGGACCGGGGCGGGTCCCGGAACACCCCCGGGAACACGTTCGGTGACACCGTCGACGGAACCTGCCTCCCTGTCGTGTGAACGGCGCGCGCACGGGGAAAGATGCGTGGCAGGTGTCCGACCGATCAGCCTGGGGTGACCGGTGCCAGCTTCCCCGACCACGCGCGCGCGCCCTTCCACGCGCCCGCGAGACGACGTGCGGACCCCGCGCCCCCGCGAGGCGGGGGAGGCGTCGTGGTGATCCCCGCCGACCTGGTGTTCCCCGGCCGCAGCGAGATGGCCGCGCGGATGCGCGAGCACCCGTGGGCCGACAGCGGCACCGGCACGCCGGACACCTGGTCCGTCGCGCTCCAGACGGCCGTGCGGATCTGCCTGACCTCGCGCTTCCCCATGATCCTGTGGTGGGGCGAGGAGCTGCGGTTCCTCTACAACGACGCCTACCTGCCGCTGCTCGGCGGCAAGCACCCGGCCCTGGGCAAGCCCGGTGACCGGGTGTGGCCCGAGATCTGGCACACCATCGGCCCGATGCTGCGGTCGGTGATGGCCTCCGGCGAGGCCACCTGGTCCGAGGACCTCCTGCTGCCGGTCAACCGGCACGGCTACTGGGAGGAGACCTACTGGACCTACTCCTACAGCCCGCTGCACGACGACGACGGCGCGGTGCGAGGCGTGTTCACCGCGGTCAGCGACACCACCGAGCGCGTGGTCGGCGAACGCCGCCTGGCCGTGCTGCACGACCTCGGGGCGCAGGCGGGCACCGCGCACGGCGTCGCGGAGGCGTGCGACCTGGTGGCCGCCGCGCTGGGGCGGGCGGGCGCGGACGTGCCGTTCGCCGCGATCCACCTGTGCCCGCCGGGCGCGGACGAGCCGGCGCTGGTCGCGACCAGCCCGCCCGGGGCGCGGCGGGAGGGAGCCGCCGCCTGGCCGCTGCGCGAGGTGCTGGCCTCCGGGGACCCGGTGGTGCTGCGGGACGTCGCCGAGCGGTTCGGCGAACTGCCCGCGGGTGGCTGGCGCACCCCGCCGACGGAGGCGGTGGTGCTGCCGCTGACCGGTGACGCGGGCGGCGAGCCGGTGGGCGTGATGGTGCTCGCCGCGAGCGCCGGCCACGCGCTCGACGACGCCTACGAGTCCTTCCTCCAACTGGTCGCGCGGCAGACCGCCGCGCTGGTCAACGCGGCGATCGCTTATGAGGACCAGCAGCGGCGCGCGGAGGAGCTGGCCGAGCTGGACCGCGCCAAGACGGCGTTCTTCTCCAACGTCAGCCACGAGTTCCGCACCCCGTTGACGCTGATCATGGGGCCGGTCCAGGAGCTGCGGGACCGGTTCGCCGACGACGAGCCCGTCCGCGAGGAGCTGGAGGTGCTCCACCGCAACGGGTTGCGGCTGGGCAAGCTGGTCAACACGCTGCTGGACTTCTCCCGCATCGAGGCCGGGCGGGTGCGGGCCCGCTACGAGCCGGTGGACCTGGCCGCGTTCACCGCCGAGCTGGCCAGCGTATTCCGCTCCGCCGTCGAGCGCGCCGGCCTGGCCTTCGAGGTGGACTGCCCGGCGCTGACCGGTCCCGTCCACGTGGACCGGGAGATGTGGGAGAAGGTCGTGCTGAACCTGCTCAGCAACGCCCTCAAGTACACCTTCGACGGTTCGGTCCGCGTCTCGCTGGCCGAGGAGGACGGCCACGCCGTGCTGACCGTCACCGACACCGGCACCGGCGTGCCCGAGCGCGAGGTGCCGCGGCTGTTCGAGCGGTTCCACCGCATCGAGAACGCCCGCTCCCGCTCCAACGAGGGCAGCGGCATCGGCCTGGCGCTGGTGCGCGAACTGGTGGGCCTGCACGGCGGCGCCATCACCGCCGACAGCACCGAGGGCGAGGGCACCGCCTTCACCATCCGGCTGCCCCTCGGCCACGCCCACCTGCCCGCCGACTCGGTGGTGGAGGCCGGTGGCGCGGACGTCGTGGTGTCGGGCACGGCCGAGCCGTTCGTGCAGGAGGCCATGCGCTGGCTGCCCGCCGAGGACGCCCCGCCGGACGGGGGCGCGGCCGACGGGTTCGCGGCCGACGGCGCGGCGGTCCGGCTCACCCGGTCCGACGCGGGCGCCGCGCCGACCAGGGTGCTCATCGCCGACGACAACGCCGACATGCGCGACTACCTCCGGCGGCTGCTCACGCCCGCCTACGAGGTCGCCACGGTCACCGACGGCCGCGCCGCCCTGGACGCCGCGCGCCTGCACCGGCCGGACCTGGTGGTCAGCGACGTCATGATGCCCCGCCTGAACGGCCTGGAACTGGTCGCCGCCCTGCGCGCCGACCAGCGCACGGCGGGCGTGCCGGTGCTGCTGCTGTCCGCGCGCGCCGGGCAGGAGGCCTCCATAGAGGGTCTGGAAGCGGGCGCGGACGACTACCTGGTCAAGCCCTTCTCGGCGGCGGACCTGCTGGCCAGGGTGCGGGCCAACGTGCAGCTGGCGCGGCTGCGCAACCACCACGCGGCGTGGCGCACGGCGCTGACCGACTCGCTGCACGAGGGTTTCTTCGTCTGCGACGAGGAAGGCACCGTCGTCGAGGTCAACGCCGCGTTCACCGAGATCCTCGGCTACGGCCCCGAAGGGCTGCCCTACGCGTTGCCGCAGCCGTGGATCCCCGAGGACTCCCTCGACATCCGCGCCGTCCTGGCCACGATGCTGGACAAGGGCGCGGGCTCCGGCACGGTCCCGGTCACCCACCGCGACGGGCACCGGCTGTGGGTGGCCGCCACCTACAGCCGCGTCCACGACCCCGACACCGGCCGCCGCATGTTCGTCGCCACGTTCCGGGACGTCACCGCGGAGCGCCACGCCGTGCAGCGGGACTCGGCGCTGGCCGCGCTGAGCGTCCGGCTGTCCCGGGCGGACACCGTCGGCGAGGCGCTGAGCGGCGCGCTGGAGGAGCTGCGGTCGCTGTGGGACGCGCGTCGCGCGATCGCCGTCACCTTCGGCGCGGCGGCCGAACCGGAGGTGGTGTGCGCGGGCGACGACGTCCGGTGGGGTGACCTCCCGGCGTCGCTGCGCGCCTCGACCGACCTCCTGCGCGCCGGGCCGCCGCTCGTCCCGCACGCGGACGAGGCGGCGCACGCGGGCATCGCCCTGGAGCACCCGCGCGGCGTGCTCGTCATCTGGGTCGACCTGAGCGAGCACCGGCCGTTCTCGGCGGAGGACCGGACGCTGCTGGTGCTGCTCGCGGGCCACCTCGGGCAGGGCCTGCACCGCGTGCACCAGATCGACCAGCAGCGGGAGACCGCGCTCGCGCTCCAGCACGCGATCCTGGGACCGCCGCACCTGCACGACGGCTTCGCGGTGCGCTACGAGCCCGCCACGCGGCCGTTGCGCGTCGGCGGCGACTGGTACGACACGATCGGCCTGCCGGACGGGCGCATCGGCATCGTCGTCGGCGACTGCGTCGGCCACGGCCTCCAGGCGGCCACCGTGATGGGGCAGCTGCGCAGCGCGTGCCGGGCGCTGCTGCTCCAGAACTCCGGCCCGGCGCAGGCCCTGAGCGCCCTGGACCGCTTCGCCGCGACCCTGCCCGGCGCGCTGTCCACCACCGTGTTCTGCGGCGTGCTCGACCCGTCGACGGGCGAGCTGGTCTACTCGGCGGCCGGCCACCCGCCGGGGATCGTCGCCCACCCGGGCGGCCCGGTCGAGCTGCTCGACGGCGGCCGCTCGATCCCGCTGGCCGTGCGCCCGGACCGGCCGCGGCCGGAGGCCACCGCGGTCGTGCCGCCCCGCGCCACCCTCGTGCTCTACACCGACGGCCTGGTCGAGCGGCGGCGGCGCTCGCTGGACGAGGGCATCGCCGCGGTGGCCGCCGCCGTCCGGGACGGCCGGACCAGCCCGGTGGACGAGCTGGCCACCCGGCTCATGACCGACCTGGGCCCGGGCGACGGTTATGAGGACGACGTGGCGCTGCTGGTCTACCGCCACCCCGCGCCGCTGGCCGTGGAGTTCCGGGCGCACTCCTCGGAGCTGGCGCCGACCCGGCACGCGCTGCGCGCCTGGCTCAACCGCTGCGGGCTGGACCAGGAAGACATCCAGAACGTGCTCATCGCGGCGGGGGAGGCGTGCGCCAACGCGGTCGAGCACGCCTACCGCGACGCGCCCGCCGGCGTGATCCGCCTGGCCGCGTCCGTGGCGGCGGACCGGCTGAACCTGACCGTGACCGACGACGGGCAGTGGCGGCAGGCGACGCCCGACACCAGCGGCTACCGCGGCCGGGGCATCAAGGTCATCCGCGCGCTCGCGGCGGAGTTGACCATCGTCCCCGGACCGACCGGCACGACCGTCGAGATGGACGTGAGGATCAGCTGATGACCGCAGAACTCGCCCTGGTGCCCTCCAGAACGCCCGACGGCGCACCGCTGTTGACCGCGTCCGGCGAGATCGACCTGTCCAACGTCGGCGGGTTCGCCGACGCCGTGGCGGCGGGCGTGGCGCGCGGCAGGCCGCTGACCGTCGACCTCACCGCGGTCGAGTACCTGGACAGCGCCGCGCTCAACGTGCTGTTCGACCACGCCGACCACATCCGGGTCGTGGCCGCCCGGATGCTGCTGCCCCTGCTGCGGGTGTGCGGCCTGACCGAGCTGGTGGAGGTCGAGCAGGCCGCGACGTGACCTACGCGGCGGGCTCCGCGGCGGCGTCCCGCACGTGTGGCGCGAGGGCGTCGGCGATGAGCGCGTACCCGGCGGGCGAGGGGTGGAAGCGGTCGGCGGAGAACAGCGCCGGCTCGGCCCTGAACCTGGTGAACAGCTCGGGGCCGACGGTCGCGACCGTGCCGCCCGCCAACCGGACGGCGTCGGCCTGCACCCGCGCGTACATCGCGCTGGCCCGCGAGACCAGCTCGCGGTAGGCGGGTGGGACGTGGGAGACGATGCCGAGGTCCGGCGCGGTCGCCACCACGACCGCCGCGCCGGCCCGGCGGAGGTTGGCGACGGCGTCGTGCAGCAGCCGAGCGCCGATCGCGGGTGGGGTGAAGGAGGTCAGGTCGTTGGCGCCGATCACGAGCAGCGCGACGTCGACGCCGCCGGGCAGGGCCTCGCGCACCTGCTCGGCCAGGTCGATCGACCGCGCGCCGGAGACCGCGTGGACCCCGAGGTCCACCCGGTGACCGTCCGCCCGCAGCGCGTCGGCCAGCCGGTGGCCCAACGTCTGCTCGGCGGTCGTGCACCCGACGCCGAAGGCGAGCGAGTCGCCGAGGACGCGGAAGCGAAGAGTTTTCGTCATCGTCTGGTACAACGCTTCGCCACCGCGAGATGATCCCGTTGCTACTTGCGTCACACCTCCAGGTGATTCAGCTCGCGCCGGGCCGTCGCGCGGACGGCGGGGTCGGGGTCTTCGGCGCGGGTCCGGAGCCAGCGGCGCGTGTCCGGGGCGAACGGGCGGGCGGCGGCGACCGCCCGGATCGCGGCGCACCGGTCGCCGGGCAGCGCGGCGTCGGCGCCGAGGTCGTGCAACCAGGCGAGGACGCCGGGGTCGTGCGACCAACCGAGGGCCAGCCACTCCAGGGCGAGGCCGCGTACCAACGGGTCGTCGTCGGTGACGGCCAGCCCGCGCAGCCATTCAGGGGTGTCGGACAGGTGCGCGCCGACCAGGACCGACAGTTCGACGGCCGTGCCGCGCGGGTGCCAGCCCCGGTCACCTGTGGCGTACCCGCGCAGCCAGGCCGCGGTATCCGGTTGTGCGATGCCGGCAGCCGCCGCGGCCGACGAAGCCCGGGCGCCCACGGCGTCGTCGGGATCGGTTTCCGCGATCCGGCGCAACCACCGCGTGACCTCGACACCGGGGAACGAAACGTCTCCGATCGTCGTCAGCGCGGCCAGGCGCACCCTCCACTCCGGGTCCGAGACGGCGGTCCTCCTCATCTCCTCCAGCGTCCCGGCGCGGTGCTCGGGGTACTGGGCGACGAGCTCCAAGGCGACTTCCCGGACGCGAGGGCCGGCATCCCGGGCCACCCGCTCCCGCAGCCACCCGGCGGTGGCCGGTCGGTTCGGCCGGGTTTCGGCCACCAGTCGCACCGCGACGGCCCGCAACCGGTCGTCGGGGTGCTCGACGGCCAGTGCGAGCACCTCGTCGACACGACCCCACCCCGACACCACGGCCCTCAGCGCGACCTCCCGGGCGGTGTGGTCCGGATCCCCGGTGACCACCTCCCAGAGCAGGCGCGCCGCGTCGGCCGGATCGGGAAGGCTCTCCGCGAGCATGATCGCGGCGGCTGCCCGCACCCGTCCCGACGCGTCACCGGTGACGAGGTCGCGCAGCCGTCCGGGCAGGTCGTCCGCCCGCACCTCTGCCAACTGGTTCAGAGCGGCGACGCGCACCTCCGGGTCGGGGTCGTGGGCGACCCGCTCCCAGAACCACGCGACGGTCCGCGCATCGCTCGCCAGGTCGGAGGCGAACGCCCACAGCGCCGTCCTCCGGATCGCCGGGTCCCCATCGCTCTCCGCCAGGTCGCGCACCTGGTCGCGCAGCGCCGGACGACGTGAGATCGCCCAGATCGCCGTGTCTCGCGGTCCGTCGTCCGGATCGCTGTGGATGATCTCCACCAACCAGTCCACCGGATCGTCGCCGGAGCTGTGGTCGTCCACGGCGTCGATGGCCGCCTCTCGAACATCGGCGTGCCAGTCGGTGCGGGCCACCTCGCGCAACCACGTGATCAGCCCGGTCTCGCCGGACCGGCAAGCCGCCACTTTCCGCACGGCGTGCCGCCGCAACGTGGGACTGACGTCGAAGCGCGCCACGTCCCGCAGCCAGTCCAGCACCCCCGGCTCGTGACCCCACCCGTCGGCCACCGCGTTGAGCGCCGCCGCCCGCGTGCTCTCCCCTCGGGAGGGATCGGAGGCGACACCGCGCAACCAGGCGGAGGTGGCGGGGTGGGCCCACGTCAGACCGGTGATGGCGTCAACCAGTTCGCTCCGCGTCGGATCGCCCTCGAATCGCTCCCGCAACCACGCGAGGGTCGCCGGGTCGTGCGCCCACCCGTCCGCGACCAGTTCCACCGCGGTCGTGCGGACGAGCACGTCAGGATCGGTGTCGAGGACGTCGTAGAGCCGTTGGCGCAGGTCCTCGACGGCTGTGTGCACCGCCGCGTTGCTCAAGGCGGTGTTCCTGATGCCGTAGGAGGGGTCGGTCGACGCGGTGCGCCACAACCAGTCCGCGACCGCCGGATCTGCGCCCCAGCGCTTCGCCAGCAGCGTGATCGCCCGGTCGCGGACCATTTCGTCGCGCTCGGTCCCGACGATGCGCAGCAACCAGTCGACGTCCGCGGTCGCCGCGGCGACCGCCGTCCGGCGCACGGAGTAGGACGGATCGCGCTCGGCCCGGTCCCGCAGCCACCTCTCGACCTCGGTGTCGGAGCCCCGGTGCTCACCCACCGCGCTGATCGCCGCACTCCGCACGGATGGGCTGATGTCCCGGGTGGCGAGGTCGCGGAGCCAGTCGAAGACCCCGTCCGCGCGCCCCCAGCGCTTCGCCACCGCTTCGACGGCGGTTGATCGCACCTGCGGTTCGTCGGCGTTGACGGCGAGGTCGCGCAACCACGGCAGCACGGTGGGATCGTGCGCCCACCCCCGGGGCACCGCCGCCACCGCGGCCGTGCGAACCCACTTGCTCTCGTCGGTGGAGGCGATGTGCCGCAGCGAAGCGAGGAGGTCGAGGTCAGGGGCCCAGTTCTCGGTGAGCAGGGTGATCGCTTCGCGCCGAAGGCCGTTGGGGGTCGACGAGTCCAGCAGCTCACGCAGCCGTTCCAGGACTTCCGGGGCGTCGCGCCAACCGTCGGTGAGGGCACGCGCCAGGGCGATCTGGACGGACGGGTCCCACTCCGAGCCGAGCAGGTCGATGAACCACGTGAGCGCGTCGGGGTGGTCGGCCGCCTCCCGGCTCAGCACCTCGATCGCCTTGCGCCGGACCCGGGTGTTCGGGTCCCGGGCCGCGAGGTGGCGCAGGAGTTCGGTCATCCCCGCGTCGACCGCGCCTCCGCACGTCAGCCCGGTGATCGCGGCCAGGCGCACGGCGAAGTCCTCGCTCGTGGCCAGCTGTTCCCGCAGCTGGGCGGCGAACCGGTCGGACTCGGACAGCAGCGCCGCGATCCGGGTCGCCAGCACCAGCACGACCGGTTCGCGACGACCGCCCTGGCGGCGCAGCGCCACGAGGTTGTCGCGGTACCAGGTCCGGTAGTCCTCGCGACCCGCCCAGTGGGGTCCGAAGGCCGTCAGCGCGGGCACGACCTCTTTTTCGATCAAGTCGGTCAGCGCGGAGTCGTAGCGGCGGTGCCTCATCCCCGCCACCACGAGCAGGTCCACCACGGCCCGGCCGACCGCTCGGCTCTGCTCGGTCAGCACGCCGAGCCTGCGCACCTCGCCCAGGCACTGGATGGCCAGCACGAGGTGGTGCGGCAGCCGCTCCGGGGCCCGCGGCCAGTCGGGGTCGGCTGTGAGCAGCCGGTCGATCACCGGTCCGGCGAAGCGCGGGTCGAGCATGCCGGTGACGTGCCGCAGCACCTCGTGCCACGCCGGGTCGGACCAGCGTTCGCCGAACACGCGCTCGACCAGGTCCTCCTCGCTGAGCGACCGCTCCTGGTGGAAACGGTGGTCGATGTCGGCCGCCGCCAGGTACTCCAGGAACGCCCGGTGGACGAAGCCGTACACCTCGCCGCCGAACCGGGACAAGATGAAGTTGCGCTGGTGGAACTGGCGCAGCATCTCCTTGGCGACCGCCTTGGCCTGGTGCGCCGGCAGCTCGTAGCGGTCCTTCAGGTACGCCTCGAACTCGGCGGTCAGGTCCGGTCCCGGGATGTGGTTGCCCGCCAGCCCCGCCGAGGCGTCCTGCATCCGCCGGGCCACCCGGCGCAGCAGCTCCAGCTTGTCGGAGTGGTCGATGTAGGGCAGGTCCCGATCGGCGCGGGCATCGGCCAGGTGCTTGCTGATGTCCCAGTGCTCGACCAGCACGGTGACCGCGTGCTCGTACACGGTGCGGCGGTCCCGGGGCAGTGCGCGCCGCCTGCCGATGATGGCCAGGATGGTGAGCAGCATGGGGTTGCCAGCCAGTTCCGCGACCGCCCGCGAGTCGTCGACGGCGGTGATCAGCCGCCTGCGCATCCGGTCGGCCTCCGCCGCGTCGTGCGGGTAGGCCGTGCCGTACCAGCGGCGCACGAACCCCGCGATCTGATCGCGGGCCAAGTCCTGGAGCATGTGGTGGCTGAAACCGGCGGTGTCCAGGACCGCGCGTTGGTAGCCGACGACGCGGGACGTCACGACCACCTTGGCCCGGGGGTAGCGGGTGGCGAAGCCGACGATGCGGTGGCTGACCACCTCGCGCTGCGCCGGGTCGAACACCTCGTCCAACCCGTCGAACACCACGACCACGTCCCGCTCGGAGAGCAGCGCGTCCGCCCGGTCCCGCGGCAGGCCGAACCGCTCGTACAGGTGCAGGTGCTCCACCAGGTCGAGGAAGTCCCCGCCGCTCCAACCCCGGGAGACGTAGGTGCGCAGCTCGATCACCAGCGGGAGCGCGCCGCGCAGCGGTTCCAGCGCCGGGGGCAGGTCCACGCCGCCCGCCAAGGCCAGCGCCAGGTACCTGGCCAGGGTCGATTTGCCCGCCCCGGGATCACCGAGCACCACCGTGCGGGTCGACGACGGGTGCGCGAGCACGGACAGGACCGGGCGGCGTGGTCGTTGCTGGTAGGTGCTGTGCAGCCGGTCGACCACCTCGCGGTCGAGCCCGAGCGGCAGTTCGCCATCGGCGAGGGCGCCCGCCTCGACCAGGCGCCGCAGCAGTTCGCGGGGTAACTCGACCGGGGGTGGATCGGCGCGCACGGCCTGACCGACGAACACGTCCCGCAGACCCATCGGCGGGTGCTCGTCCTGGTCGTTGAGGGGGATGAGGGTGTCGAGCTGGATGCGGCCGAAGCGCTCGCGGACCCGGGCCAGGTAGTCGGCCACCACCTCGTCGTCGCGTTCCACGGCTGTCGCGCGGCCGTCCGGCAGCGCGTCGAGGTACCGCGCCCGCCAGTGCTCCGGACCGCCCTCGACCTCCCGGCGCCGGCTGCGCGCGCAGGCCAGCAAGGCTTCGACCAGCGCGTCCAGGTTCTCCGGGCGGGGCTCGGTGCGGCCCTTCAGGATGTTGCCCACCGTCGCCTTCGACAGCTCGGCCCCCGAAGCCGCTGCGGTGCGCTGGGCGATCGCCTCGTAGCTCGGCTTCCCGGCCAGGTCGCGCAACTCCACCAGCACGGCGACCGCCGCCGCGCGCGGCACCTGCGTCATCCCGCTCCCGTCCGGCCAACGTCCAACTCGGCCAGTTTGTCCCGAATTGGTCGGCCGGAACGGTTCCGTCGTCCTCGTACACCACCATCAACCAGGGAGGACGACGATGCCGACCACCCTTGCCGAGGTCGTGCGCACCACCGCTGAGTGGCTGCCGACTCTAACGTCCATCGCAGAGGCGGCGACCGCCGTTATCGGTCTTGTGCTCGCTGTCGACCGCCTGGCCAAGTGGTGGCGCGCCCGCCGTGGGTGACGCAGGCGCACGACCGAAACGGGTGAACTCGGCGACGCCCGGTTGCCCGGTGGCCCGGTCCTGGGAGGGTCGGGAGCCGGAACGCCCCCCGACCACGGAGCCGACGTGCGCCTGTCCTACCTCACCTACCGCGACGCGCTCAGCTCCATGGGCGACCCCCGAGCCGACGCCGCCGTGGCCGAACTGGTCGACGCCGGGCGCTTCGACCCCGGGACCGCCGACCCGCTGTCCGGCCTCGGCCGACCGGGCGACGCGCCGCCGGTGCGGGTGTTCCTGGAGGGCACGCCGCGGCTGCCGCCGTGGGTGCGGCCCGAGCGGTTGCGGCGGATCGCGTCGTTCTTCCGGCGGCGCGGGCCCGGCCTGGCCGCCGTGCAGGCGACCGCGGGGGTCGTCGGCACCTACCTGTCGCCGCCCGGCGCGCGGGCCCTGCGCGCGGCGCACGAACTCGGCCTGCCGCACCGCCGGCCGACCCGCGTCGCCCGGCTGCTCACCGGGCTGGCCGACCCCGAGGCGTTCAGCGGCGCCCGGATCGTCCCGCTGTGCTCGCGGATCCGGCTGGCGCACGCCGCGGTGCGGCGGCTGCTGCCGCGGGCGGGCCGGTGGGACGGCGCGAGCCCGCCGCTGTCCCAGCTGGACGTCGCGGGCGCGGTGCTCACGCTCTCCGTCGGCGGCCCGGACGCGCTGGACCGCGTCGGCGTCCCGACCACGGCGGAGGAGCGGGAGGACCACCACTACGCCTGGCGGATCGTCGCCCACTTCCTCGGCGTGCCCGACGAGTACCTGCCGGACTCCGCGGCCGAGGCCCGCGAGCTGTGGGACGAGGTCCGCGACCACGAGTGGGGTGCCAGCGAGGCGGCCGTCCAGCTCACCCGCGCCACCATCGGGGGCTACCAGGAGCACGTGCCCGCCGACCTGCGCGCGGCCGTGCCCGGGTTCGTGCGCCGGGCGTTGACCGACGAGCACGCCGACCTGGCCGGGGTGCCGGAGGGCGGGTTCGACGACCGCGTCCTGGCCGCCCTCGGCGCGGCCGTCGAGCGCGTCGCCCGCGAGGCGGCCGTGGTGCCGCGGCCCCGCGCGGTGCTGCCCGTCGAACAGGGGGTCACCACCTGATCGGGTGACTTGCCCGGCGAGGCGACCGGGAAGGCGCGAGTGGTGGAACTCCTCGTCCTCGACCCCGTGCGCGGTCAAAGGGCTGGTCGGCCTGGCACGCCGAGCCGAGGCCGAACCCGCCACCGACGACGAGCGCCCGGTCGAGACCGTGAGGTGCGCGGCGGCTGCGCCACTCGCCGCAGTGACAGCGGCCTGATGACAGCCTGCCGCACACCGATTTCCTGAATATTCTTAGGATTCTCCTCTTTCGCCCGTGCCTGGAAGTGGTGGTCACCATGGTCGCGCGCTTGTTCGTCGCGGTTTGCGTCCTCGGCATGTCCCTCCTCCCGTCCCAGGCCGCGGCGTCGGACTGGTGGTTGCAGTACTCCGACCGCGGCACCGGCCTGTGCCTGGACGTCGCGGGCGGCTCCAGCGCGGACGGGGCGATCCTGCAGGAGGCCGGGTGCAAGAGCCCGGTCGCCGGAGGGTCGGGCAACCAGCGGTTCCAGACCCGGGCCACGGCCGGCGGGTACCTGTTCGTCGCGATGCACAGCGGCAAGTGCATGCAGGTCCAGGGCGGCTCGCTCGTGGACGGCGCGATCGCCCAGCAGCTCACCTGCACGGGCGCGGCGCACCAGGTGTGGCAACTGCCGCAGGTCAGCGAGAACCCGAACGGGTCGTTCAACGTCCAGATCCGCAACGTCAACAGCGGCAAGTGCCTGCGCGGCCAGCCGACCGGCACGGCGCTCACGCAGGTGACGTGCGCGAGCAGCGACACCCGTCAGGTGTGGCGGCAGCACCTGCGGTCGGTGGACCGCTGATCCGTCCCGTTCGCCCCCGGTCCCGTCGGCCGGTTGAAGGCACGACCGACACATGAGCGCGCGACCGTGGTCGCCCGATCAGCGCCGGGGGAGTGCGTCGACGGGGCGTGCGCGGGTAAATGGGTGGTGACGTGGGGCGGTGACCGGCACCATGGGCGGGGTGCCGCCCGTCACGATTCGCGAGGCTCATGAAGACGACTGGCCCTCGATGTGGTCGATCATCCACGACGTCGTCACCGGGCAGCGGACTTTTCCCTACGACCCCGACATGAGCGAGTTCGACGCGAGGCGGATCTGGTTGCTGGGCGCGCCGGCGAGAGTGGTCGTCGCCGTCCGCGGCGACCGGGTGGTCGGGACCGCGAACATGTACGCGAACCGGCCCGGACCCGGGAGCCACGTCGCCTCCGGCAGCCTGATGGTCGCCGAGGAGGCGCGGGGCGCGGGTGTCGGTCGGGCCCTCACCGTCGACATGATCGCCTGGGCACGGCGGAGGGGATTCGCGGCGATCCAGTTCAACGCCGTCGTCGAGGTGAACACGGCCGCGGTCCGCCTGTACGAGAGCCTCGGGTTCGTCACCCTCGGCACCGCCCCCGGAGCGTTCCGCCACCCCACCCTGGGGCACGTCGGCCTGCGCATCATGTGGCTGGACCTGCGACGCCCGGGAGGCGCGACCGGCTGATCCGACTCCGCCGCGGCACGAGCCGTCCGGCTCGGACCACGTGATCCACCGGCCGGGCGACGAGCCGTCCGTTCGGCTGCCCCGCCACGCCGGCGCGATCGGGCCGCTGACCTGTTCGCCCGCAGCGAGGCGGTCGTTCCAGTCGGCGTGCTGCTCCAGCCGGTACAGCCACTGTTCGCAGGTCAGGTCGTCGGGTGGACCGTGGTGAGTGCGGAGGCCAGGGCGGCTGGTGGGGGGACGACCACCGCGTCGACTTCGGCTGCATGCCGCCGGGCCCGATCGGCCGGGGCATCGCGCTGGGCGGCGCCACCGCCGCCAACGCGCGCGGCCTCGTGCTGACCCCGCTGGCGGAGGGCCGGCTCACTCGACGTGCTGGGTGACCGTGCCGCGCACGAAGTACCGCTGCGCCACCAGGAACAGCAGCACCATCGGCACCGTGGCGACCGCGCTCGCCGCGAGCACCAGCTCCCACTGCGCCTCGCCGCCCTCGCCGAACCGGTCCAGCACGGCCTTCAGCCCGCGCGGCAGCGTGTACAGCTCGGGTTCGCGCAGGTAGATCAGCGGCTTGATCAGGTCCGTCCAGGCGGCCTTCAGCTCGAACACGAACACCACGACCAGGCCCGGCCGCGCCAGCGGCAGCGCCATGGCGGTGAACAGCCGCCACGCGTTCGCGCCGTCGACCTTGGCCGCGTCGAACACCTCGCGCGGCAGGGCGAGGAAGAACTGGCGCAGCAGGAAGACGTAGAACGCCGAGCCGAACAGGTTCTGCGCCCACAGCGGCACCTGCGTGGTGGCCAGGCCCAGCGCGTGCCACTCCAGGTACACCGGCACCATGGTCACCGCGGCGGGCAGCATCATCGTCGCCAGCACCACGCCGAACAGCGCGTCGCGCCCCCGGAACCGGAACATCGCGAAGCCGAACGCCACCACCGCGCTGGCGACCGTCGCCGCCGCGGCCGCCGCCACGCCCACCGCGACGCTGTTGCCGACCCACGTCAGCAGCGGCACCGCCCGCCACACCTCGACGTAGTTCCCCGGCGAGAACGGGCGGGGCAGCAGCGCGTTGTCGAACACGTGCGCCCGGTCCTTCAGCGAAGCGCTGACCAGCCACCAGAACGGGTAGCCGAACGCCAGCGTGACGACCAGCAGCCCCGCCCACACCCCGAGCCGCTTCACGACCGGTCCCCCTCGTAGTGGACGTACCGGCGGGACAGGCGCACCTGGACCGCGGTGACGACCGCGATGATGGCGAACAGCCCCCACGCCAGCGCGGAGGCGTAGCCCATGCGCAGCGACCCGAACGCCTCCTGGAACAGGTGGATCACGTAGAACAGCGCCGCGTCGCCCTCGGCGGACTGCCGGGCGCGGGCGCCGAAGAACATCGCGTACGCCTCGGTGAAGACCTGGAGCGAGGCGATGGTGTTCACCACGGCGGTGAAGTAGATCGTGCCGCTGATGCCCGGCAGCGTGACGTGCCAGAACTGCCGCCACGGGCTCGCGCCGTCCAGCCGGGCCGCCTCGTAGCGCTCCAGCGGCACGCGGGTCAGCGCCGCCAGGTACAGCACCGCGGTGCTGCCCGCGGTCCACAGGCCCATCACCACCAGGCCCGGTTTGATCCACGTCGGGTCGGTGGTCCAGTTCGGGCCGGTGAAGCCGAACCAGCCCAGCAGCGCGTTGACCGCGCCGTTCTGGCCGTTGAGCAGCAGCAGGAACAGCGCGGCCAGCGCCACCGGCGGCGTCATCACCGGCAGGTAGACGATCGTGCGGAAGAACCCGGCGGCCCGGCCCGCGCGGCGCAGCAGGCTCGCCAGGCCCAGCGCCAGCACGATCTGCGAGGGCACGTGCAGGGCGGTGAAGAACACCGTGTTCCACAGCGCGGCGCCGACCCGCTCGTCGGTGGCCATCTCGCGGTAGTTGTCCAACCCCACGTAGGTCGGCGGCTCCAGCATGTCGTAGTGGGTCAGCGACAGCCACAGGCTGAACAGCATCGGGCCCGCGGTGAAGGCCAGGAAACCGATGACCCACGGCAACAGGAACAGCCAGCCCGCGCGCGCCTCGCGCTTGGTGACCGACACGGCGCTACCTCCCGCCCACGCGCTTGAGCGCGCGTTCGGCTTCGCGTTGGGCCTGGGCCATCGACTCCCGGGGATCCTGCTGCCCGTTGAGCACGCGGTTCACCGCTCCCTCCCAGGCCCGCAGAAGTTCGCTCGCGGCCGGGCTCGGCGGCACGGCGAACGCGTTCTCCTGCAACGCCAGCACGGTCGGCACGCCCTGCCCCAGCACGCGGTTGTCGCCGGGGTCGAACACCTCGCGGTGGATGCGCTCGTCGGCGACCCGGTTGGCGGTGAACGTGCCGCCGTAGGGCTTGCCCGCGGCGGCCAGCGCGTCCCGGCGGGCCTTCGCGGCGGTGACCCAGGTGTCCGGCGCGGTCATGGTGGCGATGAAGTCGCAGGCCGTCCCGGGGTGCCGGGAGCCCTTCGGGATCGCCCACGCCGAGCCGGAGGAGTCGGTGAGCGGGTTGCCCCGCCGGTCGGTGAACGGCACGACCGTCACGTCCACGTCGGGCGAGTTGGTGGCCAGGGTGTTGAGGTACCAGGAGTCCATCGGCATCGCGGCCAGCTGCCCGGTCGCGTAGTGGTTGTTCGCGCCGAACTGGTCGAAGGTGTCGCGGAACGCCTTGAACGACGCCCAGCCGCCCTGCCGGTCGACCAGCTCGGTGGTGACGCGGACCGCCTCGACCACGCGCGGGTCGTCCAGGCGGGCGTCGGGGCCGGCCAGGTCCGCGCCGTTGGCCTTGGCCCACAGCGGCAGGAACTCCGGCACCTTGGGGTCGAAGCCGATGCGCTGGAGCTTGCCGCCGTCGAACCGGGTGAGGCGGTCGACGAGCGCGGGCAGGGCGGACCAGTCGGTGGTGGCGAGGGCGGCGGGGTCGAGTCCGGCCTCGCGCACCACCGGGTTGTTGATGATCATGACCCGGAGGGTGGAGAACTCCGGCACGCCGTAGACCCGGTCGTCGTGGGTGACCTGGCTCAGGGGGGCTTCGCGGAACTGGCCCAGGTCGACGTCGTGCCGGTCGAGGCAGTCGTCCAGCGGTTGGACCGCGCCGCGGGCCGCGTAGCTGCCGAGCTTGGAGCGTTCGGCGTAGACCACGTCCGGCGGGTCGCCCGCGGCCACGGCGGACAGGAACTGCTGCTCGTCGAACGCGCCCTCGTTGACGCGGAGGTCGATGTCGGGGTGGCCACGGCGGAACACCTCCACGCGTGCCGTGGCGTGCTCGTCGGGGAGGCCGAAACCCATGGTCGCCAGGGCGTTGGGCGCGTCGCCCGGTCGGTCGCCCAGCCCGCCGCAACCCGCGACCGCCAGCAGGGACGCTGAGATGAGCGGGAGCACGCGCATGGCCGCCTCCGGCGTTGATCGACACCGGAACTGTTCCCGCCGCGGGGCGCGGTCACACCCAAGTCGCCCGGATGGCCCAGTGGAGTCCACTGTGGATGATCGTGGCGCCGGTCCCGAACGTGGAACTCGGGGGTCCTGGGCGTACGACACGGTGGACCTGGACGTACGACTCGCGCTGTTCAGGGGTGGGTCAGGGGGTGGATTCCGCGGTGGCGTCGGAGGCTTCGGCCAGGTCGAGGGTGCTGCCGGTGAGCCTGCCGCGAACGGTGAGGCCCTCGGCTAAGCGGATCAGGTAGGAGCGGCGGACCGGGTCGGTGCGCTGGGTCCGCCGAACGGCGGTGCGGTAGCGGATGATCGCCTCGTCCAGGTCGGCGCGCCTGCCGGTCCGGGCGTAGCGGCGGCTCACCAGGTCGGCCAGCGCGACCTGGCAGGCGGTGCGGTTCCAGCCCTGGTCGGCGTGCGGGGCCTTGAGCGCGTCCCGGTAGGCGGCGATCGCGTCGTTGAGGTCGACGGGGTCGTCGTTGAGGCGGAACCGCCTGGCCAGGGCGTTGCCGAGCGCTTCGGCGTCGGACGCCCGGCGGGGGTCGGCGACCGGGGTGGCGCGCAGCGCGCGTCGACATCGGGCCACGGCCTCGTCGACGCCCTCGCCGCCCCGCCCGTGGTCGGCCGTCAGCTGCTCCTGGCCCCACCCGCTGGTCATGACCCTCCCGGTGCTCCGATCGGCCGCCGTGGTGCGGCCGTCAAGGCAAAGCCGCGGCGGGTGGGACAACCCTACTCGTCGGCCGGAAAGCGTTGGGTGACGGGACGGACCTGCACTGAGGGGCCAGGTTCACGACGGGCGGCGGACGCCTCGACCGGGAGCTAGGCTCGCGGTGTGAACGACGCTCCGAAGGCCTCCGACCACAATCCCGAGCACGCGCAGGGCGGCACCTACTCGGTCAAGGGCAAGGAATACACCCGCGACACCCGTTACCTCACCACGCGGATCACCGCGGACGGCCGCGACGGGTTCCCCGTCGAACCCGGCCGGTACCGGTTGGTCGCGGCCCGCGCGTGCCCGTGGGCGAACCGGACGATCATCGTGCGCCGGCTGCTCGGCCTGGAGGACGCGCTGTCGATCGGCATGCCCGGCCCGACGCACGACGCGCGGTCGTGGACCTTCGACCTCGACCCCGGCGGGCGGGACCCGGTGCTGGGCATCGAGCGCCTCCAGGAGGCCTTCTTCAAGCGCGACCCGGAGTACCCGCGCGGGATCACGGTGCCGGCCATCGTCGACACGACGACCGGCGCGGTGGTGACCAACGACTTCGCCCAGATCACCCTCGACCTGTCGACCGAGTGGCGCGAGCACCACCGCGAGGGCGCGCCGGACCTGCTGCCCGACGCGCGCCGCGACGAGGTCGACGAGGTGAACCGGCGGGTGTTCACCGAGGTGAACAACGGCGTCTACCGGTGCGGGTTCGCAGGCAGCCAAGAGGCCTACGACGAGGCGTACGCCCGCCTGTGGACCGCGCTGGACTGGCTGGAGGAGCGGTTGCGCGACCAGCGGTACCTCGTCGGCGACACCATCACCGAGGCGGACGTGCGGCTGTTCACCACGCTGGTGCGCTTCGACCCCGTCTACCACGGCCACTTCAAGTGCAACCGGAACAAGCTGGCCGAGATGCCGGCGCTGTGGGGCTACGCGCGGGACCTGTTCCAGACGCCCGGTTTCGGCGACACGGTCGACTTCTGGCAGATCAAGCAGCACTACTACGTCGTGCACACGGACATCAACCCGAGCGGCATCGTCCCGGCCGGGCCGGACCTGTCCGGGTGGGTGACCCCGCACGGGCGTGAAGCGCTGGGCGGTCGGCCGTTCGGCGACGGCACGCCGCCGGGACCGGTGCGCGAGCCGGTCGACCCGACCCACACGCCGTTGTCCCGCTGACGCCGTTGTCCGCTGACGCAGCTGTTCCGCTGTCCTGCTCGCTGACGCCGTTGTCCTGCCGATGCCGACAGGTGCCGATGCCGGTAGGCGCCGGTTGGCCCGGTCAGCCCTGCCCGCGCGGTGTCAGCAGCGGGCTCCACTCCCGTGCCAGCGCGGCCGCCAACTCCATGTTGGCCGCCGCCGCGTCGAGCGTCCGCCTGCCGTGCCCGCACGCCGCCGCCACGCCCGCGACCGGCGCGCCCAGGGCCTGCACGGTCAGGCACAGCGCCTGCCTCGTCGCCTCGGGGTGCGACTCGGCGACCACTCCGGCGATGACGTCCACGCCCCGCCGCAGGTGCCGCAGCGCCGCGAAGAAGTCCGGGTCCGTCGACGGCGCGGTGTCGCCGCTGGTCACCGGCAGGTGGACGGTCGGCATCGGCAGGCGGAGCCGCGCGAGCAGGTCGGCCAGCCCGTTGAGGAACTCGACCGCGGGCTCCAGGTCGGAGGGGGCGAACACCGGCACGTGCTCCAGGTCCCCGTAGCACAGGTGCAGCACCCAGTTCACCCGCGGCGCGGCCCGCAGCACCTCCGCCACCTGTCCGCTCAGGTCGCGGGTCAGCATCGGCCACGCCTCGCGCGAGGTCCGGTGGTAGGCCACGAGCACGGCCGGGGTCTCCAGTTGCAGTTGCAGGCGGTCGCCCCAGGTGGCGGCCAGCGCGGCGACCTCGCCGACCACCGCCTCCTGCACCGCGGGCATCCAGTCGCGGGCCGCCTCCACCGAGCCCGAGGCGAACAGCGCCAGGTCGAGCGAGTTGGGCACGCCCACCTGCACCCGGACGCCTGTCTCGCCGAGCCCGTCCAGCGCCGCGAACGCCGTCTCGGCCTGCACCGGGCGGCCCGGGGCCACGTCACCGGGCAGCAGCCGGTGATCGGGCCGGATCCGGTAGTGGGGCATGTCGTCGTAGCCGCGGCTCGCACCGCCGCGCACCTGCTCCAGGCCGGGCACGGCCGCCAGCCCGTCGAGCCAGTCGATGATCCAGCGCGGGTCGCGGTCGTAGGGCAGCGCGGTCAGCTCCGCGCCGTTGCGGTGGCGGAGGAACCAGCTCATCGCGGCGCCCGCGTCCTCGCACAGCGGGTGTGGCAGCGAGCCCACCAGGTGGACCGGCAGCGGGCGCGCCGTCCAGCGGGCCGGCGTCGCTCGGAAGTCGGGGATCGTGGTCATAGGGGGGTCCTGCTTTCGTTGGGAGACCGAAGCCGGACACATGGTGACAGCTCCGAACACGTCCACCTGATCTCCGAGCGCCTACCGTGAAGATCATCCACGCGATCGTGTGACATCTCGTCCCGGGCGCGGGAGCGTTGGGGGACAGCGGGAGCGCGCGGTCGCGGGAGTTTCGTCACTCACACGAGTGGAATGCCGCGGGAAGCGCCCTCCCGACCGGACGGCCACCGCCCGCTGTGCTGCACTCGAAGGGTCAGGAGGCGCCGCGGACACCCGCGGCGCCCCGGTGGGAGGGAGACCAGGAGCCGGTCCGGGACCCGTTGCCCAACGGAGAACCGGTCCACCCCGGACGCGCCGGCCGCCCGCGGCGCGCTGTCGGCGGCGCCCCACGAGGACCTCGTCCCGTGTGGACGCCGCTCCGGATCCGGTCGGTCGCGCGCGGGGCGCGGACGGGGAGTCGACGGCGTGGGGTTGGCCGATTCCCCGACCCCCCGCGCCGGCGATCGACCAGGGGGCGGTTCGGCTGGTGGGCGCGGAGACCTTACTTCCGCGGCGTGGTGCCGAACCGCCCCCGGACCGCCCGCGGCGCCGGATCCCCTGCACGGGACCGCACCTGCACGGGACCGCACCTGGGCAGGACGAAACTCCTGCACGGGACCGCACCTGCGCAGGGCTCCGTCCATACGGGACCGCATCCTCACGGGCGCGCGCCGCAGGAGACCGCGTCCACCCGGGACCCCGCCTCGGGCGCGACCAGCCGAACCCGAGTTCCTCTCGGACCTGCGCGGTGCACCGACCACGGAGCCGGGTGGCGGTCAGCCCGGGTCGCCGCGCCGCTTGCGGTGGGCGACCCAGCCGAGGTCGACGACCAGCGCCACCGCCGGCGCGCCCAGCAGCACCGCCAACCAGGTCAGGCCGGCGCGCCACGCCAACACGGCGGCCACCCCGTTGAACACGACGCCGAACCCGGCCAGCCACAGCCGCAGGGTCAGCGCGCTGCGCGGTGGCGCGGGTGGCGGCAGTTCCTCGGTCATGTCCCCTCCTCGCGGTGGGCTACCCGCCCCAGGACCCGCTGATGCGGGTCTCAGCCCCGCGCGAGGTGCTGCTTGGCGGCCTCGTAGCCCAGGTGCAGCCAATCCGAGGCCGCGACCGCGACCAGCGTGCTCATGCCGAGGCGAGTGGCGCGCGGCGCGAGGACGCGGCCGGCGGTGAGGGCGGTGGCGATCCAGACGCCCGAGCAGAACGGGCAGGTCACCAGCTCGCCGACGGCGTGCCGGACGCCTTCGCCGCGCGCCGACTCGTTGACCTCGGCCACGCCGGCGGGCTCCTCGTACCGGGTGAACGGGGCGCGGAGCGCGGCGGTGACCGAGCTCTTGGTCAGCAGCCTGCTCGCCTTGTGGGTGGCCACCGACAGCAGCAGGACGTCACCGGCGGACATCCCCTCGGGCAGCCGCGCCCCGGTGCGGCGACCGATCAGCGCGGCCGTCCCGACCATGAGGGCGTAGGAGCTCATCGCGGACAGGTACCCCGCCAGTGGCCGCCGCTCCCCGTTGGAGTAGGCGGTGCGGACGCGTTCGAAGCTCCGAGCGATCGACATGTGCGGTGATTTGCCGTTCGGCGGCGGTTCAAACGCGTTCCGCGCCCGTCCACCCCGCCGACCGGACCAGCGGTCAGCCGGTCCAGGCCAGCAGCGCCTGGCTGCGCTCCGGGCTGCGCAGCAGCCGCAGGGACTCCTTCTCCAGCTGCCGGATGCGCTCCCGGGTCAGGCCCACCTCGGCGGCCACCTCCTGGAGCGTGCGCGGCCGGCCGTCGTTCAGGCCGTAGCGCAGGGTCAGGATCAGCGCCTGGCGGGGCGGCAGCGTGTCCACCACGTTGAGCAGCTCGGTCACCATGCCGTTGTGCTCGACCACCTCGTGCGCCTGCACGGCCTCGGCGTCCTCGATCAGGTCGGCCACGGAGGTGCCGCCGTCGTCGCCGACCGGCGTCTCCAGGCTGATCGCGGTGCGTCCCGCGGCCAGCAGGTCGACGACCCTGGTCAGCGGGGTGCCCGCGGCGGTCGCGATCTCCTCGGGGGTCGGGTCGCGGTCCAGCTCCAGCCGCAGCTTGCGCTCGACCTTGCGCAGCTTGGACAGCTCCTCGAACACGTGCACGGGCAGCCTCACGGTGCGCGTCTGCTCGGCCACGCCGCGCTCGATCGCCTGGCGGATCCACCAGATCGCGTAGGTGGAGAACTTGTAGCCCTTGGCGTAGTCGAACTTCTCCACCGCGCGGATCAGGCCCAGGTTGCCCTCCTGCACCACGTCCAGGAACGGCAGGCCGCGGTAGGCGTGCTTCTTGGCCACGGACACCACCAGGCGCAGGTTCGCCCGGATCATGTGGTCCTTGGCGCGCCTGCCGTCCGCCGCGATCTCGCGCAACGCGCGGCGGCGCTCCAACCCCATCGCGGGGCTCTCACCGGCGTCGGCCGCGCGCAGCAGCTCGGCGGCGTACACGCCGGCCTCGATGCGCCGGGCCAGGTCGACCTCCTGCTCGGCGGTCAGCAGCGGTGTGCCGCCGACCTCGCGCAGGTAGTGGCCGACCAGGTCGGCGTCCTGCGACCACTCCCGACGGGACGCGTCGGCACGCTGCGGGCGGGTCTTCGTTGCGGTCGGCGAGGACATGCCTTCTCCTTCGGGGTCGGCCCGCCCAGGGGCACGGGGGAGTGGTGGGCGCTTCAGTGGGGGCTCTTCCGGGTGATTTCGCAGTGGCTTCGGCGGGTTTCGTCCGTGCCTGTTCGAGCGACACCTGGTGCAACGGAGCGTGACGCTCAGGCATTCCCTGTCGGGTTACCCGAACGGGGGCGACCTGCAACACAAGAACGGGGATGGGTAATGCCGGACACACGGGGTAGTCAACAAACAGGACTGAGTACCGGGTTGTGAACCGATGGTCCGAACGGGTGACCCCCATGGCGAAGGCACTCGGCCATGTTCCGCGGAAAAAGCCCGCGGGCGACCCCTGACGTGCGGAGAACACCAGCACGTCGGGAGCCGCCCGCGGGAGGCGTGGCCCGGGTCAGTCCCGGGAAACCTCGTCGCCAGTGCCCTTCGTCGTCGTCGCCGACGCCTGCTTGGGCTCGGTGGGCGGCGGCGTCTCCGGCGTCTCCTCCCCACCGCTGTGCCGGTCGATGACCTCGCTCACGTAGCGCAGCACGACCGCCGCCGTGGCGACCACCGGCACCGCCAGGAACGCGCCCGCGATCCCGTACAGGCTGCTGCCCGCGGTGACCGCCAGCAGCACCACCGCGGCGTGCAGGCGCAGGCTGCGGGACTGGAGGATCGGCTGGAGCACGTTGCCCTCCAGCTGCTGCACCGCCACGACGATCGCCAGCATGATGAGCGCGGTGGTCAGGCCGTTGCTGACCAGGGCGACCAGCACGGCCAGGGCGCCCGCGACGAACGCGCCGACGATGGGCACGAACCCGCCGAGGAACGTCAGCGCCGCCAGCGGCGCGGCCAGCGGCACGCCGAGCACGACCAGGCCCAGGCCGATCAGCACCGCGTCGACCAGGCTCACCACGGCCTGGGTGCGGATGAAGCCACCCAGGGTGTCCCACACCCGCCCCAGCACGACCGCCAGGTGCGCGCCCGCGCGCTCGCCCACCACGCCGCGCAGCCACGGGGTGAACCGGGGGCCGTCCTTGACGAAGAAGAACGCCAGCAGCAGCGCCACCACACCGGTCACCACGCCCGAGGTGACCCGCCCCGCGCCGGTGAGCAGGCCGTTGGCGATCGAGCCGACGCTGGACTGGAGCTGGTCGGTGCCCTGCTGGACCAGGTCGTTGAGCTGGCCCTCGCCGAGGTTGAGCGGCGGCCCCTCCACCCAGTCCAGGGCCTGCTGGAGCGCCCGGGTCGCGCTGTCCGCGATCTCGGGCACGCCCGAGACGATGGACGTGGTGATCAGCGCCACCACGCCGCCCAGCACGCCCAACCCGCCGAGCAGCACCACCGTCGCGGCCAGCGCGGGCGGCAGCCCGCGCGAGCGCAGCCACCGGGTGGGCGGCCACAGCACCGTGGTGATCAGCAGGCCGAGCAGCACCGGCATGACGATCACCCAGAGCTTGCCGACCACCCACGACACGATCACGAACCCGACCGCGACGAGCGCCAGGCGGGTGCTCCAGCGCGCCAACCAGCTGAACCCGTGCCCGATGGCGTCGCCGCGGTCAGCCCAGCGGCGGTTCCCTGCACCCACGTCGGCCGTCCTCCCAGCGCGCCGCGCCGCGCGACGCTCGCGGTGCAGCCTGCCAGACGCGCCCGCGCCGCTCGAACGCGTCCGCCGGTCGGCCATCGCTCATCCGGGTGGATTCGGTGCGGGCGCGCTCCCGACGTGCGGCGATCGGGGAACGGGTGTGGGTTGATGTGAAGCCCCCAGGCGCACCGAGGAAAGAGCGACCTTGTCAGGCATCCCCGTGATCGAACCGTACCCGCTGCCCGAGGCCGGTGACCTGCCGACCGGTCCGGCCGCGTGGACACCGGACCCGGGCCGGGCGGTCCTGCTCGTCCACGACATGCAGCGCTACTTCCTGCGACCGGTGCCGGAGCCGCTGCGCGGTCAGGTCGTGCACAACGCCGCCCTGCTGCGCGAGCGCTGCGTCGCCGCGGGCGTGCCGGTGGCCTACACCGCCCAGCCCGGCGACATGGGACCCGAGGACCGCGGCCTGTTCCGCGACTTCTGGGGCGAGGGCATGAGCGCACTGCCGGAGGACCGGGGGATCGTCGACGAGCTGGACCCCTCCCCGGCGGACTGGAGGTTCACGAAGTGGCGGTACAGCGCGTTCTTCCGCTCCGACCTGCTCGCCCGGCTGCGCGCGGCGGGGCGGGACCAGCTGCTGCTGTGCGGCGTCTACGCCCACGCCGGCGTGCTGATCACCGCGGTCGAGGCGTTCAGCCACGACGTCCAGACCTTCCTGGTCGCCGACGCGCTCGGCGACTTCTCCGCCGACCACCACCTGATGGCGCTGACCTACGCCGCCGAGCACTGCGCCGCCCTCACCACCGTCAAGGAGGTGATCGGCACGTGGAGCTAGCGCCGACCGCCCACGAGGACGGGACGACCCGCCGCTGGCTGCTGGACGTGGCGCCCGCGCCCGACCTCGTGCCGGAACCCGACCACCGGCGACCGCTCAACGCCGCCGGCGTGCTCGACGACGCGGCCCGGGGCGGGCCCGACCGGCGCTGCCTGGTCACCGACGCGGGCACCTGGGGCCACGGCCACCTGCTCGCCCGCGCCAACCAGGTCGCGGGCGCGCTGGTGCGCCGCTGGGGGCTGCGCTCGGGCAACCGGGTGCTGCTCTACGGGCCCAACACGCCCTGGTACGCGGCCTGCTACTTCGGCGTGCTCCGGGCAGGCGGCGTGGTCGTGCCGGTGCCGTGGGGCGTGCGGGCGCGGGAGGTCGCGCCGATCGCCGAGCGGACCGAGGTGGACCTCGTCGTCGCCGACGCGCGGCACGTCGCCGACCTGGCCGAGCTGGCGCAGCGGGTGGACGTGCTGGTGTTCGGCGCGGAGCCGACGGAGTTCGGCCGCGAGGTCGACGCGAGCCCGGTCGGGTTCGAGCCGGTGCGCACCAGCGCCGACGACGTCGCCGTGGTCGACTTCACCTCCGGGTCCACCGGCGCGCCCAAGTGCGCCATGCACCTGCACCGGGACCTGCTCTTCGCCGCGCTCAACCACCACCGGATGCTCGACCTCGCACCCGGCGACCTGGTGGCGAGCAACGGTTCCGTCGCCTTCGGCTACCTGCTGGGCGCGCTGGTGCTGGCGCCGCTGACGAGGGGCGCGGCCGCCCTGTTCGTGGAGGACGAGGACTTCGACGCCTTCTTCGACGTGGCGCACCGCCACCGGGCGACGGTGTTCGCCAGCACACCCGGCCTGTACCGGCGGGGCCTGCGGACCGGCGCGCCGGTGCCGCCCGACCTGCGGATCGCGTTGAGCGGCGGTGAGAAGCTGGACCAGGACACCCGGGACGGGTGGCTGGAGGCGACCGGCGCGCCGCTGGTGGACCACCTGGGCACGACCGAGCTGATGGCGCCGGTGATCGGCACGCCGTGGGGCCGGGCGCCCCGCCGCGACACCCTCGGCCGGGCCATGCCGGGTTTCCAGGTGCGCGTGCTGGACGACGAGGGCCGCGAGGCGCCGGTGGGCCGGGTGGGCAGGCTCGCCGTGCGGGGCGCGGCGGGCTGCCTCTACGTGAAGGACCCCGCCGCCCAGGCCGAGGGCGTGCGGGACGGCTGGACCCACACCGGCGACCGCGCCTCCCTCGACGTCGACGGGCACGTCGTCGTCCACGGGCGGGGCCGCGACCTGGTCATGGTGGACGGCATCAACGTGGCCACCACCGAGGTCGAGACCGTGCTGCGCGGCCACTCGGCGGTCGCCGACGTGGCCGTGCTGGGCGTGCCCGACGCGTGCGGCGTCACCGCGCTGGTGGCGTTCGTGACGCCCACCGGCGACGACCGCGGGCTGGTCGGCCTGGTGCGGGAGCACGCCCGGCGGGAACTGGCCCAGTACAAGCAGCCCAGGGTGGTGCGGGTGCTGGACCGGCTGCCCCGGAACGCGCGCAACAAGGTCGACCACCCGGTGCTGGCCGAGGTGGCGCGGGCCGCGGTGGGCGGGCTGTCGTTCAGCGGATCGGTCTAGCCGGGTCGTGACGCCGGTGGGCCGGCCGCGGTGGGCCGCCGCGCGTGCCCGTGACGGGTGGGCCGCGGGTCAGCCGGTGGTGATGGTGAAGGTGAACCTGTAGCCCACGTCGGCGGAGTCGGACCGGACGGCCTCGCCCTCGCCGCGGGCGTTGGCGTACGCGCCGGTGCCGCCCACGACGGCCACCGGGGCGTTCTCGAACCCGCCCGCGATGGACCTGTAGTCCCGCAGGCCCGACAGGTGCAGCTCACCGTCGGGCAGGCGGAACGTCGAGGTGCAGTGCGCGGTGACCGAGGGCGGCAGCCCGGTCGTGACGACCAGCACGCCGCAGTGCGAGAAGCCCTCGCCCACGCGGTTGACCCCGCCCGCGTCGAACAGGTCGCCGCCGCTGACGAAGCCGCTGCCGACCGCCGGGGTCACGGGCGCGGACATGAGCGCGCGCCTGGTCACCACCTCGACGGTGATCTCCTGGTCGGCCCGGACCTGGTCGGCGTCGACCAGGTCGGCCCGGACGTGGTCGGCGCCCATCAGCCCGCCGACCAGGGCCAGGACCGGCAACGGTTGAACCCGCACGGCACACCTCCGCGTTCGTCCTGAACGGACGATAAGCACGGCGGAGGGACGGCACCCCGGGCAATCCCACGTTCGTGTGGACCTCCGGTGGCCTCACACCTTGGCGAAGTGGGCCTTCACCGTCGCGACCTCCTGGGCGAACAACGCCTCGATGTCGTCCAGGAAACCGTCCGGCGCGTCCGGCACGAGCCGGAAGTCGCGCGACCACTCGATGAAGCAGCGGCCGGGTTCGCCGGTCACCGGCAGGACCCGGTAGGTCGCCACGTAGTCCACGATGAACAGCACCTGGGCCACCGAGCGGTAGGTCAGCGACCGGTCGACCTCGGAGCGGCCGACGACCTCCTCGCGGGCCAGGTCGCCGTTCGGCAGGAGGGTGAACTCGAACAGCGAGGGGACGCGCTCGGCGGAGCCGCCCGAGACCCAGTGCGCGTCGTCGATCCCCTTGCCGAACACGATGTCGAGCAGCACCATCATGTCCCGGACCTGGGACCAGACGACGTCGGCGTCGGCGTCGAGGACCGCCGAGTGGTACACGGAGAACTTCGGTTGCAGTGCCATGCCGCATGGTGTCACCCGCCCCGGGACCGGTCATCGACCGGAACGGTGACGGGCGACCCGCGTCGCCCCGGCTGCCCGGCCGGGGTCGGCCGTCAGAACGCCTGCACCACGTAGGTGCAGTACAGGTAGGGCGCGCCGCCGCTCACGTCGAACGACTCGGCGAGGTCCGTCGCGGACAGGTACTCGCCCAGCACGTGGTGCCGGCCCGCGTTCAGGCCCACGGTGTGCCCCGGCAGCCCGGCGAACGAGGCGCACGCGTCCCCGGTCGTGCCCGGCGCGAACGACGCCGGGCAGCCGGCGCAGGCGGGCAGGGTGAACTCGTGCGCGGTCGACCCGGCCACGCGCACGCTGACCGGCGCGTTGACGCCGTTGTAGAACGTCACCCGCAGTGGACCGGAGGCGCCCAGCGGCGCGGGCACCGGCAGTTGCGCGCCCGTGCCGACCGCGACCTTCGCCGAGATCAGCGCCGACCGCGCCTGGGCGGCGTCGCCGTGCTCGGGGTAGGTGGTGACGAACCGCTCCAGCGTGGTGACCGCGTTGTCCGACTGCCCGTCGCGCAGCTGACCGAGCCCGCACTCCAGCACCGCGCGCGGCAGGTTGTTCCGGGCGTCGCCCGCCACCTTCCCGGTGGGCTCGGCGGTCAACCCGGCGAAGTACTCCAGCGTCGGCAAGGCGTTGCAGAACTCGCCGCGCGCGTAAGGCGCGACGGCCTCGGCGTAGACGGCGTCGAGCATGCCGGGCACCTCGGCGGCGGCCGGTGTGTCCCCGAACTCGTCCACGACGACCAGCAGCGCGTCCACCGCACCGCGGGCGCGGGCCACCGGCTCGGTCGACGTGGGGGCGCGGGCCAGCAACAGGTAGGTCTCGGCGGCCTCGGGCCGGAAGGACGGCTCCTCCTCGACCAGGTCGCGGTAGACCTCGATGGACTGGCCGAGCCTCTGGTCGTCCCGCAGCTCCCGCGCCCAGGTCGCGTAGGTCTCGACCAGGTTGTCGCGCGCGAACGGCCGCAGCACGCTGTCCGGGTGGTCCTGCCGGAACCGCAGGTACTCGTCCACCGCGCGGTCGTGGCTGCCACCGCGCTGCGACTCGACGGCCCGCACGTAGTCGGCGCACTCGACCCGCGCCCGCTTCGCCCCGGCCACGTCGGCGCTCAGGGTCAGCCGGTAGAACCCGGTGACCGCGTCGAACTCGTCGGTCGCGGTCGCGCAGTCACCGGCCGACTGCGCGGCGGTCCCGTCGGTGTAGGCGTCGTGCCCGGCCAGGCCGTACCCGGCGTACGCGCCCGCGACGACCACCACGGCCAGCGCGCCGACCAGCACCGGGCGCGACCTGGTCGGCCGGCCGTGCGGGCGCGGGTGCCGCGCGGCGAGGCGGGAGGCGTCGACCGCCAGGGCCGCGAGCCACACCACCGCGACCGCGCGCCACGACCACGGCGACTGGGCCGCGTCGGTCGCGTAGGCGGTGAACACCAGCGCCACCCCGACCACGGTCGCCACCCACGCCCGCACCCAGCGGCCCAGGTAGGCGTAGCCCGCCCCGATCCCGGTGAGGTTGAGCAGCACGGCGGCGGCGCGCCACCGCGGTGGCGGGGGAGGGACGGGCGGCTGCGGGGTCAGGAGGGGCAGCCGCGGGTCGGTCGGCGTGTCGTCGACCCACTCCGGCTGCTCGGTGACCCCGGGCTGTTCCGGGGGCCAGGGCTGCCCGGTGGTTCCCGGCTGTTCCAGGGTCACGGGCTGCCCGGCAGTCCCAGGTTGCTCGGCGAATCCGGGCTGTTCGGCGGTTCCGGCCTGTTCGGCGGTGCGGGGTTGTTCGGCGGTTCCGGCCTGTTCCGCGGTTGCCGGGTCCGCAGACCAGGGGCTCGGCGGCTCCCCGGTCCCTCGCGTGGCGTCCGGCGCCGGTCCGACCTCCGACGCTCCTCCGACCCGATCCGCTGCCCCGTCCGGCCGCTGCTCGTTCATCCACGCCCCCTCAGCGCCTCGCCCCGGTACAGCAGACCACGGACGGGATCGCCGGAGGGGCCTTTGTCCCGAACCGGCCACCGGATCGGCCCAGCGCACCGCGCCCGCGCCGCCGACCCGGTCGGGAACCGCTGGGCTAACCGGTCGCGGACCCGGTGCCGGCCAGCGGCAGCGTCGACCGGTCCCCGGCGCCCACGAGGCCGGCCAGCACCTCCAGCGCCTCGACCAACCAGTCGTCCAGCCGGGGCGCGGGCAGGCCCTCCGGACCGACCAGCCGCACGGCGACCGCGCAGCGTCCCGGCGCGATGCGCAGCACCCGCAGCTCGCCCCGGTACGCCGGCGCGGCCCGGTCGCCCCACTCGATCCGCAGGTTCGCCCAGTCCACGACCAGTCGCCGTTCCACGACCTGCTCGCCCACCCACAGCCGGACCAGGTCGGGCCCGTACCGCTCGACCTCCACGCCCGAGGGCAGCCAGGCCGACAGCTGGTCCAGGTCGGTGAGCACGTCGAACACCGCCTCGGCGTCCGCGGGCACGGACCTGGTGCGCTCCGCCGCGGTCACGACGCGCGCACCGGGATCGTGGCGTCGATCCGGTACCGCGCGAGCCGGTGCAGCATCTCGGGCAGCGCCTCCGGCTGGATCTGCCCCTCCAGGTCCTGGCGCGCGTCGAGCACGGTGCGCGCGACCACCGTGCGCGGCACCCGTCCGCGGAACTCGGCGGTCAGCTCGTTCACGGCTTCGCGGCAGTACGGGTCGTGCTGGTGGCGGTTGCCCACGGCTGCTCCCGATTTGTCCTGGTCGATACCTCCATCTTGCGGGAACCCGCAGGTGGTTCACCTGACGAGTAGCCGACGATCACTCAGGTCGGTGTCGTCGCGGTGGTGGTCGGGGGGACCGTCGTCGAGCCGGTGGTCGTCGGAGTGGTCGGGTCCGGCCGCTGGGTGAGCGTCGGCGTCGGCGCGGGCACGACCCGCGAGGTGACCAGCGGTTGCGGCTCGTCCTGCGCCGTGACGCCGCAGCCGGTGAGCAGCGGGGCCACCACCGCGAACACGACCAGTGCCGATCTCACAGCTCCACCTCCGGGATCTCCACGATGAACCTGGCCCCGCCACCGGGCCGCTCCTCGACGCCCGCCGTGCCGCCGTGGCGCTGCACGTGCTGGGCGACCAGCGCCAACCCCAGGCCGCTGCCGGTGTCCGCGCCCCGACTGCCCGCCCGCGTGCCCCGGTTGAACCGCTCGAAGACCCGGTCCCGCAGCTCGACCGGCACGCCCGGCCCCTCGTCGTCGACCTCCAGCCGGGCCTGCCCGGCGCGCCGCAGCACCGCCACCCGCACCGCGCCGCCCGCGTGCCGCGCGGCGTTGTCCAGCAGGTTGCTCACCACCCGGTCCAGCCTGCGGCGGTCGCCCAGCACGTGCGGTCCGGGCCGGTCGACCTCCAGCGGCACCGGCTCGCCCGGCCGCGCCGCCAGCACGTTCGTCACCAGCGCGGCCAGGTCGATCGACTCCGGGGTCGGGTCGTCGGCCTGCTGGTCGGTGCGGGAGATCTCCAGCAGGTCGACGACCATGCGGGCGAACCGGTCGACCTCGGAGGTGAGCAGGTCCAGCGCGCGGCCGGCGGTGCCGGGGATCTCGGCGCGGCGGCGGCGCAGGACTTCGGCGGCGTTGACCATGGTGGTCAGCGGTGAGCGCAGTTCGTGGCTGACGTCGCCGGCGAAGCGGGCGTCGCGCAGCACCCGCCGTTCCAGGGCGTCGGCGGTGGCGTTGAACGTCGTGGCCAGCGGCGTCAGGTCGGGGTCGGTCTGCTCGGGCAGCCGGGCCTTCAGGTCGCCGCCCGCGATGCGGGAGGCGGCGGCGGTCAACGCGGTCAGCGGCCGCAGGGCGCGCCTGCCCGCCCACGAACCCAGCGCCACCCCCAGCAGGCCGCTCGCCACGGCCGCCGTCACGAGCACCGCGCTGAGGAACCGGAACGTCCGGTCCAGCTGCACCATCGGCGCCATCTCCACGTACACGCCGTCCGCGTTCGTGATCGGCAGGGTCACCGCGTACACCGGTATCCCGTCCACCACCAGCCGCTGGGCCGCGGGCACGCCCTCGCGGCCCATCCGCAGCAGCGGGGACGGCAGCACCGACGCGTCGACCTGCCTGCCGCTGGTGAGCACCTGTCCCGGGCGGAACAGCAGGATCGTGGTGTCCGGTCCGGCGGTGAGGCCGGTCAGCAGCTCCTCCAGCCCGTGCGAGCCGGTGCGCAGCGACTCGTCCACCAGGCGCACGTTCACCTCGGCCTGCCGCACCGCGCTCTGCTCGCGCTGGCGCAGCATGTAGCCGGACGCGAGGTTCCACACCACCAGGGCGAGCACGCTGGTCAGCAGCAGCGACCCGACGCCGAGGACCACCGCGACGCGCCAGCGCAGCGACAACCGGTGCACCCCCCTCCTCGGCCGGGGTCCGGTCGAGACCCGGGCGCGGGCGCCGGGGGCCGGTTCGCCGGGCCGGGCGCGAGAGGTGGGCGACGGGTCCATGACCCCCAGATCCTCCACCACGGCGCCGACCGCCGCCGCCATCGCCAGGCGATCGCAAGGTTGGACCGCAAGGTTCGGATCGCAAGGTCGCACCCTGCGCCACCCTCCCGGCGTCACCGGTCTGCGCCACCGGCCCGCATCACCGCGACACCGTCCTGGAGCCCCGAACCGCGCGCGTCCTCCCAAGTGGCGACGAACCTGCGGTTGGGCTCGGACTGGGTCAGCACGCTCAGGCCGCTGCCGCCGTTCCGGGCGAACACGCCACCACGTCACCAGCCGGTTGCCCTGCGCGGTGAACACCTGCGGCCGTCCTGGTTCGACCCGGCCCACGTGGTCCCGGTGGTGTGGCGGCGGGCGGCACCGCGCGTAGTCCTCGCGGTCGGGCTCGCCGTTGACCCGGCACTCGTCGACCACGTCCGCGGTTACCGAGAGTGGTCTACAGAGGACGGGACGGGGTGTCGTCGCCCGGGGCCGGCCACCGCCACTGCTCTGTTCGAGTGATCAACAGCCGGGACCGGCATCCGGGCGCGCGGTCGGGCATCTACTGGTGCGAGAGCTGCAAGCCGGTGAGGAGGACGATGGCCGTCGACGAGCGGGTCCGCGAGATCGCCAGGGGAGTGGTGGGCCGGGTGGCCCCCGAGGAACTGGTCTTCTTCGACGCGGCGAGCGAGGCGTACTTCCGCGACCGGGGCAGGCGCGAGGCCAGGTCGGGCCGCGACCCCCTGGCGTTCGGCATCACGGAGGTCGTCACCCTCGTCACGCCCGTCGCCCTGGCGGTGTCCGCCGCGGTGGCCGACGAGCTGCTCGGGCGGACGGCCACGGCGGCGGTGGACCGTGGCGCGCGCGGGCTGCGGTGGCTGCGCGGCAAGGCCCGCCGGGCGGAGCGGGACGACGTGCCCGCCGAGCTGCCCCCGGCGCGCGAGTTCGACGAGCACGACCTCAAGCGCATCAGGGACCTCGCCCGGCAGAAGGCGCGGGCCCTCGGGTTGCCGGACGAGCAGGTGGAGCTGTTCGTCGACGCGCTCATCGGCAGCCTGGTCGCCCCCGACGACGGCCGGGCGTGACGGGGTGGGCGTCGCCTCGCGGGAGCGGGTCGCACGCACCGCGCCGGCCGCCGCCGGGACGCCGACCGGGCTGGTCGCGCTGTTCCTGCTGCTGGTCACCACGGTCGTCGCGACGATCGGCGTCCTGGGCCTGCTGGCGTGGTTCGCGGTCGACGAGCACCGGCGGGCCCTGGGCGACGCGTCCCGGCGGTGCGCCGACCTGGAACCGGACCCGTCGCAGTCGCTGATCGAGGCCAACGACGCCTTCCACCGCGTGCTGGACTGCCTGGCACCGGTCCACCGGCAGCAGGCGGGGTGGGCGCTGGCCGCGATCGCCGTGCTGGTCGCCGTCACCGCCGCCCTCTACTGCGCCTACCCGGGGTGGCTGCTGCGCAGGCGGCGCCTGGTGCCGCTGCGGGAGGGCGGTGAGCTGGCCGAGCACCTGGCCGAACTGCGCGACCTCGTGGGGTTGCGGGCGAGACCGGTGTACCTGCTCGGCTCGCGGAGCGGCACCACCGACGCGCTGACCTTCGGCGCCCTCCGGCGGCGGTACGTGGTGCTCGACGCCGGCCTGCTGCGGTCCTTCACCACGGACCGGGGGCGGTTCCGCGCCGTCGTGCTGCACGAGTTGGCGCACGCGCGCGGCCAGGACGTGCACATCACCTACCTGACCAAGTCGATCTGGTCGGCGTTCGTGGCCGTGGCCTGGGCGCCCGCGCTCGTCGGGCTCCTGGTCGCGGGTTCGTGGTGGGGCCTGGTGGTCGTCGCGGCGCTGCTGGTGCTGACCGCCCTGGTGCTGTGCACCCGCAACGCGATCCTGCGGGAACGCGAGTTGCACGCCGACGGCGTGGCGGCGGCCCTCGACGGTCCGGGCACGGCGCTGGCCGGGCTGATCACCGACGAGCGGCCGCGCGGGTCGTGGCGCGCCCTCGCGGGGCACCACCCGTCACCGGCCCACCGGCGGCGCGTGGTCGACGACCCGGCCCTGCTGCTGCGCCCGCGGTGGTGGGAGGCCCCGGTGGCCGGGCTCACCACCGGTGTCGTCGCGGCCAACCTCGGGTTCGTCGTGGCGATCTCCCTGCCGACCCTGCCGGGTTCCGGCCGGCTGCTGACCGGCCTGCTGACCTCGCCGGGCCTGGTGGTGCCCCTGGCCGTCGCCGCGTGGCGGGTCGCGGCGGTCGCGCCCGCCCGGCTCCCGGTGTCGCTGCCGGTGTCCGCCCTCGCCTGGACCGGCGCGTTCCTGCTCGGGCAGCAGGTCGCCCTGCTGGGGCTCATCAGGGTGGGCGTGCGGGTCGGCGCGCCGGTGCCGGACCCGGCTTCGGCGCTGGTCCTGGCCGCGACGGCGCTCGTGGTGGCGGTGTGGGCGGCGGGCGCGTCCCGGGTGGTGGCCGGGGCGTTCGACCGGCCGCCGCGGTGGGCGCTGCCCGCGGTCGTCGCGGGTGGCGCGGTCGCGTTCGCGCCCTGGTTCGGCTCGTGGTCGGTGTGGAGCTCCATCGAGCGGGTCGGCTGGTGGGCGTTCGCCGACGAGTTGGCCCGCTACGAGTTGGACGTGCCCGGCACGTCGTCGTGGATCGCCGCGGCGGCGCACTGGCTGGGCCTGCTCCACGTGCCGCTGCACTCGATGGTGTTCTTCCCCGCGGTGGTGCCGGTGCTGGCGCTGCTGTGGCTGGTGCCCGCCCTGGTCACCAGTGCGGGCCGGCCGGTCCTGGACGTGCGCCGGGCGCTGCGCGCGGGCGCGGCCGGCGCGGCGGCGTTCACCGTCGCGGCGGTCGTCCTGGTCGTGGCGGCCAGGTTCGCGCTGCCCGCCGAGGCCCGGGGCAGCGACGGGTTCCGCGTCGGCTTCCACTACGCGCTGGTCGACCTCGCCGTCCTCGTGCAGGGCGCCGTGGCGTTCTCGGTCAGGGGGCGGCACCGGCCGGTGCTCGTGCCGCTCGCCGCGCTGGTGAGCGGCCTGGTGTCGGCGGTGGTGCTGCTGCTCGGCGTGGAGACCCTGGGTCGCGCCCTGGACCTGTGGCAGCGGGCGCCGCAATCGCCGTTCCGGTGGCCGGACCTCGCCTTCGCCGTGGAGACCACCCAGCAGGTCGTGGTCACCGGCGCGGTGGTCGCGGTCGTGGGCGCGCTGCTCGGCGCGTTGGCGCGCCGGCGGGCCGTGCCGCCTTCACCGGCCGCGCTGCCCGCACCGGACTCACCGGCCGCACCGGACTCACCGGCCGCACCGGACTCACCGCGCCGGTACACCGCCGCCCTGGCCGTCGTGACCGCGGCCACCGTCGTCCTCGCGGCGGCGGCGATGCCCGCCGCGCGCCACTTCTGGCTCACCAGCGCGACCACGGGCGTCGAACCGGTGACCGGCGCGCGGTGCCTCCTGGGCACGTGGGTGGAGCGGAGCCGCACCACCACCCTGACGCTGAGCGCCGAGGTGGGGCCGATGGAGTTCAGCGGCGCCGGGTCGGTGCAGGCGTTCGACGACGACGGCACCGTGGTGGTGCAGTTCCAGCCGATCCGGGCGACGGGGAACGGCCACCTGGTGGTGCTGGAGCACTCCGGCGCGGTCACCGCCCGCTACCGCGTCGACGGCGACCGCATCACCTACAGCGACGTCAGCCCCGGCATCACCTGGTCGGTGTCGGTCGACGAGCACCGCGACGTGATGACCGGCGAGGTCCGCGAGTTCAGCCCGGACGAGTTCACCTGCGAGGGCAACGCCATGACCCAGACCGGCCGGGACTACTCGATCGCCCTCACCCGCGCGGCGCACCACCGCTGACGCGGCGCGGTCGGGAACCGGTCAGGGCGCGCGGAGCGTGGTCCAGCCGTCGAGCGGCGAGGCGCGCTCCGCGTCCGCCTGCTCCCGGACCACCACGCCCCCGTCGTCGGTCAGCCCGAACACGAGGACCTCGCCACCGTGGTCCACCACGGCGGCGGGCTGGCCGATGACGAAGCCGCCCAGGTCGGCCCACTCCGGCGGGAAGTCCTCGTCCACCGCGAGCCTGGCCGTGCTGACGCCCCCGCCGCGGTTGGTGGCGAACACGACGATCGGCCCGTGCTCCGACGGCGCGTCCGAGGCGGCCGGCGGACCCACCCCGCCGTGACCGGAGATCACCTCGCCCGTCGAGGCCCAGCCGCCGTCCGGCAGCTGCCGCGTGTGGCCGACCGACCCGGCTCGGTCGCCCGAGTCGTTGGACGCCAGGCGGTAGAGGACGTCCTGCCGGCCGTCGCAGGTGGTGGCGGCCGACGGCGGCCCGGCCGGCTCGAACGAGACCAGATCGGGCCGCGGTGCGAACGGACCGAGGCGCCCGTCCTCGTCCGGCGGCGGCGCGGACCAGTGCCGGACCCGGCCGACACCGCCCTGCACGGCGTAGCCGAACACGTCGGCGCCGCCGGAGCCGTCCAGCCCCACCGCCAGGCCGTCCTGCAACCCCGAGCCGGACGCGTCCTGCCACGCGTCGTCGAAACCGCCGTCGGGCTCGGACTGGGCCAGCACGCTCAGGCCGCCGCCGCCGTTCTTGACGAACACCCGGATCAGGCCGTCCGGGGTCAGCCTCGCCACCGGCGCGCCCACCTGCGCGGCGAGGTCGGTGCCCTCGTTCGGGTTGCCCAGCCCGACCCAGCCGGTGAAGGCCCCGTTCGGCTTCACCTGCCACAGCGTGACGATCTCGTGGTCGTCGAGCCTGCGGGCGAACACCTGGAGCCTGCCGTCGGCGTTCGCCGCCACCGACACGCCCGGCGCGAGCGGACCCGGCACCTCGTACGCCAACGGTCCCGACCACTGGCCCGAGGCCTTGCGCCACCACGTCACCAGCCGGTTGCCCTGCGCGGCGAACACCTGCGGCCGGCCGTCCTCGTTCAGGCCCACCCACGTGGTCCCGGTGGTGTGGCGGTGGACCATGCGCCGCGTCCAGGCCTCGTAGATGCCGCCCAGCGCGGAGTCGGTGTCCCAGCCCTCGTAGACGGAGAAGGTCGTCGCCTTCTCGGCCCGCCGGCCCGCGTCCAGGTTCACCTGCGAGTGCTGGATGTTGTAGCCGCGGTAGGGCACGACCCGCGCCACCGGGCGCCCGTCCGGCCCGTCGTAGCCGAACGCGGCCTCGATCGCGAAGCGCGCTCCGATCACGTGGTCGCTGTGGTCGTGCAGCCACGCCGGGTCCTCGTGCCGGGGGTCGGGGTCGGTGTCCTGGGTGCGGATGACGGTCGGCCGCAGCCAGGCGAACAGGTGCCGCAGCAACGCGACCAGGTGGTCCCGGTCGGGGAACCAGTTGCGGGTGTCGGACTCGTGCAGCCCGCCGCCGCTGGGCACGATCGTGCGCGCGCCGCGCTCGTCGAACCAGAGGTGGTACAGGCTGGCGCCGTGCAGGCCCGGGGTGTGCCCCTCGTCCTCGGCGGGGACCGTGACGTCGTCGGAGAGGTTCCCCCACTCCGGCAGGTTGAGGAACACCAGCATGATGTCCGGGCGCTCGTCCAGGGAGTGGACCTCGACGGTGAACGACGTGTCGCCGACGTCGGCCTCCACCAGCTCCTCGGTCCACTCGTCGGCCACGTCCGCCATGTGCGCGTACGCGGCCCGGATGCCGAGCTGCCGACAGCGGGCGTAGTCCTCGCGGTCGAGGTCGCCGCGGCTGGAGCACTCGTCGAACGGCGGGTCGTCGGGCCTGCCGGACCCGACCGGGCGGGTCGCCTCGCCCGAGGTGAGGTAGACGGTGGTGTTCGGCCGGTCCGCGGTGATCGAGTTCGCGAGGTCCGGGTTCATGAACAGGATGTCGTCGTCCGGGTGCGCGACGACGTTGACGTACGAGGCGGGCGGCGCGGTCGCGCGGGCCGCGGGTCTGCGGGCCGGGGGCCTGAGGGCCGCGGGTGTGCGGGCTGGGTTCGATAAGTTCGGTGGGACCACCGAGACCTCCTCACCACCAGGACGAGCGGAGGTGTCCGGGAGCGGAGCGGACGACCAGGCTAGCCCCCGCCGGTGCTCCGGGGTGGTGGTTTCGGCGTTCCCCGTCCGGCGGCCCCGCCGCGCCGGCCGGTGTCACCCGCGCCAGCCGGCCCGCTCAGCGGTGCGACGCGGTGCGCCGGGGTGGCGGCACGCCGGCGCACCGCAGCGCCGCGAGGGCGTCGGGCACCGTCGGTCGGATGTCGACGAGCTGGTCGACCCGCGTCATCTCCAGGGTGCGCAGGACGGAACGCCGGGTGGTGGCCACGGCGATGGTCGTCCCCTGCTGCTCGGCCCGCCCGCACGCCTCGACGAGCAGCCGGACGCCGGTGGAGCCGAAGAAGTCGACCTCGGTCAGGTCCAGGACCAGGCCCGCGGTGCGGCGGTCGAGCTGGCCCGCCAGGGCGGTCCGGACCGGGTCCTCGCACGCCATGTCGACCTCGCCGACGAGGCCGACCACGGGCACGCCCCACTGGTCGCCCGCGCTGATGCCCGTGGCCGGGGTGATGGTGGTACGGATGTCACCCAAGCGATACTCCTCGGTCGGTACGAGAACCGGCAACCGAGCTCGTGTTCAACCCGATCCGTCGCTCCGCGTAACGGTTTTCGCGTGGACAACGCGACCGTACGACGTGGGGCGCGACACCCGCAACCACCCGGTCGTGGGAAATCACCCGGATGCGCGGGGCCTGTTGCGCCGGAGGGCGCAACAGTGCGGGTTCGGCGCCGAGGTGTCGCAGAGTAACCGGGTGCGGGACCCGTCGGGCCCTGCGGAAGGAGGCGACGATGTCCGGTGAGCAGGTCGTCGTGGGTGTCGACGGCACCGACGGCGCGGCGCGGGCGGCCGAGTGGGCGGCCCGGCGAGCGGTGTCGTGGGGTCTGCCCCTCCTGCTGGTCCACGGGCTGAGGTGGCCGCTGTACGAGCAGGTCCACCTGCACCAGCCGGTCGACGTGGCGGGCGAGGAGGCGATGCGGCAGTGGGCGCGGGACGTGCTCGACGAGGTGGCGCGGCGGTGCCGGGCCCTCGGCGCGGTGGACGTCCGGGCCGAGGTCGTGCCGGGAGACCCCGCGGACGTGCTGTTACGGCTCGCGGAACGCGCGGCGTTCCTGGTGGTGGGGCACTCGGGCGGCGCCGGTGTCACCAGCGCGCTGCTCGGCTCGACCGCGGCGCAGGTCGTCGAGGCCGCCACCCGGCCGGTGGTGGTGGTGCGCGAGGGCGAGGGGCGCGGCGGGGGCGGCCCGGTGGTGGTCGGGGTGGACGGTTCGCCGAGCAGCGGCCGGGCGCTCCGGTTCGCGCACGAGTTCGCCGCGCGCACGGGGACTGATGTGGTCGTCGTGCACGCGGTGGTCGACGGCGGGGACCCGTACGCGGCCGGGTCGGACCCCGCCCTGGCGGAGTGCGCGCGCCGCCACCCCGGGGTCCGCTCCCGGGTCGAGGTCGTCCCGGGCCCGGCGGTGGACGTGCTGCTCCGGTTCGCGGGTGAGGCCGGGTTGCTGGTCGTCGGCAGCTACGGGACGGGCTTGGTGCGGCGCGCGTTGTTCGGTTCGGTCAGCCACTCGGTGGTGGACCGGGCGCCGTGCCCGGTGGCGGTGCTGCCGCCGCACGCCGCGGCCTGAGCCTCAGGCCACGAAACCGATGGTCAGCAGGACGTTCGCGTAGAGCCTGCCGTCGCCGGTCGCCACGCACACCGCCAGCTCGGGGCCGCGGCACGCGTCGTAGAAGTCCTGGCGCGCCAGCGGTCGCAGGGGCAGGTCGGGGCCGAGCAGGCGCTCGTAGTCCGCCCACGCCGGGGGAGTGCCGCCCTCGTCGGGGCGCATGGTGTGCACGGCCTCCACCGGGACGGCGGTGAGCACCGGCTCCAGCACCTGGTCCACGGTGAGCAGACCGGGGCGCAGGTTGAGGTGCACCAGCTCGGCGCGGTGGTGGACGTTGGTGCGGTGCGCGTAGTTCGCGTCCGCGAGCAGCACCCGGCTGCCGTGGCCGGCGGTGGCCAGGGCGGAGAGCAGCGGCGGGTGCAGCAGGGGGTAGCGGAGCATCGGGCGGCCCTTCGGTGCGGCGAGGTGCGTGCGCTCCGCATGTTATCGCTAACACGAGTACGGGCAAGGCTTTGCCGAAGACTGCTGTTAGCGCTCACGCGCATCATGGGTCGGCATGCGAAAACGCGGTGCGCGGGGAGTTCCCGCGCACCGCGTCACGTCGTTGTGGTCAGGGCCTTACCGCAGGCTCGTGCGGCGACCGCCGCCGGCGATGCCCTCCGCGACACCGATGAGCAGCACGGACGCGATCACCGCGACGATGAAGCCCAGGACGTTGAGCTCGAAGATGCCGCCGGTGCCGAGCAGGTTCGCGATCGTCCCGCCGATGACCGATCCGACCAGTCCGAGCAGCAGCGTCGCCACGACGCCCAGGTGCTGCTTGCCGGGCTTGATCAGTCGGGCGAGCGCGCCGATGATCAAACCGGCGGCGATGAACCCGATCATGTCATCCTCCCGCTGTCGACAACTGTCGACAGCGGGGTACCCGATCTTCCGGTGCGCAATCCCCCCTGACGCGGGGTCAGTGCCCGTTGGTGGTCATGACCAGCAGCATCAGCGACAGCAGCAGCTGGAGCAGGCCGATGGACAAGCCGACGACCGCGGTCCAGTCCACCCGGTACTGGGTCTGGGTGGACATCGACAGCACGCCGAACCCCACGGCGACCACCGCCACCGCCGCGCCGCCCGCCGGGATCGGCCAGCTGAGCAGGCTCAACCCCAGTGAGAGAGGTCCCAGCCAGGCCCCGCGCCCGGGACGGTCCCCGGCGGGCAGCCACCTCCCCGAGCCGTTCACTCGCGCCTCCGCTTCCCGTGGTCGGACCGGCGCCGACCGGGCGGTCCGACCCCTCGCGACGATAGCGTTCCGCCGGCGACCGGTGGAGCACGTCCCTGGCGCGGCAGGCACGACACCCGAGGAGCGCCGATGGCGACCGAACGGCCACCGGTCGACCACGAGCCCGACTACCGGTTCACGCTCGCCAACGAGCGGACCTTCCTGGCCTGGATCCGCACCGCGCTGGGCCTGCTGGCGGCCGGCGTCGCGGTGCGGCAGCTGGTGCCGCCGTTCGAGGTGCCGTGGGCGACCACCGCGCTCGCGGTGGCGTGCATCGCGCTGGCCGTGCTGGTCGCGGGCATGAGCTTCCCGCGGTGGCGGCGGGTGCAGGCGGCCATGCGCGCGGGCGCCGCGCTGCCGCCCAACCCGCTGCTGGTCGTGCTCACGGTCGCCGTGCTCGCGCTGGCCGGTTTCGCGGCGGCCCTGGCCGTGTTCGCGTGAGCCGGGACCGCGACCCGGGCCTCCAGCCCGAGCGCACGGTCCTGGCCTGGCGGCGCACCGCCATGGCGGCCGCGGCGTGCGCGGCCCTGTTGGTCCACGTGGCGGTCCGGGAGCGGTGGGGGTGGGCGACCCTCCCGGCGGTCCTGGTCGCCGCCGCGTCGGTGGTCCTGGCCGTGGTCGGGCGGTTCCGGCACCGCACGACCGCGCCCGTCCGCCCGGCCGTGCTGCTCCTGGTGGCGGTCCTGGTGGTCGCCGCGTGCCTGGCGACGCTGTCGCTCAAGGCCGTGGTGCTGTGGGGTCAGGCCGGTGGCGCGGCGGGAGCGGATCTTGCCGCGGTCGGAGATGAACTTGCGCAGCAGGGTGGTGTCCTTCGACGGTGTCGCGGGGCAGTCGTTGGAGCGCCCGCTGGGCCTGGTCCCGCCGCTCGGGGTCGGTGCGACGGTCCTGGCTTGCGCCCGGTCGGGCGGCAGTGGCGCGACGGCACGTGCCCTCAAATTGGATAACGACAATCGTTTTCATTGGAGTGGCGCACGGCCCGGAGGGGTCCGGCACCCGGCGCGACGCGCACGACGAGGCGGAGGATTCGTGAAGCAGGGCGTCCACACCCGGTCGACGGCACGTCCACCAGGACTGTCGAGTGGGAGGATGGCAACACCTACCCCCTGATCACCGTGGACGTCACCGCAGGAGGAACCGCTGATGGCCGTCCCCAAGCGCAAGTCCTCGCGCAGCAACACGCGCCACCGCCGCTCGCAGTGGAAGGCCGAGGTGCCCGACCTGGTCCCGGTCACCACCCTCGACGGCCGCAAGCTCGTCGTGCCCCGCCGGCTCGGGCGCGGCCTGCTGTGACCGTCGAGCGGGCCGCCCTCGACGCCTTCGAGGTGGGCAGCGCCGAGTTCGCCGAGTGGGCTCCCCTGCTGTGGGACCCGATCGGCGCGGAGGCCGTCGGGATCACCCGGCCGCGACCCGGCGAACGCGTGCTCGACGTGTGCTGCGGCACGGGCTCGTCGGCCGTGCCCGCCGCGCGCGCGGTAGGTCCGGATGGGCGCGTGGACGCCGTGGACCTCGCCCCGACCCTGCTCCGGGCCGGGGCCCGGCACGCGGCCGACCTGCCGCAGCTGCGCTTCCACCACGCCGACGCGACCCGGTGGTCACCCGGCGACGGCCTGCCCTACGACCGCGTGCAGTGCGTGTTCGGGATCTTCTTCCTCCCCGACATGGACGCCGCCGCGGCGCGCCTGGCCGGCCTGCTGCGCCCCGGCGGCACGCTGACCGCGGTCACCTGGCGGCAGGGCAGCCTGGACGACGTGCTGGGGCCGTTGGGGCGGGCCGTCACCGAGCACACCGGGACGCCGCCCACCCGGCCGCAGGCGGCGCTCCAGGCCGCCCGGCTGGACACCGGGGAACGGCTCGCCGAGTGGCTGCGGGACCTCGGGCTGGCGGAGGTCACCGTGCACGAGGTGGCGCGCGAGGTGCCCATCACGCCGGAGCTGGCCTGGAAGCTGGTCGTGGGATCGGGCGCACGTGCCGCGCTCGCCGGCCTCGACGCGGGGGCGGTGGCCGCCGTCCGCGACCGCTACCACGAGCTGGTGGCGCCCATCGCGGTGCTGCGCGCCCGAGCCCTGGTCGGGGTCGGCGAACGCCGGTCCTGAGCTGGCTGCCCCCGCCGCGTCCCACTCCCGGCGGGGGCAGCTGCCCCCGGTGTCGCCCCGAGGTCTTGTTCGCGGCGCCCGGCCTACCCCGCACGGCCTACCGCGCCCGGCTGCCCCACCTCGGACACCCCACCCCGAACCACCCGCAGGCGCTCGGCCGCGCGTGACCGCGAGTTGAGGCGGGGTTCAACGGGTCGTCGCCGGGATTTCACCGGCGGTTCGCTCAGGGGGCTCGCGCACCGGCAAGCCCAGCCATGTGACCACGAACGTGATGTCGGCCCGGGGGCCCGGCGCGGCGCGCGAGCTCGCCGGGCGACTGCTGGTCGACCTGGGCGACCGGTGGCGGCACACGCGGGCGGTGGCCGCGCGCGCCCGGGAGCTGTCGGTCACGGTGCCGCCCGGCGACCGGGACCTGCTGGTCGCCGCGGCGTGGCTGCACGACACCGGCTACGCCGCGACCGTCGCGGCCACCGGCTTCCACCCGCTCGACGGCGCACGCCACCTGGGCCGGCTGGGTTGGCCCGACCGGCTGTGCGCGCTGGTGGCCCACCACTCCGGGGCCCGTCTGCTCGCCGACGTCGTCGGCCTGGTCGAGGAGCTGGACGCCTACCCGCGCGAGGAGGGTCCGGTCGCCGACGCCCTCACCTACGCCGACCAGACGGTGGACAGCCGGGGCAACCGCGTCACGATCGGGCAGCGGCTGGTCGACGTGCTGGCGCGGCACGGCCCGGACTCCCCCCACGCGCGCGTCCACCACCTGCGCGAGCCCTTCCTGCTGGCCGTCGCCGAACGCGTGGAGGACCGGCTGTCCTGATCCTCGCCCCGGGTCGAGCCCCGTCGCGCCTCACCCGATGGGGGAACCGGCAGGCCGGTCCACGCGCCCGACCCCAGGATCCACGGTGTGCGAGCCGCGAACCGGGTGCTGCTGATCGACGTCGACGGCGTCGTGGGCCCGGACGCGCCGCGGCCGGAGCTGGTGCGGGAACGGGTCGCGGCGGTGCTGCGCGCGGCCGGGCCGGTGCACCACGCGCTGGCCTGCTACACCGGTGAGCCGGTGGGGCTGGACGAGCTGGGCAGCGCGCTCGCCGAGCTGGGTGTGCCGAGCCGAGCGGTGCCGCCCGGTCGCGGCGCGGTGGCCGGCGCCCTCCTGGCCCACGCCCGCTACGCGCACGGCCAGGGGTGCCGGGCCTTCGCGCTGGCCGCCGACCACCACGGCGTCATGCCCGTCGACGTCGTCGACGGGCATGACCGGGACCGGGTGGCCGTCGTCCGGGCGGTGCGCACGGCGTTGGCCGCCGCGGTCGCCGCCGCGTTGGGACGGACGTTGGGTGAACAGGTCTCGCGTTCCGCGCGAAAGCACCTGCGCAAGTCCTCTTGACGGGGGCGTGCCGTCGCGCGGGTCGCCACCTGCGACTGATCGACCCTTGACGGTAAAGCGCTCGTCATCTTAGGGTCCGGCAACTCGAAATATTTCAACCAGCACAACGAAAGTTTCGAAGTGACATCGCGAGGAAGCGAGAGACCCTGATGAAGTCGACCCACCTGGTCACCGCCGCAGTCGCCGCGGTGGCGTTGTCGGTGCCGTTGACGCTCGTGGCCTCGGCCGCGCCGGCAGCCGACCACCGGCCGGGCCACGCCAAGAAGGAGACCCTGCGCAAGGCGGCGCCGAAGGGCTTCTACATCGGCACCGCCGCGGCCGGCGGCGGTCACCACGAGGAGCAGCCCTACCCCGACCCGTTCACCTCGGACCAGCAGTACCGCAAGCTGCTGGCCGCGGAGTTCAACTCGGTGTCGCCCGAGAACCAGATGAAGTGGGAGTACCTGCGCCCCGAGCGGGGGACCTACAACTTCGGCATGGCGGACAAGATCGTCAAGTTCGCCCGGCAGAACGGGCAGGTGGTCCGCGGGCACACCCTGCTGTGGCACAGCCAGAACCCGGCCTGGCTGGAGCAGGGCGGCTTCTCCAAGGAGGAGCTGCGCAAGATCCTCCGGGAGCACATCTTCACCGTGGTCGGCCGCTACCGGGGCCAGATCCAGCAGTGGGACGTGGCCAACGAGATCTTCACCGAGGCCGGTCAGCTGCGCAGCGAGAACATCTGGATCCGGGAGCTGGGTCCGGGCATCGTCGCGGACGCGTTCCGCTGGGCCCACCTGGCCGACCCCGGGGCGAAGCTGTTCTTCAACGACTACGGCGTGGAGGGCGTCAACGCCAAGAGCGACGCCTACCTCGCGCTCATCAAGGAGCTGCGCGCCCAGCGGGTGCCCGTGCACGGGTTCTCCGCGCAGGCGCACCTGAGCACGCGGTACGGCTTCCCGGGTGACCTCCAGGTCAACCTCCAGCGCTTCGACGACCTGGGGCTGGAGACGGCGATCACCGAGCTGGACGTGCGGATGGACCTGCCGGAGAGCGGCGTGCCCACCGAGGCCCAGCTGGCGCAGCAGGCCGACTACTACCAGCGCACGCTCGACGCGTGCCTCAAGGTGGACGACTGCAACTCCTTCACCATCTGGGGCTTCACCGACCGGTACTCGTGGGTCCCGGTGTTCTTCGAGGGCGAGGGTTCGGCCACGGTGATGACGGAGGACTTCACCCGGAAGCCCTCCTACCACGCCCTGCGCACCACCCTGGTGGAAGCGGGCAAGAAGCGTCGCTGACGCGGCGGACCACTCCCGGGGGGTGGCTGTGGGGGAGGGTGGCCGTGGGCCGCCCTCCCCCTCTCGCGTGGGGCCGGGGCCTGCGATCCGGCCCGGTGCGGCGGCGAGGCCGCCCTTCCCTGTCGCGTGGAGCCGGAGCGGTCAGGGTTCCACGGCGGGGACCTCGTCCACCAGGTCCGCCGCGATGGCCGCCGCGGGCTCGCGGTAGCGGGCGTGGAGGTCGTGGAACAGCTGCTCGGCGTGGATGGCCGGCCAGTCCTCGTCCAGGTGCTCGGCGGGCAGGTGGGGGTCCTGCCGCACGAGCTGCAACCAGTCGGTGTGCAGGACCAGCAGCCGCGCCAGGTCGTCGGGCAGCGCGGGCAGGGGGTCCGGTTCGCCCCAGCGCGCGGTGAACGCCCGGTAGCGCGCCGCGATGGCGGCGGTGTCGAACGCCCGGCGCACGAGGTCGGCGGACCCGGTCGGCGCGTCGGGCCGCGCGGTGAACACGGTGACGTGGTCGGTCAGGCCCAGGCGGTCGACGATCCCGGCGGCGTCGCGGGCGCCGGGCGCGATCCACAAGCCGTTCTGCACCACGCCGAAGCCCGCCCACACCAGTTGCGAGCGCAGGTCGTGCCGGTCGCCGCGGCGGCTGTCGGGCAGCGAGAAGCCGACCAGCGTCCAGGTGCCGTCCCAGGCGCGGTTGACCGCGCCGGTCTCCCAGATCCGCCGCCTGCCGTCGCGCAGAACCTCGGTGGCGTGGTCGGTCAGTCCGAAGTAGACGCGCCTGCCGCGCCGCCGCCTGGTCAGCAGGCCCCGGCCCGCCATCCGCGTCAGCGTCGAGCGCACCGCCTCCTCGGACACCCCGACGCGGTCGAACACCTCGATCACGCTGCCCGAGTACACCGCCGTGCCCCGGTCCAGCACGTACAGGCCCAGGAAGGCCAGCATCAGCGACTGGGGGCGGGGGTGTTGCGGCGCGTCGCGGGGTGGATCGATCACCGGCCCAGGGTAGCCGGCGCACGCCAAGTTGGGCAGAGTCTGGACGAGCGTCACAAATCTGCCTTATGTTGGTCGCACGGCAGCGAGCGCGAGGAGGCGTCGTCATGGACTTGCGGGGCAAGGTCGCCGTGGTCACCGGCAGCGGCCGGGGGCTGGGGCGCGCGTACGCCGAGGCGCTGGCCGCCGCCGGCGCGGCCGTCGTGGTCAACGACGTGGACGCCGAGTCGGCCACCGCGGTCGCCAAGGGCATCGCCGAACGGGGCGGGCGCGCGGTCGCCGTGGCCGCGCCGGTCGGCCCCACCGCGACGGCCGACGCCCTGGTCGCCACCGCGGTCGAGGAGTTCGGCCGGCTCGACGCCCTGGTCGCCAACGCGGGCGTGCTGCGCGACAGGGTGCTGTGGAAGATGACCGACGAGGACTTCGACGCCGTGGTCGACGTCCACCTGCGCGGCGCCTTCACCTGCGCCCGCGCCGCCGCGGCCCGGATGCGGGAGCAGGGCGGTGGCGGCAGCCTCGTGCTGGTCTCCTCGCCCGCGGGCCAGCGCGGCAACTTCGGGCAGGCCAACTACGCCGCGGCCAAGGCGGGTGTCGTGGCCATGGCCCGCACCTGGGCGCTGGAGCTGGCCCGCGCCGGCATCACCGTCAACGCCGTGGTCCCGGTCGCCGCCACCGACATGACCAGGACCGTCCCCGCCTTCGCGGACGCCGTCGAGGAGGCCGGGCGCACCGGCGCGCCGCTGCCCGGGTGGCTGCGCCGCGCCCACGGCCTGGGCTCCGTCGAGGACGCCGCCCCGCTGGTGGTGTTCCTCCTGTCCGACGCGGCGCGCGGCATCACCGGTCAGGCCATCGGCATCGGCGGCGACCGCCTCGCCCTCTGGGCCCACCCGAGGGAGAAGGCCGTCGCGTTCGCCGAGGGCGGCTGGACCGCGGCCGCGATCGCCGAGTCGTGGGACACCGGCGTCGGCGCGGAACCCGAGCCGTTCGGCATCCCCGCACCCACCCCGCCGGGGGCCTGACGTGCCGATCGACCTCGACGCGATCGTGGCCATCGACGTCCACACGCACGCCGAGGTGTCCCTCGACGGGCGCACCTCGCTGAGCCCGGAACTCCTCGAAGCCTCCGAGCGCCACTTCAAGGCCCACGGCCGGCGGCAGCCGACCATCGCCGAGATCGCCGCCCACTACCGCGAGCGCGACATGGCCGCCGTCGTGTTCACCGTGGACGCCGAGCACGCCACCGGCCACCCGCGCATCGCCAACGAGGAGGTGGCCCGGAGCTGCGCCGAACACCCCGACGTGCTCATCCCGTTCGCGAGCGTCGACCCGTGGAAGGGCCGTGCGGGCGTGCGCGAGGCGCGTGCGCTCGTCGAGGAGCACGGGGTGCGCGGCTTCAAGTTCCACCCCAGCCTCCAGGGCTTCCCGCCCGACGACCGGATGGCCTACCCGCTGTACGCGGCCATCGAGGAGCTGGGCGTGCCCGCCCTGTTCCACAGCGGGCAGACCGGCATCGGCGCGGGCGTGCGCGGCGGGGGCGGCATCCGGCTCGGGCACTCCAACCCCATGCTGGTCGACGGCGTGGCCGCCGACTTCCCCGACCTGCGGATCGTCCTGGCCCACCCCTCGTTCCCGTGGCAGGACGAGGCGCTGGCCGTGGCCACGCACAAGCCCAACGTCCACATCGACCTGTCCGGGTGGTCGCCCAAGTACTTCCCGCCGCAGCTGGTCCGCTACGCCAACTCCCTGTTGCAGGACAAGGTGCTGTTCGGCTCGGACTACCCGGTGATCACCCCCGACCGCTGGCTCGCCGACTTCGCCGACCTCGACCTCAAGCCCTCGGTCCGCCCCAAGATCCTCAAGCACAACGCGGCCAGGCTGCTGGGCCTCACCGACCACCGGGAGCGCGCATGACCACCACCGCGGACGGACTCGCCGAACTCCTCGCCCTCGCGGGCCGCGACCTCGGGCGCACCGAGTGGCGCGAGATCACCCAGGACCGCGTCGACACCTTCGCCGACGCCGCCGACGACCACCAGTGGATCCACGTCGACCCCGAGCGGGCCGCCGGCGGGCCGTTCGGCGGGACCATCGCCCACGGCTACCTCACCCTCGCCCTGCTCATCCCGCTGTTCGGCGAGCTGCTGGAGATCCGCGGCACCCGGATGAGCGTCAACTACGGCCTGGACCGGGTGCGCTTCCCCGGCCCTGCGCCCGTCGGCGGCAAGGTCCGGCTCGCCGGCCGCGTGGCCTCGGTCGACGAGGTGCCCGGCAACGGCGTGCAGATGGCACTGGACTTCACCGTCGAGGTCGACGGTTCCGACAAGCCCGCGTGCGTGGCCCGCGCCGTCTACCGGCACTACGCCTGAGGACCGGGGTGCGCCGTGCCGAACCGACAACTGCGCCGCGCCGTCGCGTCGAGCTTCCTCGGCAGCGTGATCGAGTACTACGACTTCCTGCTCTACGCCACCGCGTCCGCCCTGGTGTTCAACAAGGTCTTCTTCTCCTCGCTCGACCCGCTCACGGGCACCATCGCCAGCTTCGGCACCTTCGCCACCGGCTACCTGGCCCGCCCGCTCGGCGGTGTGGTGTTCGGGCACTTCGGCGACCTGTTCGGCCGCAAGCGGGTGCTCGTCGCGACCATGGTCCTGATGGGCGTGTCCAGCGCCCTCATCGGGTTGCTGCCGACCTACGGGCAGGTGGGCGCGCTCGCGCCGGTCGGCCTGGTGCTGCTGCGCGTGCTCCAGGGCGTCGCGGTCGGCGGCGAGTGGGGCGGCGCCGTGCTGATGTCCGTCGAGCACGCCACCTCCAGGCGCGGCCTGTGGGCCGGGTTCACCAACGCGGGCGCGCCGTGCGGGCTGCTGCTGTCCACCGCGGCGCTGGCCGGCACCGGCGCGCTGCTCGACGAGGACGCCTTCCTCGACTGGGGGTGGCGCATCCCCTTCCTGGCGAGCGTGGCGCTGCTCGGCGTCGGGCTGTTCGTCCGGAACCGGGTGGAGGAGACGCCGGTCTTCCGCGGGATCCAGCGGACCGGACCCCGTCGGATGCCGGTGTGGGAGGTGCTGCGCCACCACCCGCGCGTGCTGCTGCTGGGCGTCGGGGTGGGCCTGTCGGCGTTCGTCGTGCAGTCCACGCTGACCACCTTCGTCGTGGCGCACGGCGTGCAGGTCGGCCACGCGCGGCAGACGGTGCTCAACGCGCTCACGCTGTCCTCGGCGTGCGCGGTCGTCGGCATCCTCGCCTGGTCGGCCGCCTCCGACCGGTTCGGCAGGCGACCCGTCGTGCTGGCCGGCTCGGTCGCGATGGCCGCCTACGGCTTCGTGCTGTTCCCGATGGTGGACAGCGGCAGCACCGGGCTGCTCGTCCTCGCGCTGGTGCTCGGCCAGGGCGTGGTGCACCCGATGGTCTACGGGCCGCTGGCAGCCCTCTACAGCGAGCTGTTCAGCGCCGAGCACCGCTACACCGGCGCCTCGCTGGGCTACCAGCTCGCCGGCCTCGGCGCGGGACTGGCGCCCCTGCTGTTCGCCGAGGTGCAACGGGCCACCGGCGGGCGCGGGCTCACCACCATCTCGACCGTCATCGCGGGCTGCTGCCTGCTCACCGCGCTGTGCGTGCTCGCCCTGCGCGAGACCGCCGCCCGGGACGCGCCGCCGACCGCCGCACCCCGGGGAGGACCGCCGTGCTGAACGCGGGACTGGGCGCGTGGCCGGCCCGCCGGGCGCTCCTGTCGCCCGACCGCACCGCCCTCGCCCACGCCGGGCGCGGGATCACCTACGCCGAGCTGTCCGAGCGGGTGAACCGCGCGGCCGACCTGCTGCGCGCGGCGGGCGTGCGGGCCGGCGACCGGGTCGCCTACCTGGGGCCCAACCACCCGTCGTTCGTCGAGGCGATGTTCGCCGCGCACGCGCTCGGCGCGGTCTTCGTGCCGGTCAACACCCGCCTCGCCGCGCCCGAGGTGGACCACGTGCTGACCGACTCCGGCGCGTCGGTCCTGATCCACGCGCCGTCCGCCGCGGTCCGCGACCTGACCCGCCCGCCGGCCGCGGTCATCGGGCTGGACGACTACGAGAGCCGGCTCGCCGAGGCCTCCGCCGAACCCGTCGACGTGCCGGTGCTGCGGGACGACCCCGCTTTCATCCTCTACACCTCCGGCACCACCGGCCGACCCAAGGGCGCGGTGCTCACGCACGCCAACCTGATCTGGAACACGCTCAACCTGCTGGTGGGCGTGGACGTCACCAGCACCGAGCGCACCCTGGTGTCCGCGCCCCTGTTCCACGTCGGCGCCCTCGCCCAGACCCTGCTGCCCACCCTCGTCAAGGGCGGCACGGCGGTGCTCACCCCCTCCTGGGACGTCGACCGGACCTACGACCTCGTCGAGCGCGAGCGCGTCACCTGGATGTTCGGCGTCGCCACCATGTACGCCGACCTGGCCGCGTCACCGCGCTGGCGCACCGCCGACCTGTCCTCGCTGCGCCACCTGCTGTGCGGCGGCGCGGCCGTGCCCGAACCGCTCATCCGCGCCTACCGGGAACGCGGCCTGGTGTTCTGCCAGGGCTACGGCCTCACCGAGACCGCTCCCGGCGCGACCCTGCTGGAGGCGGGGGAGAGCACCCGCAAGATCGGCTCGGCGGGTCCGCCCGTGTTCTTCGCCGACGTCCGGGTGGCGCGCCCCGACGGCGGCGACGCCGACCCCGGCGAGGCGGGCGAGGTGCTGGTCCGCGGTCCCAACGTCACCCCCGGCTACTGGCGCGACCCGGCCGCGACCGCCGCCGCGTTCGCGCCGGGCGGGTGGTTCCGCACCGGCGACCTGGCCCGCTTCGACGACGACGGCCACCTGCACGTGCTGGACCGGCTCAAGGACATGTTCATCTCCGGCGGGGAGAACGTCTACCCGGCCGAGGTGGAGAACGCCCTGGCCGAGCACCCGGCCGTGGTCGAGTCCGCCGTGGTCGGGGTGCCCCACCCCCGGTGGGGCGAGGTCGGGCGCGCGTTCGTCCGCTACGGCGCGGGCGGCGGGCCGACCCCGGACGAGCTGCGCGGGTTCCTGGCCGCCCGGCTCGCCGGCTACAAGGTCCCGGCGCACGTCGACGTGGTGGACGAGCTGCCGCGCACCGGGTCCGGCAAGGTGCGCAAGGCCGAGTTGAGGCGGCTGCCGCCGCCGTCGTGACCCGCGCGGGCCCCCGGTCGAGGACCTCCTGTCGCAAGAGGACGCCCGACCGGGGACCGCGGGCTCAGGTCGTGATGGAGAAGCTGTTGGAGCGGAAGTCCATCCCGCCCGGGGACGAGGTGACCTCGAACCCGAACTGCACGTCCCCGATCGTCACGTCGCCGTACCACCCGCGAGCGCCGATCCAGCGCAGCACGGCCAGCACGTCGACCGTGCCGGAGTTGGTGTTGCCGGTGCGCACGAACGAGAACACCTGGTTGGACCCGTTGGACCCGCGGTGCACGTCCCAGGTGTGGCCGCCCACCGAGGCGGTGGTCTCGCGCGCGCCGATGGGGCCCACCGCGCCCTGCTTGTTGACCCAGATCATGACCTCGTAGGCGTGGTTGTCGGCCCAGATGTCGTACGCGGTCGCGTACGCCCCGCTGCCCGGCCGGGTGACGTTGAACGAGCTGGACAGCCTGCTCAACCCGCTGAGCTTGCGACCGATGTTCCTGGCCGAGTGGGGGTAGGACTTCACGCCACCGGTGTTCGGGTGGTCCGCCCACACGCCCCAGTTGCCGTAGGAGTTGGCCCAGATGGTCTGCGGGCCCACCCCGCTGCCCCAGACGTTGTTGCGGACCGTGTACCCGCCGTTCGACCAGGTGCCCCACTTGTCGGTCGAGGACCAGGTCGCGGCGTGCGCCGAACCCGCGTTCCCGACCAGGATCCCGACGACCGCGACCAACACCGCGGCCCACCGCGTCCTGTTCACCATCGGCACTCTTCCCCGGGCTTCGTCGCCCGTTTCCGGCGCGCTGCGGCGAAAGCGCGTGAGTACGGTTCTCCGGCGACGGTGGGGTGAACTCTGGCAGCCGGTGGGGTGGCGGTCAACGGCGTTCCCGCGTTCGACGCCGTTCGAAGGCGCTGTTCGAAGGAATTCACTCGGACGTGCGTGTCGAAGCGTTCGACGGGTTGTCGAACACGCGCCCACCGGCCAAGCCCGTCACCGGTCGCCCGGGACGTCGATCAACCCGGAAGCGTTGTCGGCCAACGGTTCTCGGGTTCACCGCCTCGTCGCGCGGCGCCGGCGCGGTCCCGACCGCCTCCTGCGTCGCGAGCCGACCGACCGGCGCGCCCTGTCGCCGGGTCACCGGTCCGGAACGCCCCGGCGGCGTTCCGGACCGGTGACCCGCCGGACCTCAGAGGGGGTCCTCGGCCAGTGCGACGGCGATCCGGGCGGCGGTCTCGTAGGTGTCGCCTTCCGGCTGCGCCCGGTGCCGCTCGTGGCCCCGCGCCCAGGCTTCACCGCGCTCGGCCCAGTCCTGGAACACGGGCGGCTCGCCCGTGGTCGTCAGCACCCCGAAGAACCGCTCCCACCGCGGTCGGTAGTAGCCGCTCAGCAACCCGTGCCAGTCGCGGTTGGCGTACTCGCGCAGCGCCGGCGCGGCGGGCGCGCTCCACGTGGTGATCAGCGTGCGGGCCTCCCTCTCCAGCGCGTTCGCCTCGACCGCGGTCGACCCCCAGGACCGCGCCCGCGCCAGCCAACGCCCGAGCAGCCAGTCCTCGTGCGTGCCCAGGATTTCCTCGCTCAGGTCCAGCGCCCGGAGGAACCGGCCGCTGTGCCGGGCCACGCTCGCGCGGTCACCGGCCTCGTGCGCGGCCCGCACCTGGTCGAGCAGCAGCCGGCCCCGGTTGGCCAGCACCTGGCGGGTGACGTCGACGAGGTCGTAGCGGTACGGGGCGGAGGCGCGCAGCGGCGGCGCGACGGCCAGCAGGTGGTCCAGGCACGGCGCGAACTGCGCCGCGTCGTACCGCCACTGGGAAGGCCCCCACCGCGACGCCGAGCCCACGACGAGGGCCGGCTCGGCCGCGAACGGAGTCTCGTGCGGCCCCTCGCCGCTGGTGTGGCCGGTGGCGGAGTAGGCGTACGCGGTGCGCAGCAGGATGTCCCAGGCGGCCGCCGCGCGCGGGTCGTCGGCGCCGTACCGGCGGCGCGCGTAGTCCTGGACCCACGCGGCGAGGTCGACCGGCTCCCGGTGCCACGGCACCTCGGCCAGCAGGTCGGCCACCACCGGGTTGTGGTGCGTGCCCTCCGGCACCACGGCCAGGCCGACGAGGCGGCGGCGGGCCGGGTCGACGCGGACCGCCGGCAGCGTGCGGCCGGGTTCGATCAGGTTGCCGAACATGCCGAGCCGGCCGCCGAAGTTGCCGATGGTGCCCCAGCACCACGGCGCGCCCCAGTACGCCTCCGTCTGCTGCCACTTGCGGGAGTCGTCGGAGTCCAGGTCGAGCACCACGACCCGCTCCCGGTCCACGGCGTCCAGCACGGCCCGGCGCGGGTTGGCGTGCCAGCCCTGGAGCAGCCACCGCGCGCCCGGCGCGGCCCGCTCCAGCGCGGTCTGCACGGCGACCGCCGCGCGGGCCAGGTCCGCGCCGTCGAGCAGCGCGGGCAGCTCGTCGTCGCCGACCTCGTGGAACAGGTCGCCGGAGTAGTGCGTGGTGGTGCCGAAGTGCTCGGCCTGCGCGCGGTAGAACCGCTCCGCGACCGCCGGGTAGAGGGGATCGGTGCAGTCCAGCCAGTGCGGCCGGAGGTGCCCCGCGTAGTTGCCCTGCGGCACCACGTGCGCGCCGGGGTTGCGCTCGGCGAAGACCCGGTCGGGCACGTGCCCGGCGAAGGCGGGGAACACCGGCGTGATGCCCAGCTCCCGCATCCGGCCCACGATCCGCTCGCCCAGCTGCCTGCGGCGCCGCAGCAGGTTCCGGCTCACCGGGCCGCGGTGCGCGGTGTCGGCCTCGTCGTAGCCCGTGATCTCGCCGTACCACTGCCACGGTTGGTGCGCGGGCTGCGCGATCCACCGCCTGACCTCCAGCTCGGACAGGCCGAACTCCTGGAAGGTCTCGTACCAGACGACCTCCTGGCCGACCAGGGTGAGCGCCCGGTTGATGCCGCTCATGGCGACCCGGTCCAGCTCCCGCTCCCACTCCGACCACTTCCAGAACGGGCTGGTGTAGCCGAACACGGTGAAGTTGTTGCAGTACCGCTCGACCAGCTCGGTCGACCGCCGGACCGGCTGCTCCGGCGCGGGCAGTTCGTCGGGCAGCGCCACGCGGTCGCCGTTGGTGGACAGGTGGCCGCCCGCCACGTGCTCCAGCCACCAGCGCAGCCCGGACATCAGGGCCACGCCGCCGCTGCCCGCCAGCCGCACCGAGCCCGTCGAACCGCCGATCTCGAACGCGTCGGCCTCGCCGGCGGCGGGCGCCAGCTCGTCGAGCACGAACTGCTCGGCGGCGGCGGAGCCGAGCAGCCGCTCGACCGCCTCCCGCACCGCGGAGAGGTCGCCCCCGGGACCCGGCGCGCGGCCGGCCGCGGTGAGCGAGCCGGCCGCGAGCGAGGCGAGCAGGAACGTCCTCCTGGTCACAGCGGTCATGGTGTGCTCCTCCTGTGGGGCTGCGATACCGGGGACGCCACCCGGCTGTCGGCGGTGGCGCGAGCAGACCGTTCGGACCAAGCACATGGTACGGACGGCCGACACGCCACGTTGTCGACTGGTTGCGCAGGGTGAACACCGGCTCGTCGCTCACCGGAACGGTGCACGGCACGTGGAGGCGGGGACGCGCGATGTGGGGACGGGGGACCGCCGTGGCGCCGATCGTGCCGGTGGCCGGAGGTGGGTGGCGGTGCTCCGGGGCGGCCGTTGCCGGGCCCGGGGCACCTCGACGGGGTGACGACTACGACCTGTTCGATGACCGATTTCCCGCTGTCGGGTGAGAAAATCACCCCTCCCCGGCGGCGCGGCCGGAGGTCAGCGGACCGGCGTGGGCGCCGCGTCCGCCGGTGCGGCCTTGGCGCGGCGGTCGAGCGCGGCCGCCAGGAACGACAGCAGCAGGGCGCTGCCCGACAGCACGGCGCCGACCCAGTTCGGCGCCGTGTAGCCGAGACCGGCGGAGATCACCAGGCCGCCGAGCCACGCGGCGAGCGCGTTGCCGAGGTTGAAGGCGCCGATGTTCGCGGCGGAGGCCAGCGTGGGCGCGGCGGCGGCCTGGTCGAGCACCCACTTCTGCAACGGCGGCACGGTCGCGAAGCCCAGGGCGCCGATCAGGGTCAGCGTGATCGCGGCGAGGACCTTGTCGTGCGCGGTGAAGGTGAACAGCAGCAGGACGAGCGAGAGGGCGCCGAGCGAGCCGAACAGCATCGGCATGAGCGCGCGGTCGGCGTACCGGCCGCCCAGCAGGTTGCCGGCGAACATGCCGACGCCGAGCAGCACGAGGAGCCACGTGACCGCGCCGGGGGAGTACCCGGCGACCTCGGTCATCATCGGCGCGATGTAGGTGACGGCGGCGAACACACCGCCGAAGCCGAGGACCGTCATCCCCATCGCCAGCCACACCTGCGGGTTGCGGAAGGCCGCGAACTCGGTCCGCGCGGTCGTCGCCCCACCGGGGTGGTCCAGGTCCGGCACCAGCCGGGCCACGCCCAGCAGGCCGACCACGCCGAGCGCGGCGACGATCGCGAAGGTGACCCGCCAGCCGGCGGCCTGGCCGATCATCGTGCCGACGGGGACCCCGACGACGTTGGCCGCGGTCAGGCCCGTGAACATCAGGGAGATGGCGGACGCCTTCTTCTCCGGGGCGACCAGGGAGGCCGCGACCACGGACCCGACGCCGAAGAACGCGCCGTGGGCCAGCGAGGAGACGACCCGGCCGGCGAGCATCACGGAGAACGCGGGCGCGACGGCGGAGAGCGCGTTGCCGACGACGAACAGCCCCATGAGCGCCATCAGCATCTTCTTGCGGGGCACCCGGGTTCCCAGGACGGTCAGCAGCGGCGCGCCGACGACCACGCCGAGGGCGTACCCGGTCACCAGCCAGCCCGCGGTGGGGATGGACACCCCGAAGTCGCCGGCGACCTCGGGCAGCACGCCCATGATCACGAACTCGGTGGTGCCGATCCCGAATGCACCGATGGCCAGGGCCACGAGCGCGAGAGGCATGAGAGGAGCCTTCCAGGAACTTGCGTCAGACGTTTACAGGCGTCGACAATAGTTGCATACGCGGGCTATCTGCAAACGCGGGTAGTGTCGCCGTGACGTAGGCTTCCGGTGTGCAACCCCGCTCGACGAGGAGGTCGGGATGACCGCCACCGCTCCCTCCATGACGGCGCCGGCCAACGGCTGGTGCGCGCTGTCGGTCCTGCACGGGCGCATCGAGGCGCGCGTGGAGCGCGCGCTCCAGGCCGGCCACGACCTGAGCGTGCGCGAGTACTCCCTGCTGGAGGTGCTCAGCCGCCAGCACAGCGGTGAGGGCGGCCACCTCCAGATGCGCCAGGTCGCCGACGCGGTCGTGCTGAGCCAGAGCGCCACCACGCGCCTGGTGACCAGGCTGGAGGAGCGGGGCCTGCTGTCGCGCTACCTGTGCCCCACCGACCGGCGCGGCATCTACACCGACGTCACCGAGGCCGGCGCGGCCCTGCTGGGAGCCGCCCGCCCCACCCACGGCGAGGCGCTGCGCGAAGCCCTCGACGACGCCCGCCGCGACGATGCCCTGCGCCCGCTGGTGGAAGCCGTCGAAGCGCTCGGGACCCGGGGCGCGTGAGCGCGGTCGCGGTCCGCCGGGTGCGTCAGGCGCCGGGGTCGAGTCCCGTGTGGGTGGCGCAGAAGGCGAGGGCGTCGGCTTCCACGTCGATCCAGCGCGAAGCGGCGCGGGGACCGTGGCCGACGCCGTCCTCGCAGCGCAGGACGACGGGTTTGCCGCTGGTCGTCGCGTGTTGCAGGGCGGCGGTGAACTTGCGGGTGTGCGCGGCGCCGACCCGGGGGTCGGTGCGGGCGGTGATCATCAGCACCGCCGGGTAGCGCGTGCCGGGCCGGACCCGGTGGTACGGCGAATAGCCGAGCAGGACGTCCAGGTGGGCGGGGTCCCGCGGGTCGCCGAACTCGGTGAGCCACCACTGGCCGATGCCCAGGCGGGGGTAGCGCACCATGTCGGTCGGCGCGCCGGAGCAGACGGCCGCGGCGTAGAGGCCGTGGTCGCGGGTGATGCCGGTGGCCACCATGAGGCCGCTGTGCGACGCGCCCTTGACCGCCAACCGGTCGGGGGTGGTGACACCGCCGGCGACCAGCCACCGGGCGGCCGCGGCGTAGTCGGCGAACGCGTTGGGCTTGTTCACCCCTCTGCCCGCCGCGTGCCAGGCCGGGCCCAGCTCCCCGCCGCCGCGCACGCCGGCGATCGCGTAGACGCCGCCGGAGGCGACCCAGGCCAGGATGGTGGGGGAGTAGGCGGGTGCGGCGGTGGCGCCGAAGCCCCCGTAGGCGGTCAGCAGGGTCGGGTGCGGTCCCGGACCGCGGTCGGCGGGGCAGATGAGGAACAGCGGCACCTCGGTGCCGTCCTGGGACGCGTAGCTCACCTGCCGCACCACCGCCCGGGGGCGGTCGTGCCGCGGCGGGTCCGCGGCCGGGGCGTCGAGGTGGCACCGCCGGTCGCGCAGGCTGAAGCGGTGGACCGTCGGCGGGGTGACGAAGTCCGTGTAGGTGAACCACGCCTCGTCCGCCTCGCCGGGCGGCGCGGTGAGCTTCATGATCGTGCCGTGGTCCGCGCCGGGCGCGTCGACCTCGGTCAGCAAGCGCCCCGCGCCGTCGTGCAGCGACAGGCGGGCCACGCCGCGTCGCACGGAGCTGACCAGGAAGCGCACCGACCCGACGTCCCCGGCGCCGGGCTCGACCAGGGCGGCGCAGCCGGAGAGCACCCCGCCCTCGCCGGGGGTGATCAGCGGCGTCCACGCCGCGGTGGCCGGGTGGTCGGGGTCGACGAGGCAGATCGCCCCGCCGGAGGCCTGGTCGGTGGTGATCCCGTACAGCAGGCCGTGCGGACCGAACTTGACCAGCGCCTGCACACCCGTGGCCGTGCCGTCGTGCACCAGCCGGAAGCCGGGCGCGCGGGCGGTGGTGGTGGTCAGGTCCGCCAGGTGGACCCGGTTGCCGCACTGGGTCCCCGGCGCGCTGCTCACCACCAGCCGACGCCCGTCCGGGCTGGTGAACACCGACAGCTGCCGGGCGTCGGTGGTGAACACCACCACGTCCTCGCCCGAACCGAGCAGGCGCAGCCTCACCTGCCGGTCGCCGGCGGCGGGGCAGGTGACGTAGTAGAAGCCGGCGTCACCCGGCAGCCACGCCACCGCGGTGGCGCGTCCCGGGCGCACTGGCGGGCAGACCCGACGCCCGTCGGCCACGTCCACCACGTCCAGCACCGGGTCCTCGCTGCCGCGGGACGAGACCTGGTACGCCAGCAGCCGGCCCGACCACGACGGGCGCCACAGGTCCAACGTCGTGCGCCCGGACGCGTCCAGCGCCACCGGGTCGACGACCACCCGCTCGTCCCGCCCGGCGTCGGCGACCACCAGGACGGGGTGCTCCCGCCCCGCGCCGCCCCGCAGGGAGAACCGGCGCCCGCCCCGCACCACCGGCGGCGACGCCACGTGCCCCGCCGCGCCGCCCGCGTCCGCGAACGAGCGCAGCAGCGAGCGGAACACCGGCCGCCCCGTCCACCCGCCCGCCTCCTCGGCCAGCCGCCGCTCCTGGTCGGCCAGCCACTCGTCGCAGGCGTCGTCGGCTTCCAGCCACCGGTACGGGTCCTCGACCCGGTGGCCGTGCAACTCCTCCACCACGACGTCACGCCTGGTCGGCGTTCGCGGATCCACGGGCGGCGCCCCTTTCACGACGACGTGCGGCGACCCCGGAGGGCCGCCGCACGCGAGCGGAACAGGTCAGTCGCTGTCCCCTTCGGACAGGGAGACCTGCCAGTCCGGGAGCACCGCGACCTCGTCCGCGAGGAAACTGACGAGGGGCAGGCCGGGAAGTTCGCTCATGGTTTTCCTTTCATCGGCACCTGTGCGCAGAGTAGGGGACGCCTAACTCCGTCGCCACGAATTGAATCAATCAGGGTGAAATTTCGATTGTTCGCGAACGATTGCGTGGTGGGCGGAACCCCCAGTTCACCGCAGGCTTCCCGCCGTGGCGACGTGATGAGTGATCTCACCCCATCGGCGGATTTTTCGGCACGGAGGTTGACGTCGACGCCCGCTTGGCCACAGGGCAACGGCCGAGTGGTCCGCGATGGGCTGCCCCCGGCGGCTCGGTCGATCCCGTGCCGGTCGTGCCCGGCGCGTGGCCTGCCGCCGCGGCCGGCGCCGGGGGTCACCGCGGGCGATGCGTTCGAAGGAGAATTCGAGTCGAATTCTAGCTGGGTCGATATTTTCGCGCCGGTGAAACCGCGGGCCTATTGATCGACTGCAATGGGAAGCCCCGAACAGCTCTTCACGGGCCACGTGCCCCCTGCTACGGTCGGTCGACGGGAGAATTCCCGAAATCCGCCGCCCGCAATGATCTGAACAGGGATCGGAGATGCCGATGGAGTCATCTTCAAGGCGGTTCCGGGGACGAGTGCTGCGCCGCGGGATCGCGGCGGCCGCGGCCTTCGCGCTCACCTCGGCGGTGGTGGTGGGCGCGGGTCCCGCCGCCGCCGACGTCACCGCCGCGGCGCGCGTCGACAACCCGTACGCCGGGGCCTCGGTGTACGTCAACCCGGACTGGGCGGCCAAGGCCCGCGGCGACGGCGGTTCCGCCATCGCCAACCAGCCGACCTTCGTCTGGATGGACCGGATCGCGGCCATCGACGGCACGTCGGGCGCCCGCGGCCTGCGCGCGCACCTGGACAACGCGGTGAGCCAGGCCGCCGGGCGGCAGCTGGTGGTCCAGTTCGTCATCTACAACCTGCCCGGTCGCGATTGCGCGGCGCTGGCGTCCAACGGCGAACTGGGTCCGGACGACCTGCCCCGGTACAAGACCGAGTACATCGACCGGATCGCGGCGATCATGGGCGAGTCGAAGTACGCGAACCTGCGCATCGTGACGATCATCGAGATCGACTCGCTGCCCAACCTGGTCACCAACGTCGGCAGCCGGCCCACCGCCACCGCCATGTGCGACCGGATGCTGGCGAACGGCAATTACGTCAACGGCGTCGGCTACGCGCTGGCCAAGCTCGGCGCGATCGGCAACGTCTACAACTACATCGACGCCGCCCACCACGGCTGGATCGGGTGGGACGACAACTTCAGCGCCTCCGCGACGCTGTTCGCCCAGGCCGCCCGCGCCTCGGGCAGCACTGTCGACAACGTCACCGGGTTCATCTCGAACACGGCGAACTACGGCGTCCTCAAAGAGGACCACTTCACCATCAACGACACGGTGAACGGCACCTCGGTGCGCCAGTCGAAGTGGGTGGACTGGAACCGGTACGCGGACGAGCTGTCGTTCGTCCAGGCCTTCCGCACGCAGTTGATCAGCGCCGGTTTCCCGTCGAACATCGGCATGCTCGTCGACACCTCCCGCAACGGCTGGGGCGGCTCCCAGCGCCCGACCGCCAAGGGCCCGACCACCAGCGTCGACGCCTACGTGGACGGCGGGCGCTACGACCGGCGCATCCACCTGGGCAACTGGTGCAACCAGTCCGGCGCGGGCATCGGCGAACGCCCGAGGGCGAACCCGGCGGCGGGCGTCGACGCCTACGTGTGGGCCAAGCCGCCGGGCGAGTCCGACGGCGCCAGCCGGGAGATCCCGAACAACGAGGGCAAGGGCTTCGACCGCATGTGCGACCCGACCTACGGCGGCAACGCCCGCAACGGCAACAACCCGTCCGGCTCGCTGGCCAACGCCCCGCTCTCCGGCCACTGGTTCTCCGCGCAGTTCCGCCAACTGCTGGCCAACGCCCACCCGAGGCTCTGACGGCGGGTGGGTGCTGCGCCCCGGTGGGTTCCCCCAGCGCCGTGGGAACCCGCCGGGGCGGTTCGCCGCGCGGGTGGGGACGACCGGCCGCGCCGCACTAGGCTCCTCGTCATGACCACGGCAGGGCCCGAAGCCTGGGCGACCGACGACGACCTGCGCTCGGCCCGGGAGCGGTTCATCGCCGGCATACCCGGGTTCGCCATGCCCGAGGCCTGCGCCGTGGCGCGCGTGGACGCCGGGGTCCTGACCTACGGCCACGTGAACCGACCGGGCGAGGTGCGACCGCTGCCGACCGCCGTCCTGGCCTCGGTGTGCGGCTACGTCGCCACGACCGCGGTCTTCCGGCTGGACCGCGACCGGTTCGCCGAGGTGGTCGACCGCCTGGCGCCCGCGGAGGCGGCCACGCACGTGCGGCACCCGAACCTGTGGTCGTGGCGCGACCTGCTGACCGGCGCGGCGCCCGACAGCACCTTCCTGGTCTTCTTCGTCGCCTCGACCGACGACCCGCCGGTGGACGAGGACGACGCGCGGTTCCGGCGCCTGCTGGCCGCCTGATCAGGTCCGGCGCGACCGGGCGGACCCGGTGTCGGCCAGGCGGCGCGCGATGCCCTCGGCGGCGGCGCGCAGGTCCGGCACGAGGCGGTGGAGGTCGGTGCGCACCGAGCGCACCACGATGCCCAGCGCGCCGGCGGGCGCGGGGCCGTCGCCGGGGATGGCCACGGCGACCGAGCACGACCCGAGCGTCATCTCCTCGCTGGTCAGGGCGTAGCCGCGGGTCGCGGTGGCGTGGACCTCGCGCAGCAGCCGCCCGCGCTGGGTGATGGTGTAGGGGGTGAAGCGGGTCAGGGGGCGTTCGGCGTAGTCGCGCACGAACCCGGGGTCGGCGTGGGCGAGCAGGGCCTTGCCGACACCGGTCGGGTGCAGCGGCAGCCGGGAGCCGGTGCGCGAGACCAGCGGCACCGAGCGGTGGCCGCACAGCTTCTCCACGTAGAGGGCGTCGTAGCCGTCGCGGACGGCGAGGTGGACGTTCTCCCTGGTCGCCTCGTACAGGTCCTGCATGAACGGCAGGGCGGTCTCGCGCAGCCTGCCCGACACCGGGGCCAGCGCCGCGGTCTCCCACAGCCGCAGCCCGATGCTGTAGCGGCCGTCCGCGTCGCGGTCCAGGGCCTGCCAGGACGACAGCTCGGCGGCCAGCCGGTGGGCGGTGGCCAGCGGCAGGTGGGCGCGGCGGGCCAGCTCGGTGATGGTCAGCCTCGGGTGCGCCGCGTCGAACGCGGCCAGCAGGGCCAGCGCCCGCCCGGTCACCGAGCGCCCGGGAGCACCGCCGCGGACCACCATGCCGGGCCTCCTCTTGTCGCATGACCACGCCGTTGTGAACACCGTTCGGAAAGACCGTAGCTGCGGCATCCGGGCAGGATCTGCCCCGTCTTCCACTGGCCGGAAGGACTTCCTGGCGGCCGGCCGCGCGCCGTCCTTGGCTCAGGGTCATGCGTACCCGAGTCGGAATCGTCGGCGCCGGTCCGGCCGGACTGGTGCTGTCCCTCCTGCTGGCCGAGCGCGGCATCGACTCGGTCGTCGTGGAGGCTCGCGGTCGCGAGGAGATCGAGCGGACCATGCGGGCCGGGGTGCTGGAGCAGGGCACGGTGGAGCTGCTGACCGACCTGGGCGTCGGCGCGCGGGCGCTGGCCGAGGGCGCCCGGCACGAGGGCGTCGAGCTGCGGTTCGACCGGCGTGGCCACCGGATCGACTTCACCGGCCTGACCGGGCGGGCGGTGTGGCTCTACCCGCAGCACGAGGTGCTCAAGGACCTGATCGCGGCCCGGCTGGCGGCCGGCGCGGACATCCGGTTCGGCGCGCGGGACGTGGCGCTGCACGACGTGACCTCCGACGAGCCGGTCATCTCCTTCACCGGCGCCGACGGCGCCGCCGTGCGGCTGCGGTGCGACGTGGTCGCCGGCTGCGACGGCTCGGCGGGCGTCAGCAGGCGCACCGTGCCCGACGGGGAGCGCACCGACTACTTCCGCGCCTACCCGTTCGGCTGGTTCGGCATCCTGGCCGAGGCGCCGCGCTCGTCGCCGGAGCTGGTCTACGCCCACTCCGAGCGCGGGTTCGCGCTGATCAGCACCCGGACGCCGGACGTGCAGCGGATGTACTTCCAGTGCGCGCCCGACGAGCGCCCGCAGGACTGGAGCGACGACCGGATCTGGGCCGAGCTGAACGCCCGGGTCGCTGGCGAGGACGGTTTCACCCTCAACGAGGGCCGCATCGTCGACAAGAGCGTCATCGCCATGCGCAGCTACGTGTGCGAGCCGATGCGGCACGGCAGGCTGTTCCTGGCCGGGGACGCCGCGCACGTGGTGCCGCCGACCGGGGCCAAGGGGCTCAACCTGGCGGTGGCGGACGTGGTGGTGCTGGCCCGCGCGCTGGAGCGGTTCTTCGCCACCGGTGACACCGGTTCGTTGGAGGCCTACGGGCCCGCCGCCGCGCGCCGGGTGTGGCGGGCGCAGCACTTCTCGTGGTGGATGACCTCGATGCTGCACCGGGACCCGGACGGCTCGCCGTTCGACCTCAAGCGGCAGCTGGGCGAGCTGGAGCTGGTCGCCGGCAGCACGGCCTCGGCCACCCACCTGGCCGAGGCCTACACCGGTTGGCCCGTCGAGCGCTGAAGGAGCAACCGATGCGGAAGGGGGCGGGGTGGCGCTGATCGGAACACTGGCCGAGGCGGTCGCCGAGCTGGTGCACGACGGGGACGTGGTGGCGCTGGAGGGCTTCACGCACCTGATCCCCGTCGCCGCCGGGCACGAGGTCATCAGGCAGGGCAGGCGCGACCTGACCCTGGTGCGGATGACGCCCGACATCGTCTACGACCAGCTCATCGGCGCGGGCTGCGCGCGCAAGCTCGTCTTCTCGTGGGGCGGCAACCCCGGCGTGGGGTCGCTGCACCGGTTCCGGGACGCGGTGGAGAACGGCTGGCCCGCGCCGCTGGAGCTGGAGGAGCACAGCCACGCGGGCATGGCCAACCGCTACGTGGCGGGCGCGTCGGGCCTGCCGTTCGCGGTGCTGCGCGGGTACACCGGCACCGACCTGCCCGGGGTGACCGCCACCATCAAGCCGATCACCTGCCCGTTCACCGGGGAGCGGCTGACCGCGGTGCCGGCGGTCAACCCCGACGTCTCGGTGGTCCACGCGCAGCGCGCCGACCGCGCGGGCAACGTGCAGCTGTGGGGCCTGCTGGGGGTGCAGAAGGAAGCCGTGCTGGCCGCGAAGCGGAGCCTGGTCACCGTCGAGGAGGTGGTCGACGAGCTGGCGCCCGTGCCGGGCGCGATCGTGCTGCCGTCCTGGGCGGTGACGCGGGTGGCGGAGGTGCCCGGCGGCGCGCACCCGTCCTACGCGCAGGGCTACTCCGAGCGCGACAACGACTACTACGCCGCGTGGGACGCGATCAGCCGCGACCGGGACCGGTTCGGCGAGTGGCTCGCCGGGATCACCGAGGGGGTGACGTCGTGAGCGGCCACACCTCCGACGAGATGATGTCCGTGGCCGCGTCGCGGGCGCTGGTCGGCGGGCAGCGCGTGTTCGTCGGCATCGGCCTGCCCTCCACCGCGGCCAACCTGGCCCGCCGCACCCGCGCGCCGGACCTGGTGCTGATCTACGAGTCGGGCGCGCTGGGCTCGAAGCCGGACCGGCTGCCCGCCTCCATCGGCGACGGCGTCCTGGCCGAGACCGCCGACGCCGTGGTGAGCGTGCCCGAGGTGTTCAACTACTGGCTCCAGCCCGGTCGCGTCGACGTCGGCTTCCTCGGCGCGGCGCAGCTCGACCGGTTCGGCAACATCAACACCACCGCCATCGGCGGCGACTACGCGAACCCGGTGGTGCGGCTGCCGGGCGCGGGCGGCGCGCCGGAGATCGCCGCGTCGTGCCGCGAGGTGTTCGTGGTGGTGCGGCAGAGCAGGCGGTCGTTCGTCGACCGGGTCGACTTCGTCACCTCCTTCGGGCACGGTCGCGGCCCCGGCGAGCGGGAAGCCCTCGGACTGCCCGGCCGGGGACCGACCCTGGTGGTCACCGACCTGGGCGAGCTGCGCCCCGACCCGGTGACGCGCGAGCTGGTGCTGACCGCCGTGCACCCCGGCGTCGAGGTCGAGCAGGTCCGCGCGGCCACCGGCTGGGACCTGGCCGTCTCGCCCGACCTGGTGGTCAACCCCGCGCCGACCCACGAGGAGCTGGCCGCGCTGCGCGCCCTCAAGGAGGCCTCGCGGTGAACGAGGTCTTCGCGCCGGAAGTCCAGGAGGACCCGTGACCCGAGGAGAACAGGTGACCGCGCCGTCGCGGCTCGTGCTGCCGAGCTACCGCCGCGACCACGACAGCCACCCGCCGCTGGACTCGCCGGGGTACCGGTCGACGTCGCTGCGCCACCCGCGGCAGCCGCTGGTGCTGCTGCCGCACCTGCTCACCGAGGTCACCGGGCCGCTGCTGGGGCCGGGCCGGGTCGGGGAGCTGGACCACGACCTGACGCGGCAGCACGCGGGCGAGCCCGTCGGGCAGCGGATCGTCGTGTTCGGCCGCGTCCTGGACGGCGACGGCCGCCCGGTGCCCGACTCGCTGGTGGAGATCTGGCAGGCCAACGCGAGCGGGCGCTACCGGCACACCGGCGACCGGTGGCCCGCACCGCTCGACCCCCACTTCGACGGCGTCGGCCGCACCGTCACCGACGCGCTGGGCCGCTACGAGTTCGTCACCGTCAAGCCCGGCGCCTACCCGTGGCGCAACCACGACAACGCCTGGCGGCCCGCCCACATCCACTTCTCGCTGTTCGGCCGCTCGTTCACGCAGCGGCTGGTCACGCAGATGTACTTCCCGGACGACCCCCTGTTCGGCCAGGACCCCATCTACAACTCCGCGCCCGAGGACGCCCGGCGCCGCATGGTGTCCCGCTTCGACCTGTCCCGCACCCGCCCCGAGTGGGCGCTCGCCTTCGAGTTCGACATCGTGCTGCGCGGGTCGGCCGCCACCCCGTTCGAGGAGGAGGACGAGGATGACGAGCACTGACCCCGGGAACGCGGCCCTGCCCACCACGCCGTCGCAGACCGTCGGCCCGTTCCTCCACATCGGACTGGTCTGGGACGACGGCCCGCACGTGGTGCCCGAGGGCACGCCCGGCGCGGTGTGGCTGCGCGGCCGGGTGCTCGACGGCGGGGGCGTTCCGGTCACCGACGCCCTCGTCGAGACCTGGCAGGCCGATCCCGAAGGCCGGTTCGACCACCCCGACGACCCCCGCGGCCCGGTCGCGGGCTGGCGCGGCTTCGGCCGGTCCGACACCCGCGCCGGCGGCTACGCCGTCCACACCGTCGTGCCCGGTCCGGTGCCGGGCCCGGACGGCGCGCCGCAGGCGCCGCACGTCGACGTGTCGGTCTTCGCCCGCGGCATGCTGCACCGCGCGGTCACCCGCGTCTACTTCCCCGAGCACGCCGACGCGCACGCCACCGACCCGGTGCTGCTGGCCGTGCCCGCCGACCGCAGGCACACGCTGATCGCCACCCGCGCGGACGACGGCTACCGGTTCGACGTGCGGTTGCAGGGCGACGGGGAGACCGTGTTCTTCGATGTCTGAGCTGTTCGACGGCGTCCTCGCGGCGGGCCCGGTGCGCGACCTCGTCGGCGACACCGCGTGGCTCCAGGCCATGCTGGACTTCGAGGCGGCGCTCGCCCTCGCCCAGGCCGAGGTCGGCGTGATCCCGGTCGAGCACGCCCGCGCCATCGCCGCGCGGTGCCGCGCCGAGCACTACTCGGCCGCGGAGATCGGCGCGCGGGCCGCGGGCATCGGCAACCCGGCCGGTCCGCTGGTGCGCGCCCTCACCGCGCGCGTCGGCGGACCGGCCGCCGGGCACGTCCACCTGGGCGCCACCAGCCAGGACGTGGTGGACACCGCCGCGGTCCTGGTCACGAGGCGGGCGGTGGGCGCCCTGCTGGTCGACCTGGCGGCGTGCGGCGACCTGCTGGCGCGGCTGGCGGCCGAGCACGCCGCGACCCCGCAGGCGGGTCGCACCCTGCTCCAGCAGGCGCCGCCGGTGACGTTCGGGTTCACCGCCGCCGGGTGGCTGTCCGGCATCGACGCGGCCGCCGCGCGGCTGCGCGCGCTCGGGCCCCGGCTCGCCGTGCAGTACGGCGGCGCGGTGGGCACCCTGGCCGCGCTGGGCGACCGCGGCCCGGCGGTGCTCGCCGCCCTGGCCCGGCGGCTCGACCTGGCCGAACCGGTGCTGCCCTGGCACACCGAGCGGGGCCGCGTCGGCGAGGTGGCGGGCGCGCTCGCCGCGGTGTGCGGCGCCGTCGCCAAGACCGCCGGCGACGTGGTGCTGCTGGCCCAGGCGGAGGTCGCCGAGGTGGTCGAGCGGGGCCCCGACGGGTCGGGCGGGTCGTCCACCCTGCCGCACAAGCGCAACCCGGTGGCCGCGGTCGCCGCGTCCGCCGCCGCGGCCCAGGCGCCCGGCCTGGTCGCCACGCTGCTGGCCAACGCCGCGCACGAGCACCAGCGCGCCGCGGGCTCCTGGCACGCCGAGTGGCGGCCGCTGGCGGACCTGCTGCGGTGCGCGGGCTCGGCGGCGCGGTGGCTGCGCACGAGCCTGGAGCGGCTGCGCGTGGACCCGGACCGGATGCGCGCCAACCTGGACCTGACCGGGGGACTGCTGTCGGCGGAGCGGGTCACCGCGGCGCTGGTGGACTCCGGTGTCGGCAGGCTCGACGCCCACGACGCGGTGACGGCGTGCTGCCACCGGTTCGCCGGGCCGGGCGCTCCGGGCGAGGGCTCTTCGGACGGGGGCGCGTCGCTGGTCGACGTCCTGGCCGGGGACCCGCTCGTCGGCGCGCACCTCGACCGCGCCCACCTCGCCCGCCTGCTCGACCCGGCCACCGGCACGGGCAACGCGGAGCTGTTCGTCGCACGCGCGCTCACCTCCAGGGAGGCGGACCGGTGACCGAAGTCCACCACGTCGAGCACGGGCCGCCCGACGGGCCCGTCGTCGTGCTGTCCGGCTCCCTGGGCAGCGACCTGGGCATGTGGGACCCCCAGGTGCGGCCCCTGGCGGAGGCCGGGTTCCGGGTGGTGCGCTACGACCACCGCGGCCACGGCGCGTCACCGGTGCCGCCGGGCCCCTACCGCCTGGCCGACCTCGCCGACGACGCGACCGCCCTGCTCGACCGGCTCGGCGCGCGGCGCGCGCACTGGGTCGGCCTGTCGCTGGGCGGCATGGTCGGCATGTGGCTGGCCGCGCACCACCCAGAGCGCGTCGCCGGCCTCGTGCTGTGCTGCACCTCCACCGCGCCGGGGCCGCCCGAGGGCTGGGCGGAACGGGCCGCCGCCGTGCGCGCGGGCGGCGCCGTGGCCGTCGCCGACGCCGTGGTGGCGCGCTGGTTCACCCCCGGCTGGCTGGCCGCCGACCCCGGGCGCGCGGCGCGCTACCGGGACATGGTCGCCGCCACGCCCGCCGAGGGGTACGCCTCCTGCTGCACGGCCATCGCCACCATGCGCCTGACCGACGTGCTGCCGCGCATCACCGCGCCCACGCTGGTCCTGTCCGGGGCCGAAGACCCCGCCACCCCGCCGGAGCACGGCGAACGCATCGCCCGCGCCATCCGGGGCGCGCGGCTGGAGGTGGTGGCCGGCGCGGCCCACCTCGGCAACGTCGAACAACCCGGGCGCTTCACCGACGAGGTGCTGCGCCACCTGGAGGTGAACCCTTGAACGCACGGCACGAACAGGGCACGGAGGTGCGCCGCGAGGTGCTCGGCGACGCCCACGTCGACCGCGCCACCGCGGCCGCGACCGACTTCACCCGACCGTTCCAGGACTACATCACCGAAGCGGCCTGGGGTTCGGTGTGGGCGCGCGAGGGCCTGGACCGCCGCACGCGCAGCTGCCTCACCCTGGCCCTGCTCACCGCCCTGGGCTGCCACGAGGAGCTGGCCCTGCACGTGCGCGCGGCGGTCCGCAACGGCCTGACCCCGGACGAGATCGGCGAGGTGCTGCTGCACACCGCGGTGTACGCGGGGGTGCCGCGCGCCAACGCCGCTTTCGCCGTCGCCCAGCGGACGCTGGCCGAGCAGGACGCGGCCCCCAGTTGAGACTCGAAACATCCGCGAAACGTATGGCTGGGGGGGAGCACCTGAACGGATAGTGGTGCCGCCCGCTGCGGTGTCCGAACGAGAAGAGGTTGCCCCCATGCGGTGGAGAGCGGTCGTCCTGACCACCGGACTGGTCCTCGGCCTGGTCACCGGTACCGCCCAGGCGGGTCCGGGGGACGAGATCAAGATCATCGACTCGACGCGCCACGGCGGTCGCGCCGTCGCGCTCACCTTCGACGACGGGCCCAACCCGGAGGACACGCCGCGCCTGCTGCGGGTGCTGCGCGAGCACCGCGTCAAGGCGACGTTCTGCCTGTGGGGCGACTACGTCGAGCAGCACCCGCGGATCGTTCGCTCGATCGTGGCGAACGGGCACGTGCTGTGCAACCACACCATGCACCACGACGACCTGGGCACGTGGACGCCGGAGCGGATCGAGGCCGACCTGAGGCAGACCAGCGCGGCCATCCGCCGCGCCGTGCCGTGGGCGCCGCCGATCCGCTACTTCCGCGCGCCCTACGGCTCCTGGGGCCAGTCGCCCGCCGTCGCCGCGAAGCTGGGCATGAAGTCGCTCGGCTGGAAGCTGACCATCGCCGACTGGGAGCCGCCGGGCACGGACGAGCTGGTCGAGCGGCTGCGCGAGGGCATCACGCCGGGCGCGGTGGTCCTGCTGCACGACGGGCCCGCCGACCGGGGCCAGACGGTGGACGCCGTCGACCGGATCATCCCCGAGCTGCGCGCCGGGGGCTGGCGCTTCGACCTGCCCGCGAAGCGGTGACGCCGGTGAAGCGCCCCTGGAAGGCCCTGCTGGTCGCGCTGCTGCTCCTGGTGCCCTTCCCGGCGACCGCGTCCTCGCACGGGTCGCTGTCCTGGGTCGCGGCGTGGGGCACCTCGCCGACCACCGTCCCGGCCTCGGACACCACGTCCTTCGAGGACCAGACGCTGCGGCAGGTCGTGCACCTGTCGGTCGGCGGCGGCAGCGTGCGCGTGCGGCTGTCCAACGAGTTCGGCGCCGAGCCCCTGGTCATCGGGGAGGCCCGGGTGGCGCGGCGGGCCGGCGGGACCGCGATCGAGCCGCGCACCGACCGGCGGCTGACGTTCGGCGGGCGCGCCTCGGTCACCGTCCCGGCCGGCGCGCCGCTGCTCAGCGACCCGGTCGCGCTGCCCGTGCGGGCGGACTCCGACCTGGTGGTGAGCATCCACCTGCCGAAGCGGACGCGCGGCAACACCGTGCACGCGTTCCCGTACCAGGACGGTTGGGTCGCGGCGGGCAACGCCACCGGCGCCGCCGACATCACCCCGACCGCCGTGCTGGGCAAGTGGCACTTCCTCACCGGGGTCAGCGTGTCCGGCCGCGGCGAGGCCGTGGTGGCGCTCGGCGACTCCATCACCGACGGCGCGGAGACCACGCGCGGCGCCAACCGGCGGTGGCCGGACCTCCTGGCCCGCCGGTTCCAGCAGGACCGGCGGCTGCGGGACCTGGGCGTGGTCAACCAGGGCATCTCGGGCAACCGCCTGCTGCACGACCCGAACCCGCCCGCCGGGCACCCGGCCGAGGGCTACGCGAACTACTTCGGGCAGTCCGCGCTGCGCCGCTTCGACCGCGACGTGCTCGCCCAGCCGGGCGTCGGCCACGTCGTGGTGCTGCTCGGCGTCAACGACCTGGGCCACCCCGGCACCAGCGCGCCGCTGTCGGAGAAGGTGGGCGCGGAGGACATCATCGGCGCGCACCGCCAGCTGATCGCCCGCGCCCACGCGGCCGGCGTGCGGATCTACGGCGGCACCATCCTGCCGTTCGAGGGCGACACGCTCGGCTTCCACAGCCCCGAGAACGAGGCGGCCCGCCAGCAGGTCAACCGGTGGATCCGCACCGGCGGCGAGTACGACGGCGTGATCGACTTCGACGCGGCGACCCGCGACCCCGCCGACCCGGAGCGCCTGCGGACCGCCTACGACAGCGGCGACCACCTGCACCCGAACGACGCGGGCATGGCCGCGATGGCCGAGGCGGTGCCGCTGCGCCTGTTCCGGTGACCCGGCCCGGTGCGGGGACGCCACGACGAGGTGGCCGTCCCCGCACCGACCTCCCCCCGGCGCGGTGAACGACCCGGGGCCCCGGACCCGGGGCCCCGGGCCGTTCGACCGCCAGGGTTCAGAAGTTCTTCCTGGACACCGTCCACGGCGCCCTGGAGGCCAGGCCCGACGGGTCGAGGACGTAGGCCCGCGCCGCCTGGTTGCCGTTGAGGACCATGTCGAGGAACTGGACGACGGTGGTCATGCCGTCGGCCATCTGGCTGCCGCCGATGAACCCGCCGTGCCCGGCCTGCGGTTGCCTGGCCAGCACGGCGGGCACGGTGACCAGGTCGTAGTTGGCCTGGTTGTTGGCGTAGGCGACGTCGGAGGGGCCGCCGTCCATGAACAGCGCGGGGGTGTGGAGCTTGCCGAGTTCGGAGCGGGGGTAGCCGAAGGCGCCGTCGGCGAAGAAGCCGCTGTTGAGCGAGGCCACGGCGTCGACGCGCCGGTCCTGGGCGGCGACGAGGGCTTCGAGGCCGCCGCACGAGTGCCCGGCGGTGGCCACCCTGGTCAGGTCCAGCCGCTGCGCCAGCGGCGAGGCGGAGCGGTTGTGCTCCCGCTCGGCCCAGGTGATGGCGTCGGTCAGCAGGGACGGGATGGGCGAACCGCTGGGCACGCCGTTGGGCGACCCGTTGACCGAGCCGGTGTCCACCACGACGAAGCCCTTCGAGGCGATGAACGTCAGCGCCCGCGTGACCTCGCTGTTGTCGGTGTGCGCGCAGGCCCCGTTGCCGAAGGCCAGCACGGGCAGCGGGCGCCCGACGGCCTGCGGGTTCGACGGGCGGAACACGGTGTAGCGGTTGTCGCCGTACGCGCCCTCCCTGGTCACCGGGAAGTTGTTCTCCACCATGGGGCGGTCCGGCTGGGGCGACTGCGACGTCGTGGTGGTGGTGGTGGTCGTGGTGGTGGTAGTCGTGGTCGTCGTCGAGCCGGTGCACACCACACCGTTGAGCGTGAACGACGAAGGGGTCGCCGGTCGGGAGCCGGAGGTGGCGTTGAAGCCGAAGGAGACGGTCCCGCCGGTGGCGATGCCGCCGTTCCAGGCGGCGTTGGTCGCCGTGACCTGGGCGCCCGATTGGGCGTGCGTCCCGTTCCACGACTGCGTGATCCGCTCGTCGCCGGGGAACGCCCACGACAGGCGCCACCCGCTCACGGCGTCGCCCAGGTTCGTCACGACCAGGTTCGCGCCGAACCCGCCAGGCCACTGCGAGCCGATCGAGTAGTCGACCCGGCAGCCGGTGGCGGCGGACGCGGGCTGCGCCGCGACCAGTGCCGCGGTCGCCGCGGTGAGCGCCACGGCGGCGGTGACCGCGGCGGCTCGTCGGGAAGGGGAGTCGGTTCTGCGCACGGTGATCACTTCTCCTCGTTCGACTGCTTCGTGGGGTCTAGTCCTTCGTGAGCGCTGCTCGCACCACGTCCGCGGACACCCGGCGGTGCAGCAGCGCGAAGGCCGGCAGCACGGGCGCGAGGATCAACAGCGTCCCGGCGCACAGCAGGGGGACGTCGGTGCCCCAGCGCCCCTGGAACGCGCCGAGCACGCCCGCCGCGGTGCGCTGCTCCGGGTCGTCCACCAGCACGATCGCCAGCAGGAAGTGGTTCCAGGTCCACGCGCAGAGCAGGACCGCCAGCGACGACGCCGCGGGTCGCGCCAGGGGCAGGTGCACCCGTCGGAACAGCTGCCACGGCCCCGCGCCGTCCAGCCGCGCGCCGTCCGACAGCTCCCGGGACGCGCCGGCGAAGTGCGCCCGCATCCAGAACACCGCGAACGGCAGGTGCACCGCGACCAGCGCCGTCACGAGCCCACACCGGGTGTTGAGCAGCCCCAGGTCGCGCACCTGGTGGTACAGCGGCGTGACCACGGCCTCCAGCGGCAGCACCAGCCCGAGCGCGAACAGGCCGAACACCACCCGGTGGCCGGGGAACCGCAGGTGCCCGAGCGCGTAGCCGGCCGGCACGGCCAGGGCCAGCGTCGCCGGCACCGCGCACAGCACGACCAGCCCGCTCGACACCAGCAGACGGTCCACCCGCGCCGAGCGGAACGCGGTCGCGAAGTTCGACCAGTGCGGGTCCTCGGGCCACGTCAGGCCCCGCGGGTAGGTCCCCGGCGGGTGCAGCGCGGTGACGAACAGCTCGGCGAACGGCGCCAGCGTCACGACGACCAGCGCGAGCAGCAGCAGCGGGCCCGCCGCCCGCCCCCGCCGCCCGGCCGTCACCGCGACCACCGCAGCACCGGCGCCACCACCGCCAGGACCAGCACCACCAGCACCACCGCCAGCGCGGAGGCCAACCCCACCTCCCGCTGCGCGAACGCCAGGGAGAACACCTCCAGGCCGGGCACCGCCGTGGCGTTGCCCGGCCCGCCCTGCGTGGTGACGTACACGACGTCGAAGCTCGCCAGCGCGGCGGTGGTCGTCACGGTCGCGCACACGCCCAGCTCGCGGCGCACACCGGGCAGCGTGACCGCGCGGAACTCCTGCCACGGTCCCGCGCCGTCCAGTCGCGCCGCCTCGTGCAGCGCCGGGTCGATGCGGTCCACGCCCACCAGCAGCAGCGTCGTGCACAGGCCGAGCAGCGCCCACGCCCCGATCACCCCGACCGCGGCCAACGCCGTCGACGAGTCGCCCAGCCACGCCCGCGTGACCCCGTCGAGCCCCACCGCCGCCAGCAGCCGGTTGACCGCGCCCGTCGACGACAGCAGCAGGCTCCACGCGAACCCCGCCGCGACCAGGGGCACCGCCTGCGGCAGGAGCAGCACCGCCCGCACCGCCCGGCCCCCCGTGGCGCGCCGGAGCACCGCGGCGGCCGGCAGGCCCAGGCACAGCGGCACCCCGGTGAAGATCACGACCAGCACGAGCGCGTGGCCGATCGCGCCGACCAGGTCGGGTTCGGTGAGCACGGCCAGGTAGTTGTCCCAGCCCACCCAGGTGGACGGGCCGATCCCGTCCCACCGGTACAGCGAGTACTGGACCGTCAGCGCCAAGGGGCGCAGCACGAACACCGCGTACACGGAGAGCGCGGGCAGTACGAACAGCCAGCCGACCAGGCGCGACACCGCCGGCTCACCCGCCGATCTGCTCGACGTAGTCGTCCTGCACCAGTCGCAGCAGGTCCTCCGGGGCCCGTTCGCCCGCCGCCAGCTCCTGCAACCGCGGCGTCCAGCTCTCGGCCAGGGCGGCGCCGGTGGCGTTGGCGACGAAGTCCATGCCCGTGCCGCCCGCGACGACCTCGGCCGCCGCGGCGAGCGTGGCGGCCGTGACCGACCCCGGCTCGACCGGGGGCAGGTGGGCGTCGGCCGGCCCGAGGGGGAGCGACCCGCCCACCCGCACGGTGGTCTCGCGCGCCGCGCGGTCGGTGACCGCCCAGTTCAGGAAGGCCGCGGCGCAGTCGGGGTGCGCCGACCCCGCCGGGATGCCGAAGGTCGGGGGACCGGACATCGCGGCCCGCGGGTCGCCCGCCCGCAGCGGCGGCACCAGGAAGAAGCCGACCCGACCCGGCATCCGCCGGTCCAGCGTCGCGGACTCCCAGTCGCCGTCGAGCATGAACAGGGCCTGGCCGGAGGCGAACCGGTCGACCATCCGCGCGTAGTCGGTGGCGTTGAGGTCGGCGTCGAAGTACCCGGCGCGCAGCCACCGCTGGAGGTGCCGCGCGGCCTCGGCGTTCGCCGGCGTGTCGATGGTCGCGCCGGGCCGCTGGAACACCCAGTCGTTGATCGCCGCGGGGGAGCCGTGGGCGGCCATGAGGGCTTGCAGGGGGAACACCAGCCCGCCGGTCGCCCCCGCGTTGAACCCCGCGAGGGGCGTGATGCCCGCTTCCGCGGCCCGCGCCAGCGCCTCGTCGAACTCGGCCAGCGTCGCGGGCTCGCGGAACCCGATCCGCGCCGCCAGGTCCTTGTTGTAGAACACGCCGGTCACGCTCGTGGAGAACCCCATCGCGTACAGCGGGCCCTCGCCGCGCGGCCGCCCGCCCGGACCGGCGCGCATCGTCCGCAGCTGCGCCGGCGGCCAGTCGTCCCAGCCGAACCACGCGGCGTAGCCGTCGAGGTCGCGCAGCAGGCCGTCACCCACGAGGTCGGCCACCTGGGGCAGCCGCACCAGGTCGGGCGGGTCGTCGACCAGCAGGCGCGGCGCGTTCCGGGTCAGCACCGCGAACTGCTCCTCGCGCACGTCCCAGGTGACGTTCGGGTGGTGACGGGTGAACTCGTCGGCGAGCGCCCGCGCCAAGGGGAAACCGGCCTCGAAGCGCGCCCGCAGCACCACCGGTCCGGTGCCGCAGTCCGGTTCGGACCCGGGCGACCCGGGCGCGCCGGCGCGCTGCGGGCGGTCGACGCCGGGGGCCGAGCAGCCCGCCAGGAGCGACGCCAGCAGCAGGGCGACGGCCGCGCCGAACCGTCCTGAGTGGGCCAACGGTTCCTCCCTGGTTCCGGCTAAATCGTGTTAGCATCCGCGAGTTTTCAAGGTGGCGCGACCAGATGTCAAGCAGCGTATGTCCATTGAGGACGGAGGATGGCATTGGGGCGACGACGCGTCACGCTGGCCGACGTGGCCAAGGCGACCGGTGTCTCGACCACGACCGTGTCCCTGGTGCTGTCCGGCCGCGGTCGGGACCTGCGCATCTCCGAGGAGGTGGAGCACCGGGTGCGCTCGACCGCCCAGGAGCTGGGGTACCGGCGCAACACCCTCTCGGTGGGCCTGCGCACCGGGCGCACGCAGACGATCGGGTTCGTGTCCGACACCGTCGCCTCCTCCCTGCTGGCCGGGAACATGATCAGAGGTGCGCTGGAGGCGGCCCACCAGCGGGGCTTCATGCTGTTCTTCGGCGAGAGCGGCGGCGACCCGGGCGTGGAGAAGGCCCTGGTCGAGGCCATGCACGACCGCCGGGTCGACGGCATCGTCTTCGCGGCGATGTACACCAGGCCGATCGCCGTGCCCGAGGGACTGGACCACGGCCCGGCCGTCCTGCTCAACGCCCTCCCGGCGGCGTACTCGTCCCTGCCCGCCGTGCTGCCCGACGAGGTGGGCGCCGGTCGCGCCGCCGCCCGGGTCCTCGTCGACGCGGGCCACCGCGAGGGCGTCCACCTGGTCGGCGCCGGTCCCGGCGTCGAGGACGTCCCCCCGAACAGCATCGCCGCGGCGGAGCGCCTGGTCGGCATCCGCCAGGTGTTCGACGCCGCCGGCGTCCGACCGGTGACGGCGCACCGGTGCCCGAAGTGGATGCCGGAGGACGGTTACGACGCCACCCGGGAGGTCCTGCGCCACCACCGCCCGAAAGCGCTGCTGTGCCTGAACGACCGCCTGGCCTTCGGCGCCTACCAGGCCTTGGCCGAGGCCGGGCTGTCCGTGCCCGACGACGTCTCCGTCGTGTCGTTCGACGACCACCCCATCGCCTCCTGGGTGCGACCCAAGCTCACCACCGTCGCCCTGCCGCACCACGAGCTCGGCGCCAAGGCGGTGGAGGTGCTGTTCGCCGCGGCCGAGCGGCGGGGGCGGCTGAGAGGCGCTCCCGTGGTGCACCGCGTCCCCATGTCGGTCCGGCACGGCGGATCGGTCAAGCCGGTTCCCGTGTCGTCGCGGTAGGGACCCGGCGGTGGCCGCCGGTCGACGACGGGGCGCCGACCGGCGGCCGCGGGTCACCGCGCGGCGCAGGTGGGGGACAGGCCGGTGGCGGAGCCGGTGGCCTGGAAGCCGAACTCGACGGACCGTCCGGGCGCGACGGAGCCGTTGTAGTCGACGTTGGTGAAGGTCACGGGGCCGCTGTTGCCCGAGCGGTTGGCGCTCCACTGGTTGGTCACGGTGGTCCCGGACGGCAGGGTCAGCGACACCGACCAGCCGTTGAGCGCCGACGAGCCGGCCGTGACCCTGATGGAGGCGACGAAGCCGCCGTTCCAGGTGTTCAGCGACGCCGTCGCGGTGCAGCCGCCGGGGCCGGGGTCCTGCGACGTGGTGGTCGTGGTCGTGGTGGTGGTGGTAGTCGTCGTGGTCGTGTCAGTCGGACTTGCGGCGTTCAGGGCGTTGAGGGTGGAGTTGTAGGCGGCCTTCTTGTTGCCGGAGCCGTCGAACAGCAGCGGTGTGCCGTAGGCGCGCCAGGAGTCGGTGTCGCGGATGCCCCAGACGGTGATGCCGGTGCAGCGGGCCACGGCCAGGCAGGCTTCGGTGACGCGGCGGAAGTTGTCGGCCTGGGCGCTGCCCGAGCCCTCGATGTCCAGCTCGGTGATCTGGACGTCGACACCGAGGTTGGCGAAGTTCTGCAACGTGGTCTGGTAGTTCGACGGCACCGGGCTCTGCGAGTTGAAGTGCGACTGGAGACCGACGCAGTCGATCGGCACACCGCGGGACTTGAAGTCCTGCACCATCCGGTAGACGCCTTGCGTCTTGGCGTGGGTCCAGTCGTCGGTGTTGTAGTCGTTGTAACACAGCTTCGCACCCGGATCCGCCGCACGAGCGGCCCGGAACGCCGCCTCGATCCAGTCGTTGCCGGAGCGCTGGAGGTTCGAGTCACGCCGCGCGCCGGAGCTGCCGTCCGCGAAGGCCTCGTTCACCACGTCCCAGGCGTAGATCTTGCCGCGGTAGTAGGTGGCGACCTGGGTGACGTGGTTGAGCATCGCCTGGCGCAGTGAGGACCCCTCCATGCGCTGCATCCAGCCCGGTTGCTGCGCGTGCCAGGCCAGGGCGTGGCCGCGGACCCGCTTGCCCTGGTTGCGGGCCTGGTTGAGGATGCGGTCGCCGCTGCCGTAGCTGAACTGGTTCTGGTTCGGCTCGGTGGCGTCCATCTTCATCTCGTTCTCGGCGGTGACCATGTCGAACTCCCTGTTCAGGATGTTGACGTAGGTCGAGTCGCCGAGCCGGCCCGCCGCGACGGCGGTGCCGAAGTAGCGGCCGCTCTGCTGCGCCGCCGCGGCCAGCGTCGACGCGGCGCCACTGGCCGGCGCGGTCACGAGGAACGCGACGCCGCCCGTGGTGGCGGCCACCACTGTCGCCGCGAGCGCCACTCGGGACACTGACCTCGCTGTCAGCTTCATGTTCGACACCTTCACGGGAGCACCCGCCCTGATCGGCGGGTGGGGTGGTCAGGACCGTCCGGCGGGCCCGGGCACCGCCCTGGCGGCGGGTGCGGGCCCGGGGTCGCGCGCGGTTGGCGGTCCGCGGCGCGAGCACGGGCCGGTGAGGCCTCGCGCGGTCGCGCCACAGGGGTGAGCGCGGACCGCGAGCCGGGTGAACGGCAGTGTCGCATTGAATTGTTCACGCTCACAAGTCGAACTTTCCCATGAGGGTTGTTCACTGGGCTGAACGGAGCAATATTACGTTTAATCGCTTCTACCTGGCTTTATGTCACCTTGTCGAATGGTCTTCGACAAAAGTTGCGCAATATTCGCTAAAGTTAGCGCTCACAATTTTAGCTTTGACCGACCGTTGTGGGCCTGGCTACATTGACTGTCGATCGAGGCAGTTCCGCCCAGGGCCGCGACCCCGCCCTGCCGAACACCGCCGCCGCGACCGCCGTCAACGATGACGTTGGGAACTCCGATGCGACGAACTCCAGTGGCGCGAACCGCGCCGAGCGCCTCTCACCGGCCGCCCCCGGGGCGAGGCCCTCGAAGAGGGGCGCCAGGGCCCAGTCGGCCCCGCTGAGCGCGGCCCGGCCCCCACCCGGCAGCCCGGCCTCCGCCCGGCGACCTGGTCTTCCCGCCCGGCGGTCCGGCCTCCCCGTCTCGCGCCCCGCCCGGCGGCACACCCGGCCGCCGGGCGGTCACCGCACGTTCGTCGACCCGTCCACCGGAGGACTCGCATGCTCACCGTGACGAAGTTGCTGGCCACCGTCGTGGCAGCCGCCGTGCTGCCGGCGGTGTCGCCGGTGTCGGCCGTCGCCGGGCCGGCCACCCGTGACGCCCCGCTCGCGCAGGCCGACCCGGTGCGCGTCATGCCCCTGGGCGACTCGATCACCCAGGGCGGTTCGACCGGCGGCTACCGCCTGGACCTGGGCGCGAAGCTGCGCGCCGCCGGCAAGGCGGTCGACTTCGTCGGCTCCCTGGCCGACGGGCCGTCCTCGATGCCCGACCGCAACCACGAGGGCCACCCGGGGTGGACCATCGCCCAGGTCGACGCCAACGTGGTGAACTGGCTGCGCACCCACACCCCGCGCACGGTCCTGCTGCACATCGGCACCAACGACATGTACGGCAGCGACCCGGCCGGCGCGCCGCAGCGGCTCTCGCGGCTGGTGGACAAGATCACCACCCAGTCGCCGGGCGCCGAGCTGTTCGTGGCCACGATCATCCCGATCCGCTTCGCCGACGCCACCGTGCGCACCTTCAACACCGCGGTCAGGGCGATCGTGCGCGACAAGGCCGCCGCGGGCCGGCGCGTGCGCCTGGTGGAGATGTACCCGGCCGTGCCGATCTCGGACCTGCCCGACGGCATCCACCCCAACGCCGCCGGCTACGCCAAGATGGCCGCGGTCTGGCACAGCGCCCTGCTGTCGGTGCCCGGCGGCGTCGGCGACCAACCACAGCCCCGGCCCGGCGGCGCGTGCGCCGCGACGGCCCGCGTGACGGGCTCCCGGGGCGGCGGGTTCCAGGCCGAGGTCACCGTCACCGACACCGCCGCCGTGAGCACCGCCGGCTGCACCGGCCCGTGACCCGGCGCGGACCGGTGACCACCCGATCCACCGACGAAGGATGACCATGTCCCAGCAGCCCGGCGGCTCACCGACCGGCAGCTTCCGCTGGTCCTCCAGCGGAGCGCTGATCAGCCCCAAGCCGGACTCGACGCACGCGAACGTGGCGGTCAAGGACCCGAGCGTGGTCCACCACAACGGCGAGTACCACGTGTTCGCCTCGACCTACACCGACGGCTACAGCCTGGTGTACACCAGCTTCGCCGACTGGTCGCAGGCCTCGTCCGCGCCGCACCACCACCTGGACAGCTCGGGGATCGGCACGGGTTACCGGGCCGCGCCGCAGGTGTTCCACTTCGCACCGCACCGCCTGTGGTACCTGGTCTACCAGACCGATTCGAACGCCTCGTACTCCACGACCGAAGACATCTCCGACCCGAGGTCGTGGTCGGCGCCGAAGGACTTCTACGCCAACGGCATGCCGCGGATCATCCGCGACAACATCGGCGACGGCTACTGGGTCGACTTCTGGATCATCTGCGACAGCGCCAAGTGCTACCTGTTCTCCTCCGACGACAACGGCCACCTCTACCGGTCGGAGACCAGCCTCGCCGAATTCCCCGACGGGTTCGGCGACACCGTCATCGCCATGCAGGACGCCGACCGCAACCGGCTGTTCGAGGCGTCCAACATCTACAAGATCGCCGGCGAGCAGCGGTACCTCATGCTCCACGAAGCCATCGGCTCCGACGGCCGCCGCTGGTTCCGCTCCTGGACCGCGCCGGCCATCACCGGCCCGTGGACCGCGCTGGCCGACAGCGAGTCCAACCCCTTCGCCCGCGCCAACAACGTCACCTTCCCCGGTGGCGCCTGGACCCGCGACATCAGCCACGGCGAGGTGGTCCGCACCAACGTCGACCAGACGATGGAGATCAGCCTCCGCGACCTGACCTACCTCTACCAGGGCCTGGACCCCGACGCGAGCGGCGACTACAACCGCCTGCCCTGGCGGCTGGGCCTGCTCACCCGGACCAACTGAACCTGCTGACCCCCTGACAGGCCGCCGCCGGCACCAGTGCCGGCGACGCCCCGGAACCCCGGTCGAGCGGGGATCGGGCGCCGCGCGCCGCTTCGCCCTCCGGCGGCGCGCGGCACCCCCGGCCCCTCGCCACCCCTCGAAAGCCCGGCCCCGCCACTCCCCAGCGAACCACCCGCCGCCCGCGACACCCACCCCGCCGCCCGCCGCCCCCGCCCCGCTCCGACCCACAGCCGCTGATGGAGGTAACCGTGCGAAGCCGAAGGCGTCCGCTCGCCTGGGTGGTGAGCGTCCTGTGCACCCTCGCCCTCCTCCCGGGCACGGCTCGGGCCGACAACCCGATCGTGCAGCACATCTACACGGCCGACCCCGCGCCGCTGGTGCACGACGGCCGGGTGTACCTCTACACCGGGCACGACGAGGACGGCTCGACCTGGTTCACGATGAAGGAGTGGCGGGTCTGGTCGTCGGCCGACATGGTCAACTGGACCGACCACGGCTCGCCGATGAGCGTGGCCACGTTCTCCTGGGCGAGCAAGGACGCCTGGGCCGGTCAGGCGGTCCAGCGCAACGGCAAGTTCTACTGGTACGTGCCCGTGGTCAACCGGGCCACCGGCCGGATGGCGATCGGCGTGGGCGTCTCGGACAGCCCCACGGGGCCGTTCCGCGACGCCATCGGCCGGCCGCTGGTGGAGAACGGCGAGATCGACCCGACCGTCTTCATCGACGACAACGGCCAGGCGTACCTCTACTGGGGCAACCCGAACCTCTGGTACGTGCGGCTCAACGCCGACATGACCTCCTTCAGCGGCAGTCCCACGCAGGTGCCGCTCACCACGGCCGGGTTCGGCGCCCGCACCGGCGACGCCGCCCGGCCGACGCTGTACGAGGAAGGGCCGTGGGTGTTCAAGCGCAACGGCCTGTACTACAACGTCTTCGCCGCCAAGTGCTGCTCGGAGTTCATCGCCTACTCCACCGCGCCCTCGCCCACCGGGCCGTGGACCTACCGCGGCACGGTCATGCCCACGCAGGGCAACAGCTTCACCAACCACGCGGGCCTCGTGGACTTCAAGGGCGGCTCGTACTTCTTCTACCACAACGGCGCCCTGCCGGGCGGTGGCGGCTTCACCCGCTCCGTGGCGGTGGAGAGGTTCGCCTACAACCCCGACGGCAGCATCCCGACGATCACCATGAGCACGGGCGGCCCGCCGCCGGCGGACGTGCTCAACCCGTTCGCCCGCCAGGAGGCCGAGACCATCGCCTGGGGCTCGGGCATCGAGACCGAGCGCGCCTCCGAGGGCGGCATGAACATCGGGTTCATCGAGAACGGCGACCACGTCAAGGTCCGCAACGTCGCCTTCGGCAACGGCGCGTCGTCCTTCACCGCCCGCGTGGCCTCCGCCGCCGGCGGCACGATCGAGGTGCGCACCGGCAGCGCCACCGGCACGGTCGTGGGCCGCTGCACCGTGCCCAACACCGGCGGCTGGCAGTCGTGGACCTCGGTGTCGTGCCCGGTGAGCGGGCTCTCCGGGACCCGCGACCTGTTCCTGCGGTTCAGCGGCGGCGGCGGTTACCTGCTCAACGTGGACTGGTGGCGGTTCTCCGCCTGAGCACCTGCACGTCAACAGCGGAAGGAGGCACGTGGTGATGAGGCACAGGACCCTGTTGGGGACGGTCGCCGTGGCGGCGTTCCTGGCACTGGCCACGACCGGCACGGCGTTGAGCGGGATCCTCCCCGGCGCCGGAACCCCCGTCGGCGCCGCCGCGGCGACCGCCGGGTGCGGCAAGGCGCCCGGTTTGGCCGGCGGCACGCACACGATCCAGAGCGGTGGCAAGAACCGCACCTTCATCCTGAGGGTGCCCGGCAACTACGACAACTCCCGGCCGTACCGGCTGATCTTCGCCTTCCACTGGTGGCACGGCACGGCGAACGACGTCGCCACCGGCGGCAGCAGCGGCGCGTCGTGGGCGTACTACGGCCAGCAGGAGCAGTCCAACAACAGCGCGATCCTCGTCGCGCCGCAGGGCATCGACAACGCCTGGCCCAACAACGGCGGCGAGGACGTCGCGTTCGTCGACGCCATGATCGCCAGGATCGAGGCCGCCCTCTGCGTCGACACGACGCAGCGCTTCGCCACCGGTTTCAGCTACGGCGGCGGGATGAGCTACGCGCTGGCGTGCGGCAGGGCGAACGTCTTCCGCGCGGTGGCGGTCTTCGCGGGCGCTCAGCTGAGCGGCTGCGACGGGGGCACGCAGCCCATCGCCTACCTCGGCATCCACGGGATCAGCGACACGGTGCTCAACATCTCGCAAGGCCGGTCGTTGCGCGACAGGTTCGTCCGGAACAACGGCTGCACGGCCACGAACCCGCGTGAACCGGCCGCCGGCAGCCGGACCCACATCACCACCGCGTACCCGGGTTGCCGGGCCGGCTACCCGGTGGTGTGGGCCGCGTTCGACGGCGGGCACCTGCCCGGCGCCGTGGACGGGTGCGCCTGTGAGGACGGCGCCCGGTCGTGGACCAAGGGCGAGGTCTGGAGGTTCTTCTCGCAGTTCGCGGGCACCCCGACCGACACCACCACCACGACCACCACCACCACGACCGGCACGACCGGCACGACGACCACCACGACGACGCCCCCGGGAGGGGAGTCGTGCCGGGTGTCCACCACGATCAACGCCTGGAACGGCGGCCTGACCTCGTCGATCACCATCACCAACACCGGCGCCGCGCCGATCAGGGGCTGGTCCCTGGTCTTCACCCTGCCCGGCGGGCAGGCGATCACCTCGGGCTGGAACGCGTCCTACTCGCCGGCGTCCGGCCAGGTGACGGCGAGGAACGCCTCCTACAACGGCGAGATCGCCCCGAACGCGTCGGTCGACATCGGCTTCCAGGCCAACCACACCGGCAACACGGGCAAGCCGGCGGCGTTCACGCTCAACGGCGCCGCGTGCGCCGTCGCCTGACCGGTCCCGGAACCCTGCCCGAAACCCCGAGAGGAGATCCGATGAAGCGCAGGACGCAGGCCGCGGCCGCGAGCGCCCTGTCGAGCGCCCTGGTGGCCACGGTCCTGGCGGTGAGCGGCGGCACCACCGCCCAGGCCGCCGATTCGGCGTTCTACGTCGACCCGTCGAACTCCAGCGCGAGGTGGGTCGCCGCCAACCCCGGCGACTCGCGGGCGGCGGTCATCCGCGACCGCATCGCCTCGGTCCCGCAGGCGCGCTGGTTCACCACGACCAACACCTCGTCGGTCCGCTCGGAGATCAGCTCCTACGTGGGGGCGGCGGCCTCGGCGGGGAAGATCCCGATCCTGGTGGTCTACAACATCCCGAACCGGGACTGCGGCGGCGCCAGCAGCGGCGGCGCGCGGTCGCACCAGGAGTACCGGGCGTGGGTCGACGAGATCTCGGCGGGCCTGGCGGGCCGCCCGGCGGCGATCGTGCTGGAGCCCGACGTGCTGCCGATCATGAGCAACTGCCAGAACGCCGACCAGCAGAGCCAGACCAGGGCGTCGATGTCCTACGCGGGCAAGAAGCTCAAGGCGGGCTCGTCGCAGGCCAAGGTGTACTACGACATCGGCAACTCCGCGTGGTTGAGCCCGTCCGAGGCCGCCAACAGGCTGCGCGCGGCCGACATCTCCAACAGCGCCGACGGCATCTCCACGAACGTGTCGAACTACCGGACCACGTCCGACGAGGTGAACTACGCCAAGGCGATCCTCAACGCCATCGGTGACGGCAGGCTCATGGCCGTGGTGGACACCAGCCGCAACGGCAACGGGCCGCTGGGCGAGGAGTGGTGCGACCCGGCCGGTCGCGCGATCGGCACGCCCAGCACGACGAGCACCAACGACTCCAGGATCGCCGCGTTCCTGTGGGTGAAGGTGCCGGGCGAGGCGGACGGCTGCATCGCGCAGGCCGGCCAGTTCGTGCCGCAGCGCGCGTACGACCTGGCGATCGCGGCGGGCCCGACGTCCACGTCGACGAGCACGACCACCACGACCACCACGACCAGTTCGGGCGGCAACCCCGGCGGCGGCTGCGCGGTGGCCCACCGCGTCGTCAGCCAGTGGTCGGGCGGGTACACCGGCGAGGTCGTGATCACCAACCGGGGCGCGGCGATCTCCAACTGGACCCTCACGTTCTCGGCGCCGGGCGTGTCGGTCACGCAGGGCTGGAACGGGACGTGGACCGACGCGGGCGACACCGTGCGCGTCACCAACACGTCCTGGAACGGCTCGATCGGCTCCGGCGGCACCGCGACCATCGGGTACAACGCGAACTACAACGGGTCGACGCCGCCGTTCTCCTCCCCGGTGTTGAACGGGACGGCGTGCTCCTGACGCCGTGAGGCGGCGCCCGGCCCGGTCGGGACCGCCGTGATCCGGAGGTGGTGAGCGGAAAAAAAGTTTGTTCGCGATAACAAAGCTGTTGCGGCGGCATCGTGCGGACCACGTAGTCGAATTCGGTCCGCGCGGTGCCGCCCTCGGCCATGCCCGGGGATGGGTCACCCGGAACGGGGTGATCCCCAGGTGTCCCAACGACATCAGCCCTCGTCCGCTCGGGTGCTTACGAAAGTACTTGCGTAACGAGGAATCCATTGTTCTTCGATCGTTCGTGCTGGCTTTTCCTTGACGTCGGGTATGCGGCCGCTTACCGTCGTGAGCGCTAACAATCGCAATTTGGGGCGAAACTTTCGCTCGATCCCGCGAAGTGGTGTGCCGCTCGCCCCGTCCACCTTGGAGAAGCGCCGTGACCCTCCGTTCGCCCCTGCTGCTCGCCGCCGCAGCCTTTGCCCTGATCACCGCCTGCACGCCCGGAGCGGGTGGCGGCGGGGGCGGGGGTGACGGCAAGTCGTTCGAGTTCTGGTCGTTCGCCGCCATCAACCAGAAGTCGTCGGTGGACGCGTACCGGGAGAAGCACCCGGACGTGGACATCAAGCTGACCGAGGTGGGGACCTCGACGGAGACCGCCCAGGCGCTGACGACCGCGCTGGCGGGCGGCAAGGTGCCCGACCTGGTGCTGATCCAGGGCGACAACCTGCCGAAGTTCGTGCAGCAGCCGCAGAACTTCGTCGACCTGCGCACGCTGGGCGCCGACGACATCAAGGGCGACTACCTGGAGTGGGTGATCGAGCAGAGCGTCGCCGAGGGCGGCGAGGTGCTGGGCATCCCCACCGACGTGGGCGGCATGGCCGTGGCCTACCGGACCGACCTGTTCGCCGCCGCGGGCCTGCCCACCGACCGCGACGAGGTCGGCGCGCTGTGGCCGACCTGGGACGCGTTCATCGAGACCGGGAAGCGCTACAAGCAGGCCACCGGCAAGGCGTTCACCGACAACGCCGCCACCAGCGTGTTCTACCAGGCGGTCAACCAGGTCTCGCAGAAGTACTACGACGGCGACCACGAGCTGATCTACGACAGCAACCCCGAGGTGCGGACCGCGTTCGACCTCGGCATCAAGGCGGCCACCGCCGGGATCACCGCCGGGCAGTCGTCGTTCGAGAACGCCTGGAGCGCCGGCATGGGGCAGGGCCAGTACGCGGCCGTGGCCGCGCCGTCGTGGATGCTCAACAGCATCCGCAGCAACGCGCCGGACACCGCGGGCAAGTGGGACATCGCGAAGATCCCCGGCGCCGCGGGCAACTGGGGCGGCAGCTACCTGGCCATCCCGAAGCGCGCGCAGAACCCCCAGGCCGCGTGGGAGTACATCAAGGAGATGCAGTCGCCGCAGGGGCAGCTGGAGCACTTCACCCGGTCCGGCGCGCTGCCCTCCACGCCGTCGGTCTACCAGGACGACAAGCTCGCCACGGCGAAGGACACCTTCTTCTCCGACGCGCCCACCGGCAAGATCTACACCGACTCGCTGCTCGGGCTGAAGCCGTTCTACATCGGCCCCGACAGCGCGACCATCGGCCAGGAGTTCCTCAACTCCATCACCAACGTCGAGCAGAGCGGCGGCGACCCGGCCACGGCGTGGGACGACGCGGTGCGCAACATCAAGACCGCCATCGGCGGGTGAACCCCGTGGCCGTCACGCTCACCCCGGCGCGCCCGGCCGCGCCGCCGCCCCTCGCGCCCCGGTCGTCCCGGGGGCTGGGCGAGCGCCTGTCGCCGTACGCCTACATCGCGCCGTTCTTCGTCATCTTCGCGATCTTCGGGCTGTTCCCGTTCGCCTTCACCTTCTACGTGGCGCTGTTCGACTGGAACCCCATCGGCGACCAGGTGTTCATCGGCGCGGACAACTTCACCCGCATGTTCGCCGACCCCCGGTTCTGGAACGCCGCCGGCAACACGCTGAGCATCTGGGCGCTGTCCACGGTGCCGCAGCTGCTGCTGGCCCTGGTGCTGGCGCACGTGCTCAACCACGCCCGGCTGAGGTTCGCGCTGTTCTTCCGGATGTCGATGCTCGTCCCGTACGTCACCTCGGTGGCGGCCACGGCGATCGTGTTCGCGCAGCTGTTCGACCGCGACTACGGGCTGCTCAACTGGCTGCTGGGCCTGGTCGGGGTCGAGCCGGTCGACTTCGTCCAGTCCACGCTGGGCAGCCACGTGCTGATCGCGACGATGGTGACCTGGCGGTGGTTCGGCTACACCACGCTGCTCTACCTCGCCTCGCTGCAAGCGGTGCCCCGCGCGGTGTACGAGGCCGCGTCCATCGACGGCGCGGGCCCGTGGCAGCGGTTCCGCCACATCACCGTCCCCTCGCTGCGGCCGGTGATCATCTTCACCGTGGTCACCTCGACCATCGGCGGCCTCCAGATCTTCACCGAACCGCTGCTGATCGCCTCGGGCGCCCCGCTGACCTGCGGCGCGGTGCGGCAGTGCCAGACGTTGACGCTGTTCCTCTACGAGCAGGGCTTCGGCGAGTTCGAGTTCGGCTACGGCTCGGCGATCGGTGTCGCGCTGTTCGCCATGGTCGTGGTCATCGCCGCGATCAACTACCTGCTGTCCACGCGGATCAGGGCGGACTGATGACGAGCACCCAGACCCGGAGCGCCCCGACCCGGAGCACCGCGCCGCGCCTCCGGCCCCCCGGCCGGGTCCGCTGGTGGACCTACCTGCTGCTGTCCGCCGCGACCGTCGCGTGCCTGTTCCCGCTGTACTGGATGTTCGTGGTGGCCACGACCGACACCGCCACCGCGACGCAGATGCCGCCCGAGATCGTGCCCGGCGGCAACTTCTTCCACCTGGCGGGCCTGGTGCTGGAGACGGTGCCGTTCGTGCAGTCGCTGCTCAACAGCCTCGCCGTGGCCGCCGCCATCGGCGTGGGCCAGGCGGTGCTGTGCGCGCTGGCCGGGTTCGCCTTCGCCAAGCTGCGCTTCCGCGGCCGCAACGCCCTGTTCCTGATCGTCCTGCTGACCATGACCGTGCCCACGCAGCTCTCGGTCATCCCGCAGTACATGATCATGTCCGAGCTGGGCTGGGTCGACACCCTCCAGGCGTTGGTCGTACCCGGCCTGGCCAGCGCGTTCGGCATCTTCTGGATGCGCCAGCACATCCTCGCCACGATCAGCGACGAGCTGGTGCAGGCCGCCACGATCGACGGCGCGAGCACCTGGCAGGTGTTCTGGCGCATCGCGTTCCCGATCGTGCGGCCGGCGGCGTTCGTGCTCGGCCTGTTCGGGTTCGTCACCGCCTGGAACGACTTCCTCTGGCCGTTCATCGTGCTCAAGTCACCCGAGCGCTACACCGCCCAGATCGCCATCAAAGCCCTCCAGAACAGCTACGACGTCGACCTCGGCCTGGCCATGTCCGGCTCCTTCCTCGCCACCATCCCGCTCGTCGCGCTCTTCGTCCTCGTCGGCCGCCGCATGGTCGCCGGAATCCTCGACGGCGCCTTCAAGGGCTGACCGCTCCACCCGCACAGGAGAACACGTGCCGAACCCCTCCTACGACAACCCCGTCATCGCGGGGTTCCACCCGGACCCCAGCGTGTGCCGGGTCGGCGAGGACTACTACCTGGTGTGCTCCAGCTTCGAGTACTTCCCGGGTGTGCCGGTCTTCCACAGCCGCGACCTGGTGCACTGGCGGCAGGTCGGCAACGCCCTCGACCGCCCGTCCCAGCTCCCGCTGCCGCCCGACGCGTCGGCCTCGGACGGCATCTACGCGCCGACGATCCGGCACCACGACGGCCGGTTCTGGCTGATCACCACGAACGTGTCGAGCGGCGGCAACTTCATCGTCACCGCCGAGCGGCCCGAGGGTCCGTGGTCGGACCCGGTGTGGATCGACCTGCCGGGCATCGACCCGGACCTGGTGTGGGACGAGGACGGCAACTGCTGGTGCGCCTTCGCGGGCGCGCACGGCGCCAGCTTCTTCGGCGTGCAGGTCGCCCGCGTCGACCCCGAGGCCGGGAAGGTCCTGGAGGGACCGTTCCCCGCCTGGGCCGGCACCGGGTTGCAGTGGCCGGAGGCGCCGCACCTGTACCGCGTGGGGGAGTGGTGGTACCTGCTGATCGCCGAGGGCGGCACCGAACGCGGCCACACCGTCGCCATCGCCCGCGCCCCCTCCCTGAGCGGCCCCTGGGAAGGCGCGCCGCACAACCCGGTCCTGACCCACCGCGGCACCAACCACCCGATCCAGAGCACCGGCCACGCCGACCTCGTCACCACCCCGGACGGCGACTGGTGGATGGTCCTGCTCGCCACCCGCCCGCGCGGGTACAGCCCCAACTTCCACGTGCTGGGCCGGGAAACCTTCCTCACCCCGGTGCGCTGGGAGGACGGCTGGCCCCGCGTCGGGCCCGTCAACGAGCGGGAACAGGCCCCGAGCGCCTGGCACCCGGTCGAGGAGGACCCGGCGCGCGACGACTTCGACGCCCCGGTGCTCGCGCACCGGTGGATCTCGCCGCGGTCGCGCCCGGACGGCTCCTGGTCGCTGACCGAACGGCAGGGGTGGCTGGCCCTGCACGCCACCGGCCCCTCCCTGGACCAGCCGGGCTGCACCTTCATCGGTCGGCGCCAGCTGCACCCCGAGAGCCGGACCGCCGTCCTGCTGGACCCCGACGCGGGTCGCGCCGGCCTGTCGATCCGCATGGACGAGGCCCACCACTACGACCTGGAGGTCGCCGACGGGCAGGTCGCCGTCATCGCCCGCATCGGGCCCCTGCGCCAACGCGTGGCCGAGCGCCCGGTGCCGCGCGGCCCGGTGACCCTCTCGATCACCACGCGCCTGTCCCGCGAGCTGCCACCCGCCGCCGACGAGCCGTCGGGCCTCCACGTCGCCGCGCCCGACTACATCGCCTTCCACGTCGGCGACGAACCGGAGCCGCTCGCCGAACTCGACGGCAGGTACCTGTCCACGGAGGTGGCCACCGGCTTCACCGGCCGGGTGATCGGCATGTACGCCACCGAAGGCACCGCGTGGTTCGACTGGTTCGACCACGGGACCCCCTGAACCGCGGGTGGCGAGACCTCTCGACCACCCGCACCGAGCGGACCTCGGGCCGCTCCGATCCAACCCATCACCACCCGCACCACCCGCGGGTGCTCCTCAGGAAGCGCACAACATGACGCTGACAGCGAAGTCGGTTTCACGGGTCGCACTCGTGTCGACATTGGTGGCCGCCGCCGCGGGCGCCGCGGTGCTCGTGGCCACGCCGGCCAGTGGCGCCGCGTCGACGCTGGCCGCGGCGGCGCAGCAGAGCGGCCGCTACTTCGGCACCGCCGTGGCCGCCAACAAGCTCTCGGACTCGACCTACGTCAACATCCTGAACAGGGAGTTCGACATGGTCACGGCCGAGAACGAGATGAAGATGGACGCCACCGAGCCGAACCAGAACCAGTTCAGCTACGGCAACGCCGACCGGATCGTCAACCACGCCCGCAACCAGGGCAAGAAGATCCGCGGCCACGCGTTGGCGTGGCACTCGCAGCAGCCGGGCTGGATGCAGAACATGAGCGGCAGCGCCCTGCGCAACGCCATGCTCAACCACGTCACCCAGGTCGCCACCTACTACCGCGGCAAGA
>NZ_BAAAKE010000013.1:0-227989 GCF_039527585.1 Saccharothrix xinjiangensis | reverse complement strand
GTCCTGTTCGCCATGCTCCGCACCAAGACCCACTACCGACACCCCGACACCGCTCCCACGCCGGCTGCGGCTTGACAACCACATAGGGACACCCCCCACCACCACGGGCTCCCGCCGTTCGAAATTTCGTCAAATACTTCGAAACTTTTCGCTGGTCATGGAACGCCCGCAAGGACAGTCCGACACCACCGTGAAGATCGACAAAAGAGGGAGCTCAAGGGCTTCCAACTGCGGTTTTGTCATTTTCGAGCCGATCCCGTGCCGCAGGAGCACGCGGTCCTCGGCGGGCGAGGAGGAAGACCGCGTCGAGGGCAAGTCGCGAACTTCGGGCGCTTCCACGCTTGCCAGGCAGATCTGTTTCGGTTGATACTGCTGAAAGTTTCAGGCCGGACGCGGTCGGGCACCGCCCCCGACAGCTCCCCCTGCGCCGCGCTCCACGGCCGCCGACGCCGGCGGCCCGGACCACCAGGTCCGACCCCTGCCCGAATCAACAAGCGCTCCCCAGAAGGTGCCAAACATGAAGCTGACAGCGAAGTCAGTGTCACGAGCCGCGCTCGTGTCGACGCTCGTGGCCGCCTCCGCCGGCGCCGTGGTGCTGGCCGCGTCGCCCGCCAGCGGCGCCGCGGCCACGCTCGCCGCCGCGGCGCAGCAGAGCGGTCGTTATTTCGGTACGGCGGTGGCCGCGAACAAGTTGAGTGATTCGACCTATGTCGGGATCGTGAACCGCGAGTTCGACATGATCACGGCCGAGAACGAGATGAAGATCGACGCGACCGAGCCGCAGCAGGGCCGGTTCAGCTACACCAACGCCGATCGGATCGTCAACCATGCGATCCAGCAGGGCAAGAGGGTCCGGGGTCACACGCTGGCGTGGCACTCGCAGCAGCCGGAGTGGATGCGGGTCCTGGAAGGCACCGCGGTGCGCCAGGCGATGCTCAACCACGTCACCCAGGTCGCCACCTACTACCGCGGCAAGATCCACTCCTGGGACGTCGTCAACGAGGCCTTCGCCGACGGCTCCGGCGGCGGACGGCGCGACTCCAACCTCCAGCGCTCCGGCAACGACTGGATCGAGGCCGCGTTCCGGGCCGCTCGTGCGGCGGATCCGGGTGCGAAGCTGTGCTACAACGACTACAACACCGACGACTGGACCCACGCCAAGACCCAGGGCGTCTACCGCATGGTCCAGGACTTCAAGACCCGCGGCGTGCCCATCGACTGCGTCGGCCTCCAGTCGCACTTCAACTCGCAGAGCCCGGTGCCGTCGAACTACCAGACCACGTTGCAGAACTTCGCCAACCTCGGCGTCGACGTCCAGATCACCGAACTCGACATCGAAGGCTCCGGCAGCACCCAGGCCGACAACTTCCGCCGGGTCACCCAGGCCTGCCTGGCCGTGGCCCGCTGCACCGGCATCACGGTCTGGGGCGTGCGCGACACCGACTCCTGGCGCGCCTCGGGCACCCCGCTGCTCTTCGACGGCTCCGGCAACAAGAAGGCCGCCTACAACGCCACGCTGGACGCCCTGAACAGCGTCTCGCCGACGTCCGGCACCACGACGACCACGACCACGACCACGACGACCACCACCACGACGACGACTTCGGGTGGTGGGACGCCGGGCGGCTGCACCGCGTCGGCCTCCATCAACTCCTGGAACGGCGGCTTCGTCGCCACCATCCGCGTCACCGCCGGCTCCTCGGCGATCAGCGGCTGGACCGTGACCACCCCGCTGCCCTCCGGCGCCACCGTCACCAACTCCTGGAACGCCAACCGCACCGGCACCACCGGCACCGTCCAGTGGCGCAACGTCAGCTTCAACGGCAACGTCGGCGCCGGCCAGTCGACCGAGTTCGGCTTCCAGGGCACCGGCTCCGCCGCGGGCCTGGCGCCCACCTGCGCCGCCGGCTGACCCGGGGGCCCGGTGCGGGGTCGACCACCCCGTGATCCCCCGCGCCGGGCTCCTCACCAGCTCCACCACCACGAAGGCGACCCGTCACCGGGTCGCCTTCGTGCTGCGCGGGTCGTCGGGCCTCAGGCGTGGTCGCGCCGGTGGCCGCCGACGCCCTCGTCGTCCGCGCCGGACCAGAACGCCGGGTCGTACGGCGTGTCGGGCACGACCACCACCGAATGCGGGTTCACCTCGGGGGGCCGCACCGACCGGGCGAACTCGGCCAGGTCGATCTCCAGCCGCTCCACGCTGTTGACGACGCGGCGCGCGGCGGGGTCGTCCGCGCCGTCCGAGCGGAGGGAACCGACCCTCGTGCGCAGGCGCACGACGAGCCGCCGCAGCTCAGCCAACTCGTTCTCGGGCATTCATCTCCCCCTCGACGCGCATTCCACGTGATCCGGCCCGGTCAACGCTAAGAACCGGTCGGCGGGCCGACAACCCCTAGGGTCCGGTGACCCGGGGCGTCGCGAATAGGGGTTGTCGCGCGAGCGGCGCCCGACCGGGGTGGTCGGGCGCCGCTCGGGTCGCCGGTCAGCCGGGGTCCGTCACGGGACCGGGTACTCGGCGACGTACACCGGGGCGCCGGTCCTGGTCGTGTCGGCCGGGTCGCCGATGCCGTTGACCACGTGGTCGACGGTGCCCGCGCCCAGGTTGACGGTCATGATGTGGCGCAGCTTGACGCCCGGGGTCCTCGGCACCTCGAAGCCGTTCTCGGTGTGGATCTCCGGGTTGTTCTGGTTGAAGACGTAGACGCCGCCGCCGTGCAGGGTGTGCCTGCGCACGCGGTCGCCCACCTTGTAGCCCGCCCAGCCCTCGGTGGAGCCCTTCATCCAGTCCGCCTGCGTCGGCGGGTCGTAGGGCAGCTCGTTCTGGTACAGCACGGTGGTGCCGTCCTCGCCGTTCCACACGGTGTTGTGCCGCTGGAAGTGCTCGACGAACAGGCCCGTCGCGGTCACGCGGTCGCCGTTGATCACGACGCCCGTGCGGCCGGTGTTGGTGTGCCACCGCTGGGTGTCGGTGAAGCCCTCGACGCCGTGGTCGGCCCGCCACACCCAGGTGTGGTCGATGAGCACGTCGTCGCTGTTGACCTCCAGCGCGGTGTCGGTCTTGCCGACGTGCGGCCCGCCGACCCGGAAGTACACGTCGGACAGCGTGGTCGGGTTGTGCGGCGAGGACCGGTCGAGGCCGTGCTGCTTGCCGACCCGCAGCAGGACCGGCGAGAGCTTCGTCCCGGCGTCGATGGTGACGCCGGCGACGACGACGCCCGGCACGCCGGCGACGTCCAGCGGCACCGCGCCGTTCACCGCGGTGAGCGTGGCGTGCCCGATGCCGAGGACGACGGTGTCGGGGCGCCGGACCTCGATGCTGCGGGCGATGTCGTACACGCCCGGGGTCAGCAGCAGGTGCTTGCCGAGCAGCAGCGCGGTGTTGATCCTGCTGACGGAGTCGCCGGGCTTGGCCACGTAGAAGTCGCGCAGCGGGATCGTGCGGCCGGGCGTCAGGCCGTTCGCCCACGACACGCCGCTGGTGTTCCTGCGGGCGGCGGGGACGCGGACGTTGTAGTCGCCCTTGGCGTCCACGAACAGGTACGGCTTCTCGCGGCTCAGCGGGGTGGTGTCGAGCGTGGTGTAGGGCGGGTTCGGGAAGTCGGCGTCGTCGGGCGCGCCCACGACACCGGAGAACACCTGGTTCCACACGCCGTTGGACCAGCCGGCGACCTCGCTGTTGCGGGTCAGCCACTGCTGCTGCGAGCCGTTGGTGACGACCGGCAGCCGGGAGTCGGCGATGAACCCGCCGCTGGCGTACTGCGGGCCCGCCGTGCAGTAGTCCATCAGCGACAGCGAGCCGCCCGTGACGTTGAGCCTGCGCATCGACACGGCCTGGGAGACCGCCCAGAAGTTCGACGTGGAGCGGCAGCCGTCCTGGCCGGCGGCGTCGACGTTGATGGTCAGGTTGCCCAGGGTGCGCCAGAAGTTGACCAGGGCGAGGCAGTTGGCCGTGCCGCCCTCGGTCAGGCAGCGGTTGTAGACCTCGACCTTGCCGTTGATGACGACGTCGGTGGGCGACGCGCCCAGGCCGGCGATCTCGGTGTAGTAGCCGACCTTGATCTGGAGCGGCTGCTCGGCGGTGCCGTAGTGGCCGGGCTTGAACAGGTAGGCGTACCGCTCGGCGCCCATCTCGTTGTCGACCTGGGCGGTGTGCGTCTCGTCGAGCGCGGCCTGGATCTCGGCGACGGGCATGCCCGGGTCGAAGACCTTGACGTTCACGCCGAGGTCCTGGGTGCCGCGCCGCGGCTGGTCCGCGCTCGCGGCCGGGGCGGTCACTGCGGTGGCGGCGGCCGTCGCCAGGATGAGTCCTAGGGCGAACGACCTGCTAAAACGCGTGTGAGCGCTCTCACGTCTTGGGTGGCGCTGGATCGACATCGACCTGCCTCTGAGGGAGTGGGGACGCGGGCAGCCCACCGCGAGAGCGCTCTCTCAGCGGTTCGTCGAGGTCAGGCGGCGGGCGGCGTGGTTGGCTATTTCTACTCCGTCGAACGCTTCGACGCCATGCCCTCCCGTCCCGGTTCTTCTCGGGAGTTCGAGCACGCCCGCGGGCGTGCCCGCCGGGTGGCGCCGGCCCGGGTGGCGCCGACTCAGATGACGCCGGCCCGGATGGCGTGGGCGATCGCGTGCGACCGGTTGCGCAGGCCCGTCCGGTTCGTCATCTCGTAGACGGTGTTCTTGATCGTGCGCTCCGCGTACCCCAGCTCCGCCGCGATCCGCGCGGTGGTGAACCCCTCGGCGAGCAGCCGCAGCACGTCGACCTCCCGGGGCAGCAGGCGGACGGCCGCCGGTTCGACCGGCGCGGCGGCCTCGCGGCGCGCGCGGTGGAACCCGTCGAGCAGCGCGTGGGCGGTGACCACGGGCCTGGTCGCCGCGCGCAGCACGGCACGGGCCGCCCGCCCGCCGGCGAACGCCGACCTCGGCAGCACCTCGACCACGCCGGCGCGGGTCAGGTGACGCGCGTCGGGCAGGGACAGGCGGTTCGCCAGCAGCACCGCCGGCAGGCCCGCCAGGCGTTCCGCACCCACGTGCGCCACCGCGCCCGCGGGCGCCAGCAGCAGCACGTCGGCCCTGGCCCGCCCGCCCGCGGGGGCCGCGGAGAGGCCGGGCACGGCGTCGAGGGAGTCGATCAACGCGGCCAGCGAGAGCGGGTCGCCCGCCCGAACCGCCACGCGCACGCCCCGGAGGGCCGCGAGGTCGCCGGGGATGATCAGGGGTCCGCCGCTCATGGGCCGAACCTAGGGATCCCGGGGTGCGGGAGTCATTGCCGTGCGCTGGAAACCCGGTGGTGCAGCCTGCTGGATGGCCGAGCGGCGGGCGGGGTGGCGGCGGGCGGAGTTGGTGCGGCGCAACGGAACCGGGGCGGGGGACGACCAGGCGGGGCGGCAGGTCGGGCAGGGCGGCGGGCCAGGCAGGCGGGGCGGCAGGCAGGCCAGGCGGGGCGGTGCGGTGCGGTGCGGCAGGCCAGGCGGTGCGGGAGGCCAAGCGCAGGCGGTTACCGACCAGGACTGCGGCCAGGCGGTCAGCTGCCGATCGGGATCGCGGCGCGCAGCGTGGTCGGGCCGCCGACCGGGCTGTTCACCTCGGTGGCGCCGTCGAACGCGGCGACGCGGTGCCGGATGCCCAGCAGGCCCGTGCCGAGCGCGTCGTCGGCGCCGCCGCGGCCGTCGTCGGCGACCTCGACCCGGAGCACGCCGGCGTCGAGGCCCAGCCGCACGGTGATCCGCGTGGCCCCGCTGTGCTTGACCGCGTTGGTGAGCGCTTCCGCCACCACGAAGTAGGCCGCCGCCTCCACCGCGGCGGGCAGGCGCGGCACCGGTGACTCGTCGTAGGAGCACGGGATCGCGCAGTGCGCGACCAGGGACGCCACCGCGCCGGTCAGGCCGCGGTCGACCAGCACCGGCGGGTGGATGCCGCGCACCACGTCGCGCAGCTCGGCGAGCGCGTCGGAGGCCGCGTTCTGCGCGGTGAGCAGCATCGGCAGGGCCGCCGCGGGGTCGCGGCGCAGCACGCGTTCCGCCATGCCCAGGTGCATCACGACCGCGACCAGGCGGTTCTGCGTGCCGTCGTGCAGGCTGCGCTCGATGCGGCGCAGCTCGTTGCCGTGCGCTTCGAGCGCGTCCGCCCGCGTCGCCGTGACCTCGGCCAGGCGCTCCACGAGGGACTGCTCGGGCGGTGCGAGCCGCGCCGCCTCCAGCCTCGCCCACCAGGCCGCCGCGGGCGCCACGAGGAACCAGCCCAGCCCCCCGTAACCGAGGGCGGTGGCCAGCGCCAGGACCGCGTCGCCCCAGGACGCCACCGGCACGTCCAGGGTGGTCGTGATGCCGGGCGCGAGCGGCCAGACCGCCGCGATCACCGCGTTCTGCACGGCGCCGACGGGCGAGCCGACCGCGAGCGCGCCCAGCACCAGGCCCCCGGGCGCCTGGTGGAGCAGCCACAGGACGTCGCGGCGCGAGGTGGGGTCGGTCAGCGCGGTGGCGAGGTCCCACGCGGCCGGCTCCGGCGGCGCGGGGACCGGCGCGCCGAGGAAGCGGCCGACGCGGCGGCGCTCGAACGCCGCCAGGTCGCGGGCCAGCCGGGCGACCCGGGGCAGCAGCGGGAGCGTGACGACCAGCGCGACGGACAGGACCAGTCCGATGAGGACGGCCCACGACACCACCCCGACGACCGTGCCGACGGCGAGGAACCTCAGTCCCGGCCACCGGGAGCGCAACGCGAGAACCATCATCCCTGCCGCTTCCCGGGGGTTGTCGGAGCGCCACCGATGATGGCACAGGGGCGCCGCGCCGGGTCGTGCCCGTCGCCGCGCCGGGGGCTCCCGGCGCGCGCGGGCGGTCCGGCCGGCGCCCGTGGTGGGATGTGCCCATGCGAATAGTCATCGCCGAGGACGACGCCCTCCTGCGGGCGGGCCTCGAACTGCTGCTGCGCGCCGAGTCGCTCGACGTGGTGGCCGCCACCGCCGACGCGGAGGAGTTCCTGGCGGCGGTCGAGGAGCACCGGCCCGACGTGGCCATCGTGGACGTGCGGATGCCCCCGTCGCACACCGACGAGGGGATCCGGGCGGCCGTCGAGGCCCGGCGCGAGCAGCCGGGCCTGGCCGTGCTCGTGCTGTCCGCCTACGTCGAGCAGGCCTTCGCCACCGAGCTGCTCGCCCACGGCGCGGCCCGCCTCGGCTACCTGCTCAAGGAGCGGGTGGGGCGGGTGGAGGAGTTCCTGGACGCGCTGCACCGGGTCGCGGCCGGCGGCACCGCCATCGACCCGGACGTCGTCGCCCAGCTCTTCGCCCGCACCCGGCCCGACACCCGGCTGGAGCGGCTCACGCCGCGCGAGCGCGACGTGCTGGCGCTGATGGCCGAGGGGCTGGGCAACACCGCCATCGCCACGCGGCTCGTGGTCACCGAGGGCGCGGTGCACAAGCACATCCGCAGCATCTTCGCGAAGCTCGACATGACGCCGTCCGACGAGGTCGACCGGCGCGTCGCCGCGGTGCTGCACTACCTGGAGAACTCCTGACACGGGTCAGATCAGCCCGGCGCGCAGGGCGAACGCGACGGCGTGCACGCGGGTGGTCAGCCCGTGGCGGGCCATGAACGCCTGGAGCGCGTACTTGACCGTGCGCTCCGAGCAGCCCAGCGCCCCGGCGACCTCCCCGGTGTCGAGCCCCTCGGAGATCAGCCGCAGGACCCGGCGCTCGCGGTCGGCCACCCCGGTCGGCTCGTCCGGCCCGGGTTCCCGCCGGCGCAGGCGCTCCAGCAGCAGGCCCTGCAACCGCGGCGGCAGGTCGGCCACGCCGTCGCGCTCGGCCAGCGCGGCGGCCGCGACCCGGTCGCCGGTGGCCTCGCGCAGCGGGACGACCGCCACCACGCCGGCGTCGACCGCCCGCTCCAGCCCGCCGTCGCGGAACTCGTCGGCGACCACCACGCAGCGCGGCTCGGCTCCGCGCGCGGAGCCGACGCCCGCGCCGCGCAGCAGCCCGACCGACCGCTCGTCGAAGACCTCCTCCTCCACGAGCAGCAGCACGTCGGCCTCCACCGCGCGGCACGAGACCGCGATGTCGCGCCGGCGGCCGAGCACCGCGGCCGCGCCCGCCGGCAGCAGGGCGTCGGCGGCCCGCACCGCCACGGTGACCGCCGCGCCGGCCGGTTCGCCGACCGCGCGGCCGGACCGGGCCGGCGGTCGGCGGCAGGTCGCCGCGGGCGTCACCCGCGCACCCCGATGACGTCGACGGGGCGCGCCCGCAGGGCCAGGCGGGTGGGGATGCCGACGGCGGCGAAGCCCAGGAGTGCCGTGACGCCGACGATCGCCAGGTACGCCAGGGGCGGCACGGAGGGCAGCGGCGAACCGGTCAGGCCGATGCTCACCCCGATCAGGGCCGGTGTCGCGGCGGCCGTGCCGACCACCACCGCGATGCCGACCACGAGCAGCGCCTCGACGCGCGTCATCCGCACCACCTGCCGCCTGCCGGTGCCGACCAGGCGCAGCAGCGCGAACTCCCGCGACCGCTCGACCGTGGCCATGACGAGGGTGTTGACCACGGAGATGGCCAGGTAGCCCAGGACCACCAGCAGCGCGATCAGGCTGGTCCACGACTGCGCGTCGCGCCCGGCCTGCCCGGCGGCCTCGACCGCGGCGCGGTCCTGGACCGCGAGCCCGGGGAAGCGCTCGGCCAGCGCCGCCAGACCGGGACCGGCCGAGCCGTCGGTCAGCACCAGCACCGAGTGGTCGAGCCGGGTGGTGGTGTGCGCGGCGAGGACGTCGCGGGGCAGCGTCACGTCGCCGAACCCCAGGCCGCGGTCGTACAGCGCGACGACGGTCGGCCGCACCGCCGTGCCGTCGCCCAGCCGCAGGTCGACCCGGTCGCCGACGCCGACGCCGATCGTCGCGGCGGCCGCCGCGCCGGGCGCGGCCGCGTCGCCGCGCAGGGCGGTCAGGTCGCCCTCGCGCGGCCGCAGGTCGAGCGTGTCGCCGAAACCGCCGGCGGGCAGGCCCTGCGCCGCGTACGCGGTCACCTGCGGGTCGCCGAGCACGACCGCGGCGGCGAAGACCTGGCTGCGCACCACCGGGGTGGCCTGCCGCACGCCCGGCACGGCGCGGATCGCCTCGGTCACCTCCGGCGCGAGACCCGCCGGGCCGGAGACCACGAAGTCGGCGACCACCCCGTCGTCGGCCTGCGCGGCCGCCGCCGCGCTCACCGTGGTCTGGGTGAAGAGCTGCACCGACGCGGTGGCCACGGCGAGCACCATGGGGGTGACCACGGTAGCGAGCCGCCGCGCGTTGGCGGCGACGCCCTCCACCGCCAGGTGGCCGCCGACCGGGGACAGCGCCCGCAGCGGGCGGGCCAGCGACCGGGCCACCCGGCCGACCAGCAGCGGGCCGAGCAGCGCCGCGCCGATCACCAGCAGCAGCGCCGACGAGGCCGCGGCCGCCGCGCCCAGCTGCCCCGGCATGAACAGCGGTGTCGTCGCCACGCCCAGCCCCAGCGCCAGCGACGCCTGGCCGGAGACGACGCGGGCGCGGCCGAGGCCCGCCGGTTCGACCGACGCCTCGCGCAGCGCGTCCACGGGTGGGGCCGAGGCGGCGCGGCGGGCCGCGAACCACCCGGCGACCCGGGCCGTCGCGACCACGAGCAGGACCGCGGCCAGCGGCGGCAGCGGGCTCAGCTCCAGGGCGAAGTCGGCCGGCAGCAGGCCCGCGCCGGCGAACGCGTCGCGCATCAGGTGCGCCGCGGCGAAGCCGGGACCCGCGCCGAGCACCGCGGCCGCGCCCGCCGTGATCAGGACCTCCGCGCCGACGAGGCGGTGCACCTGGCCCGGTGTCGCGGCCACCGCCCGCAGCAGCGCCAGCTCCCGGGCGCGCTGCCGGATCGACAGGCCGAGCGTGCCCGCCACCACGAGCACCGCGACCAGCAGCGTGGTGCCCGCGAACGCCAGCGTCAGCACCACCAGCTCCGAGCGGACCCGGCCGACGTCGGTGAACTCCGCGTCACCGCGGGCCGCGCCCGTGCGGACCTCCGCGCCCAGGCCGGTCAGCGCGGCGCGCACCCGGTCGGCGAGGTCGTCCGGGTCGACGCCGGGCGCGGCCAGCACGCCGACGACGTCCACCTGGTCGGGTCGCCCGGACCGCGCGCGGGCCTGCTCGTCGGTGAGGAACAGGGCGGGCCGCCGCCCGGTGTCCACGCCGGTCGCCGCGGCGACACCGGTCACCACGTGCGGTTCGGGCGCGCCGCCGAACGCCAGCGGCGGCCGGTCGCCGACGCGGGCCCCGACCCGGTCGGCGAGCGCGGCGTCGAGCACCACCTCGCCCGGTCCGCGCGGCTCGACGCCGTCCCGGAGCGCCAGCGGGGTCAGCGACGCCGAGCTCCAGCCGAGCGCCACCGCGCCCGGCTCGCCCGGGACGACCACCGGGGCCGAGCTCTCCCCGACCGCGCGGGCCACCCCCGGGACCGCCGCGACCCGGGCCACCGCGTCGGCGGGCAGCGGGGCGCGCTCGCTCAGCGGCACGTCGAGGTCCTGGGCCGCGGGCAGCGACGACGGCCCCGAGACGACGACCGCCGCGCCCGCGTACCGCTGCGGGGCGACCCCGGCGCGCAACCCGGACTCGAACAGCACACCCAGCGCCGTCAGCAGCGCCGAGGCGCACAGGACCGCGACGAACACGCCCGCGAAGCCACCGAGCCGGTGGCGGATCGAGGCCAGTGCCAGCTTCCGCACCGTCACCACTCCCCCAGCTGCGTCATGCGCTCGGCGATCGCCTCCGGCGACGGGCCCGCCAGCGAGCCCGCGAGCCTGCCGTCCCGGAGGAACACCACCTGGTCGGCGTACGAGGCGGCCAGCGGGTCGTGGGTCACCATCAGCACGGTCTGCCCGGTGCCGTCGACGACGTCCCGCAGCAGCTCCAGCACCTGCCGGCCGGTGCGGCTGTCCAGCGCGCCGGTCGGCTCGTCGGCGAGGACCACGTCCGGCCGGGTGATCAGCGCGCGGGCGATCGCGACGCGCTGCTGCTGGCCGCCGGACAGCTGGGCGGGCCGGTGGCCGAGCCGGTCGGCCAGGCCGACGCGCTCCACCACGTGCCGCCGCCAGGCCGGGTCGGGCGCGCCCGCGCCGAGCAGCAGCGGCAGCTCGACGTTCTGCTCGACGGTCAGCGACGGGACCAGGTTGTAGGCCTGGAACACGAAGCCGATCCGCTCGCGGCGCACGGCCGTCAGCCGCTTCTCGTCGAGCGCGGACAGGTCGGTGCCGCCCAGCAGCACCGTTCCCGAGGTCGGCCGGTCCAGGCCGGCGGCGCAGTGCAGGAAGGTGCTCTTGCCGGACCCGGACGGGCCCATCACGGCGGTGAAACCGCCGCGCGGCAGGTCGACCGACACGCCGTCCAGGGCGGTCACCGCGCGGTCGCCGGACCCGTACACCTTCGACACGGAGGACATCCTGACGGCCGGCCGGCCGGTGGTGGCGCGCTCCGGCGCCTTCGTTTCGATCACGGGTACGACGCTAGGCAGGACGGGTCGTCGGGACGATCCACCGCGCTGCCGGGTTCGCGGTACAGCCTGCTGCACCCCCCGTCAGGGGACGGTGGCCAGCCACCCGTGGTCCGTGGGCTGGAACCTGCCGTCCACGAGGTTGACGATGCCCCAGCGGGCCTGCCCGCCCCGGTACTGCGTGGACCAGACCCCCGGGCCGTACGGCGTTTCGAGCGCGGCGTACCCGCACGCCCTCGCCGTGACCCCGTCCAGGGAGGGCGTCGGGTCGTCGCGCCACTCGTCGTGGACGAGGCTCACCCAGTCGAGGGTCGGTTCGAACTGCCCGGTGACCGGGCTGTAGTAGCCCGGACGGGCCCGGCCGCCGGACCGCTGCGTGCACTGGGCCAGGGGTCCGTACGCGGTGGACAGGTAGGGCATCGGGCAGTGGATCGCGGGCTCGCCCGGCAGGGTGATCGTCCGGCTCGCGGTCGCGACGGGCGTCGTCGTCCTCCCGGTGGACGGGGCGGGCCGCGGGGGTGGAGCGGGCTGCGGGGTCGGCTGGCCCGTCGGTCGCGGCGCGCGGTCGACCTGCTCCCGGGGCGCGGGGACCGGTGGGGCGGGGAGCGCCGCGGTCGCGGTCACGACGACCGGCGGCGGCTCGTCGGCGGCGGGTGCGCCGGTGGCGGACCACGACGTGGGCGGGGCCGGCGGGTCCTGCGCCGCGCTGGACGGTGCCGGCGAGCCCTGGTCGGGATCGCCCTGGGCCTCGCCCCGGCCCGGGGGTTCGAGCAGGTAGGCCGCCGCGACGACCACCACGGCGAAGAACGCGACCACGACCCCCGTGTGCACGCGCCGGCGGTCGCGCGCGCCGTTCTGCGCGGGTGTGCCGTTCGGCGTGGGCACGCCGTTCGGCGCGGGTGCTCCCGGGTGGGGCACGAGCCCCGACACCGGCCCGGACAGGACCCCTGACACGACGCCGGACAGCACCCCCGACACCATGCCGGGCGCGACGCCGGGCGAGGCGTCCGAGGGCGCCGAGGCGATGCGGCGGCGGGCGGCCAGCCAGCGCGCGGTCTCGCCGTCGTCGCACCCGCACGCCCGGACGAACGCCTCGACCAGGTCTTCGCGGGGCAGCGCGTCGCGGGACAGGGCGACGGTCAGGGTGCTGCGCGGCAGCGCGTGGCCGGCGGCGTTGGCGCGCTTCTCCAGCTGCCGGTAGCCGCGCCCGGTCCACCGCTTCAGGCGTCGCAGCGCCTCGACGAACTCGGCCGGGGTGCGCGCCGGGGCCGGATCGGGCCTGCCCGCGTCGGCTAAGTCGTCGGGGTCCTCGGGTGAGCCGGGGTCGTCAGCCATCGTCGGCCCTCCTGGCAACGGCGCGGGCGCCCAGCGTACCCAGCGGAGGACCTTCGCCGAGGGCGTTTCGCGCACCCGGTCCGAGCCCGTTCGGATCCGGTTCGAACCCGGTCCGACCCGGCCCGGGACCGTCCCGGACCGCCTGGCCGGCTTACCGCGCCGCCGCCGCCGGGCTTGGCTGGCCGCCGTCCCGATCGCCGCGATCCGCTGGAGGAAGACGTGCCCGAGGGCCGCGAACAGATGATCTTCCGGGTGCTGGGCTCGGTGGCCGCCGTCGGCCGCGACGGCGCCGAGCTGCCGCTGCGCGCCGCCAAGGTGCGGACCCTGCTCGGCGTCCTGCTCGCGCACGCCGACGCGCGGGTGCCGGCGGACGTGCTGCGCGCGGCGCTGTGGCCGGACCGGCCGCCCCGCTCGGCGACCGCCAACCTCCAGACCTACGTGTCGGAGTTGCGCCGGGTCCTGCCGCCGGTGGCGCGGCGGCCCAGGCTCGTGCTGGACCGGTCCGGGTACCGGCTGGCCGTGCGGCCGGGCGAGCTGGACCACCACTCGTTCGAGGCGCTGGCCGGCGAGGGCCGCCGGGAGCTGGCCGCGGGCAGGCCGGCGCGGGCCGTCGAGGCGCTGCGCCGGGCGTGCGGGCTGTGGCGCGGCGAGCCGTTCGAGGACGTGCCGCACGTCGCGGACGAGGCGCTGGCGCACCGGTTGCGCGAGCAGCACTGGGTGGTGCGGGAGAGCCTGGTCGAGACGCGGCTGGCGCTGGGCGACCGCGCCGGCCTGGTCGCCGAGCTGGACGCCATGATCGCGGCCGCGCCGCTGCGGGAGGGCCTGTGGCTGCTCCAGATGCGGGTCCTGTCGGACGGCGGCCGCCGGGCCGAGGCGCTGGCCCGCTACCGGCGGCTGCACCGCCTGCTCGACACCGAGCTGGGCATCGGGCCCGGCGTCGAGCTGCGGCGGCTGCACCAGCGGATCCTCACCGGTCAGACCTGGTGAACGCCGGGACCGGCCGTGCGTTCCCCGGGGGAACGCACGGCCGGGAGGTGAACTCAGACCGTGTACTCGTAGAGGTACACGTTCGCGCCGGAGCCCGGCTCCGTCCAGCCGAAGCTCTGCCGCTCGCCCTTCGGGCACGCGGGCTCGCTGTACTTCCAGTTCTGGCTGTTGTGGAACTGCGCCTTGACCCGTGCGCACTGGCCGTCGGACGCGGTGTCCTCCACCCAGCCCGACACGGTGACGTTCCCGCCGACGCAGCTGAGCTGCCAGTAGGCCTTCGCGCCGGAGGTTTCGTGGGTGCGCGCGTAGCCGCAGGACGCCATGGGCGCCACCACGCCGTCGGCCACCACGCCGTCCACGACCACGCTCTCCACCGCCGCGCTGCCCGCCGGCGGGGCGCCGGCGGCCTGGGCGGGGCCGGCGACCGCGCCACCGGTCACCGCCAGGGCGGCGAGCGTGCCGCCCACGACCGCGCGACGACGCGTGCTCTGCGCTTGGATGTTCACGGTTCTCTCCTGTCTCTCACCCGACACGGGTCTTCTCCGCCGCCTTGAGCAGGTGCCTGCCCACGGCGGACGTGCGCGCGGACGCCCAGGACTCGCGGGTGACCGCGAGGAAGAGGACGTCCCAGTAGCGGTCGGCCAGGAACACGAATTCGGTGAGCCTGGCCTCGGGGACGAGGAACCCGCGTTCGACCGCCGAGGCGAACTGCGGGAGGTTGAACTCGGGGGTCTCCAGGTACAGCTTGCGGAACGGCCAGCCGCCGAACAGGTAGTCGAAGAACAGCGCCAGCCCGGCCAGGAACGAGGTGTCCATCGACCCGTCGAGGGCGAGGCGGGCGCCGGCCACCCGGCAGTGCCCGTTGCGCTGGTCCGCCTGGTAGGCGGACAGGACCCCGATCGGCTCCGCGTCGCCGACCCGCTCGACCACGAACATCACCAGCAGCCCGGCCCACAGCTGGTCGACGAAGTCGTGCGGGCTCGGGTGGCCGCCGCGCAGCCGCCAGCGGAAGGCCAGCAGCTCGTCCGTCTCGGCCGCCCGCAACCAGTCCAGGTCTGCCAGGCCGAGCGCGCGGAGGCGGACGTGACCGTTGCTCAACGCCGGTGTGCCGGCGGATTCCCTCGTGCCGTTGTCGGCCATCGCGCTCTCCTCCTCGGTTCTGGGCAAAACCTAAGGAGGGGCCCCACAGCCGCACCACACCGTCACCACAGCGGCGGCTTTCCCTTGAACGGCAACAAGAATTCGACGGGCGCCGGCCCGGTCCGTCCACTGTGGGGTGACAGCGGGCTCACATCCCGTGAAAATGCCTGGTCCAGGTCGATACGCTGGTCCGGCGGCACCGTCCGCAGGATCAGCAGGGAGGCCCCCGTTGCCCGCGCAGTCGCCCTACGAACCGCTCCCGCCGCACGTGGACCTGCCCGGCGTCGACCGGGAGGTGCTGGACCTGTGGCGGGAGCGGGACGTCTTCGCCCGCAGCGTCGAGCGGACGACCGGCGGCCCGGAGTGGGTGTTCTACGAGGGTCCCCCGACCGCGAACGGGAGGCCGGGAGCGCACCACGTCGAGGCCCGCGTGTTCAAGGACGTCTTCCCGCGGTTCAAGACGATGAAGGGCTTCCACGTGCCCCGCCGGGCCGGGTGGGACTGCCACGGCCTCCCGGTGGAGATCGCGGTGGAGAAGGAACTCGGGCTGTCGGGCAAGCAGGACATCGAGCGGGTGGGCGTCGAGGCGTTCAACGCCCGGTGCCGCGAGTCGGTCCGGCGCCACGTCGGCGAGTTCGAGGCCATGACCGAGCGGCTCGGCTACTGGGTCGACCTGTCGGACCCGTACTGGACGATGTCGCCCGAGTACGTCGACAGCGTGTGGTGGGCGCTGAAGCGGATCAGCGACGAGGGGCTGCTCGTCCAGGACCACCGGGTCGCGCCGTACTGCCCCCGCTGCGGCACGGGCCTGTCCGACCACGAGGTGGCCCAGGGGTACGAGGCGGTCGTCGACCCCTCGGCGCACGTCCGGCTGCCGGTCGTCGGCGAGGTGGCCGGGCTGGCGGGGGTCGACCTGCTGGTCTGGACGACGACGCCGTGGACGCTGGTGTCCAACACCGCGGTCGCCGCGCACCCGGAGGTCGCCTACGTCGTGGCCCGCACGCCGCGCGGCACGTTCGTGGTGGCGGAACCGCTGGTCGCCGCCGTGCTCGGCGAGGGGGCCGAGGTCCTGGCCGCGCTGTCGGGCGCGGACCTGGCGGGCACCCGCTACCGGCCGCCGTTCGACCTGGTCGACGTCCCCGACGCGCACCTCGTCATCACCGCGGACCACGTGACGACCGACGACGGCACGGGCCTGGTGCACCTGGCGCCCGCGTTCGGCGCGGAGGACCTCGCCGCGTGCCGCGCCCACGGCCTGCCCGTGGTCAACCCGATCGGGCCGGACGGGCGCTTCCTGGACGACGTCGGCCTGGTCGGGGGCGTGTTCTTCAAGGACGCGGACGCGGTGCTGACCGCCGACCTGGCGGCGCGCGGCCTGCTGTTCCGGTCGCAGGGGCACGAGCACCAGTACCCGCACTGCTGGCGCTGCCACACGCCGCTCATGCACTACGCGCAGCTGTCCTGGTACGTCCGGACCACGGCCAGGCGCGCCGAGCTGCGCCGCGAGAACGAGCGCACCCACTGGCAGCCCGAGCACGTCAAGCACGGCCGCTTCGGCGGCTGGCTGGACGACAACGTCGACTGGGCGCTGTCGCGCAACCGCTACTGGGGCACGCCGCTGCCGGTGTGGCGGTGCCCCGACGGGCACACCACGTGCGTCGGCTCCCGCGCGGAGCTGGGCGGGCTGGCCGGGCGGGACCTGTCCGGGCTCGACCCGCACCGCCCCCACGTGGACGAGGTGACCTTCCCCTGCCCGGACTGCGGCGCGCGGGCGACCAGGGCGCCCGAGGTCGTCGACGCGTGGTTCGACTCCGGCTCGATGCCCTTCGCCGGGCTCGGCTACCCCTACGTCGAGGGCAGCGTCGAGCGGTTCGGGAAGGGCTACCCGGCCCAGTTCATCTGCGAGGCGATCGACCAGACGCGGGGCTGGTTCTACACCCTGATGGCCATCGGCACCCTGGTGTTCGACCGCTCGGCGTACGAGAACGTGGTGTGCCTCGGGCACATCGTGGCCGAGGACGGCCGGAAGATGAGCAAGCACCTGGGCAACGTCATCGAGCCCGTGCCGCTGATGGACCGGCACGGCGCGGACGCCCTGCGGTGGTTCATGCTGTGCTCCGGCTCGCCGTGGTCGCCGCGGCGCGTGGGCGACGCGCCCCTGGAGGAGATCGTCCGCAAGGTCCTGCTGACCTACTGGAACACCGCCTCCTTCTTCACCCTCTACGCCGGTGTCGGCGGGTGGACCCCCGGCACGCCCGCGGCCGCCGACCCGCCGGTGGTCGACCGGTGGGTCCTCGCCGAGCTGGACCACCTGGTCGCGGGCGTGGACGACGCGCTGGAGTCCTTCGACACCGCCGGCGCGGGACGCCTGCTCGCCCGGTTCGTCGACGACCTGTCGAACTGGTACGTGCGCCGCTGCCGCGCGCGGTTCCGGAAGGGCGACCCCGGCGCGCTGTCCACCCTGCACCGGTGCCTGCACGTCCTGACCAGGCTGCTCGCGCCCTTCGTCCCCTTCATCACGGAGCACGTGTGGCAGCGGGCGATCCGGCCCGGCGACGCGGGCGCGCCGGAGTCGGTGCACCTGGCGACCTGGCCGGAGCGGGACGCGTCGCGGGCCGACGACCGGCTCCGCGCCGACATGGCGCTCACCCGCCGGCTGGTGGAGGCCGGGAGGGCGGCGCGCAAGGCGGCCGGGGTCCGCAACCGGCAGCCGTTGCGGCGGGCCTTGATCGGGGTGCCCGGGAGCGGGGGTGGGTTCGGTGGCGGGGCCGGTGGCGGGCCGCTGCCGGCCGAGCTGGTCGCCGAGATCGCCGACGAGCTGAACGTCCGGGAGGTGACGCCGCTGGCGCGGGCGGGCGAGGTGGTCGAGGTGACCGTCAAACCCGACTTCCGCGCGCTCGGCAAGCGGTTCGGGCCGCGCACCCAGCGGGTCGCCCGCGCGATCGCCGCCGACGACGCCGCGCCGGCCTCCGCGCTGAGGGCCGGGGGCCGGGCCACCGTCCGGGTGGACGACGAGGACGTCACCGTCCTCCCGGGCGACGTGCTCCTCGACGAGGTGCCCCGCAGCGGCTGGGCGGTGGCCGGCAGGCAGGACGTGACGGTGGCCCTGGACACCACGATCACGCCGGAACTGCGCCGGGCCGGCCTGGTGCGGGAGGTCGTCCGGCTCGTGCAGGCGGCGCGCAAGGAGGCGGGGCTGGAGGTGGCGGACCGCATCCTGCTGTCCTGGGCGGCGGAGGGCGAGACCGCCGAGGCGCTGCGCGAGCACGAGCGCGACCTCGCCGAGGCGGTGCTCGCGGTCGCGGTCACCGGGTGCGCGCTCGACGGGGCGCCCGACGAGCCCGTCGCGGGGTGGGCTGGGGTGCGGGAGGACGAGGACCTCGGCGTGCGGCTGTGGCTGGCCAAGGCGGACGCCGGCGGGCCGTGACGGGGCGGGTGCCGGGCGGGCCAAGCCGGGCGGGCGGGGCCGGTCGGGCGGGGCCGGGTGGCCGGGCAGGGCCCGCAGCACGTGCTCGTCGGCGTCGAACGTCGTCAGGACGACCACCTCGGGCCGTCGTGGTGGTGGCCGCCGGGCGGGTCGAACCGGGTTAGGACAGTTCCTTGCCGAACAGCAGCTTCCAGGGCATCAGCGCGGATTCGAGCTGCACCGCGAAACTCATCTTGGAGCTGCCGACGACGCGCTCCTCGAACCTGATCGGGACCTCGACGATGCGCATGCCGTGCTTCACCGTGCGGTGGTTCATCTCGACCTGGAACGCGTACCCGTTGCTCCGCACCGAAGCGAAATCGATCTTCCGCAGGGTGGCCGCGTGCCACGCCTTGAAACCGGCGGTGGCGTCCTTGACGCGCAACCGCAGGATCGCGTTGACGTAGAAGTTCGCCCACGCGGACAACAGCTTGCGGTGCCACGGCCACTCGCCGGCGACCGAGCCGCCCGCCACGTAGCGGGAGCCGATCACGACCGCCGCGTCGGAGTCGGACAGCGCCCGCACCATCGCGGGCAGGGCGCTCGCCGGGTGCGAGAGGTCGGCGTCCATCTGGACGACCACGTCGGCGCCGCCGTCCAGGGCCTTCCCGATGCCCGCGACGTAGGCGCGGCCCAGGCCGTCCTTCTCCGTGCGGTGCAGCACCTCGACCGGGACCGGCCCGTCGGCCGCGAGCCCGTCCGCGACCTCGCCCGTGCCGTCGGGGGAGTTGTCGTCGACGACCAGGACGCGCAGATCGGGCAGCCCGAGACCGGCGAGCGAGTCGACCAGCTTCGGCAGGTTCTCCCGCTCGTTGTACGTCGGCACCACGACCGTGATCCTGGGCGAGCTCACTTCCACCGTCATTCCCCAACCGTGTCCGCGCATTCGACGACCGTGCGATCTGGCCCTTCGCCGGCGGTCGATCGTATCGGCACTGGGGGGTCGCGCGGTCGCCGCCTGTCCGACGGGGGAAGCGGCGACCGCGGTGACGTGGTGGGGAACACCGTCCAGGAGGTCGGGTGGCGGGCGGACCGGTCGGCGCCGCGGCCCCGCGACGCCCGCCCTCGCCGTTCAGCGCTCGCCGAGCTGCCACTCCGGCCGCACGTAGTGGCAGGTGTAGCCGTTCGGGTAGCGCTCCAGGTAGTCCTGGTGCTCCGGCTCCGCCTCCCAGAAGTCACCGGCCTGGGTGACCTCGGTGACGACCGCGCCCGGCCACCTGCCGGACGCGTTCACGTCGGCGATGGTGGCCTCGGCCACCCGCTTCTGCTCGTCGCTCTCGTAGAAGATCGCCGAGCGGTAGCTGGAGCCGACGTCGTTGCCCTGGCGGTCGCGCGTCGTCGGGTCGTGGACCTGGAAGAAGAACTCCAGGACCTGCCGGTAGCTCAGCAGCGCCGGGTCGAAGACGACCTCGATGGCCTCGGCGTGGCCGCCGTGGTCGCGGTAGGTCGCGTTGGGCACGTCGCCGCCCGTGTAGCCCACGCGGGTGGAGACGACGCCCGGGTGGCGCCGGAACAGGTCCTGCATGCCCCAGAAGCACCCGCCCGCGAGAACAGCCTTCTCGGTCACCGTCGCCATGTGGTCGCTCCGCTCCTGAAGAGTCCGATGGGTGTCCACCAGTCCGAACGCGCCCGCGACCCCGGGTCATCCCGCTGCGGCTGTGATCCACGTCCGGTCGGGTGGTTTCCCGCGATCGAGGCAACAAGATCACCTGTTGGGGGCGTATTCACGGCGAGGTGCACCGTGCCACTCACGGTAAGAGGACCACCCGGTGAGAGCAAGGCTGATCGGGCCGGTCGTGGCGGCGCCGGTGCTCGCGGCGATCCCGGCGCACGCGGCCGGGCCGGGTCCCCGAGGGCTTCGGGGACCCGTACTACCCGGGAGCGGGCGGCGGCGGGCACGACGTGGGGCACTACGACCTGCGCCTGGCCCACGACCCCGCCACCGACGTCCTGACCGGGACGGCGACGCTCCGGCCGACCACGACCGGGCGCCTGTCCTCGGTCGGCTTCGACTCCGCCCTGCCCGCGCGGTCGGCCGAGGTGGACGGGCGGCCACCGCGACGGCGGCCGAGCCGGCGGCGTTCCGGCAGGTCCACCGCCGCTCCGGGACCCGCCTCACCACTCGGCGGTGAACCGGCCCAGGAGCTGGAGCGTGTCCGCCGCGCCCTGGTCCGCGCCCGTGGTCATCACCACCAGCGACTGGTCGGGCGAGTGGGAGAGCAGCAGGCCCTGCTGGGTGACGGTCAGCTCGCCGACCAGCGGGTGGCGCAGCCGGTGGGTGTCGCCACCGCAGGGCCCGACCCGGTGGTTGCCCCACAGGGCGGCGAACTCGGGGCACTTCACGGACAGCTCGCCGACCAGGGCGGCCAGCAGGGCGTCCTCCGGGTGCCTGCCCGCGGCGAGGCGCAGGTTCGCCACCACCCCGCGCGCCTTGCGCTCCCGGTCCGCGTACAGCTCGCGGGTGTGCGGGTCGAGGAACACCATCCGGACCAGGTTCGGCCGGTCGGCGGGGCGGTCGGGGGCCGTCGGGTCGACGTGGCCCGCCAGCAGGGCGTGCCCGAGGGGGTTCCACGCCAGCACGTCGGAACGCCGGCCCGCGACCAGCGCCGGCACGCCCGCCAGCGAGCGCAGCAGGTCGCGCGTCAGCGGGTGGACGCGCTCCACCGGCGGGCGGCGGGCGCGGGGTCGTCGACCGGAGAGGTGGCGCAGGTGCGCGCGCTCGTGCTCGTCCAGTCGCAGGGCCCCGGCGAGCGCGTCCAGCACGGCGCCCGAAGCGTTGGCCGTCTGCCCCTGCTCCAGCCGCGTGTAGTACGAGACGCTGACGCCCGCCAGGTGCGCCAGCTCCTCGCGGCGCAGCCCCGCCACGCGCCGCCGGCCCGGCAGCGCGGCCAGGCCGACGTCCTCGGGTCGCAGGCGCGACCGCCGCGCCCGCAGGAACTCCCCCAGCTGCCCGGAAACCGTCACGGGCCCACTATGCCCCGACCCGCCCGCCGCGAGCCTGCCACTGCCGGTGGTACGCAGGACCGGGGCTGGTCGGGCCGGGCCGGGCGCGACCACGCTGGGTCGTGAACCCCCACCGGACACACCCTGGAGCGGCCGTGCAGGACATCGTGCTGGGCGACGTGACGATCACCCGGGTCGTCGAGTACCACGGGCACGTCGGGCTGTCGCCCGGCGCCTTCTTCCCCGACGCCTCGCCGGAGACCTGGCGGGAGCACGAGCCCTGGCTCGCGCCGGACTTCGTCGACCCCGCCGCGGACGAGTACGTCGCCGCGGTCCAGACCTGGCTGCTGCGCAGCGGCGGCCGGACGATCCTGGTGGACACCGGCGTCGGCAACCACAAGGACCGGCCGGGCTCACCGGTGTGGCACCACCTGGACACGGACTTCCTCGGCGAGCTGGCGAAGGCGGGCGTCCGGCCCGAGGACGTCGACCTCGTGGTCAACACGCACCTGCACGTCGACCACGTCGGCTGGAACACCCGGCTCGACGGCGACGACTGGGCGCCGACCTTCCCCAACGCCACCTACCTGGTGTCGCGCGCCGACTTCGACTTCTGGAACCCGGCCAACGGCCACCGGCCGCGCCTGGGCGACGGCAACCGGAACGTGTTCGAGGACAGCGTGGCGCCGGTGCGCGAGGCGGGTCAGGTGCTGCTGTGGGAGGACCGCCACGTCATCGACCGCGACCTGCGCCTGGAACTCGCGCCGGGCCACACGCCGGGCTCGGCGGTGCTGGCGCTGGAGTCGGGGACCGACCGGGCGCTGTTCGTCGGCGACCTGCTGCACACCCCGTTCCAGATCGTCGAGCCCGACACCAACACCTGCTTCTGCGAGGACCCCGCCGAGGCCGCGGCCACCCGCCACCGGCTGCTCGGGCGCGCCGGCGACACGGGAGCCCTCGTGGTGCCCGCCCACCTCGCCGGTCACGGCGGCGCGGAGGTCGTGCGGGACGGCGGGAAGTTCGCCATCAAGGCGTGGGCCCCGTTCGCCCGGCTCTGACGATCAGGAGGAACCCGTGCCCGATCCCATCGTGACCACCGGCGGGGGCGCGGTCCGCGGCCGCGCGGACCGCGGCGCCCGGCGCTTCCTCGGCGTCCCGTACGCCGCGCCGCCGCGGGGCGCGGGCCGGTTCGCCCCGCCCGCGCCGCACCGGCCCTGGACGGGCGTGCGCGACGCCGGCCGGCCGGGGCCGACCGCGCCGCAACCCCGCCGGGACGCGTTCGGCGCGCTCGACATGTCGCCGTTCTTCGGCCCCGGCTGGGAACGCGGCGAGGACTACCTCGCGGTCGACGTCTGGGCGCCGGAGCACGCCGAGGGCTGCCCCGTGCTGGTGTTCGCGCACGGCGGCGGTTTCGTGGCGGGCTCGATCGCGGCGCCGCTGTACGACGGCGCCGCGTTCGCCCGCGACGGCGTGGTGCTGGTGGCGGTCGGCCACCGGCTCGGCGTCGCCGGGTTCCTCGACCTGCCCGGCGCGCCGCGCAACCGGGGGCTGCTCGACGTCGTGGCCGCGCTGCGCTGGGTGCGGCGCGAGATCGGGGCCTTCGGCGGCGACCCCGGCAACGTCACCCTGTTCGGGCAGTCCGCCGGCGCGACGATCGTCGCGGGCGTCCTCGCCACGCCCGGGGCGGGCGGGCTGTTCCGGCGGGCGATCACGCAGAGCGGCAACGGGTTGGGCGCGTTCTCCCCCGAGCAGGCCGCCGTGGTGACCCGCGCGGCGGCGGCCCGGCTCGGCGTCGAACCGACCGCCGCCGGTTTCGCCGCCGTCCCCGACGACCGGCTCGTCGGGGTCGTGCCCGCGCTCGCCGGGCTGGACCTGCGCGCCCCCGGCGCGTTCGACCCGCTCCTCGGGCTCAGCCCGTTCGGCCTCGTGCTGGACGAGCAGCCCGCGGAGAGCCGGATCGCGGACGTCGACCTGCTCGTCGGCACGAACGCCGAGGAGGGCAACCTCTACCTGGCGCCGCAAGGGGAACTGGCCACCTCGACCGCCGAAGACGTGCGCGCGACGGCGGCGCGGGCGCACCGCGACCCGGACGCGCTCGTGGCGGCGTACCGGGCGCGGCGGCCGCACGCCTCCCCCGGCGAGCTGCGGTCGGCGATCCTCGGTGACGCGCTGTTCGGCGTCGGCAGCCGCAGGCTGGCCGAGGCGCACGGCCGCGCGCACGTCTACGAGTTCGCCTGGCGCTCGTCCGCTGTGGACGGTCGGCTGGGCGCGGCGCACGCGGTGGAGCTGCCCTTCGTGTTCGACCGCCTCGACCTGCCGGCGCTGCGCGGGCCGCGGGGCCTGCTCGGGCCCGACGAGCCGCCCGCGTCGCTCGCGGCGGAGGTGCGCGCGGCGTGGGTGTCCTTCGCCCGCACCGGCGACCCCGGCTGGCCCCGGTTCGGGCGGGACGGGGTGGTCCGCCGGTTCGACGCGGTCTCCACGACCACCCGGGCGCGCGACCTGCCCGGGTGGTGAGGCGCCGGTCAGGCGGGGACGAGGTCCTCGACGGCCCGGCGCAGGGCCTCGCGGACCACCGCGGGGTCGTCCAGCTCGCCGCCGTGCAGGGCGCCGTCGCGCAGCAGCACCAGCACGCGGGCGGCGTGGTCCGGGTCGGGGTGCCCGAGGTCGGCGACCAGGTCGCGCAGGACGCCCAGGAACCAGGTCCGGTGGTCGTCGATCGCCACGCGCACCGGGTGGTCCGGGTCCGGGTACTCGGCGGCGGCGTTGAGGAACTGGCAGCCCCGGAAGTCCTCCGCGCGCGTCGCGTCGCCGACCACGGCCATGGTGGCGTGCAGGGCCTCGCGCGGCGGTTCGCCCTCGCGGGCGCGGGCCACGGCCTCGCGGATGGCCTCGCCGGTCGCCCTCAGGTAGGCGACGACGAGGTCGTCCTTGCCGGGGAAGTGCCGGTAGAACGTCGCCCTGGTCACCGAGGCCTCGCTGACCAGGCGGTCCACCCCCACGGCGTGGATGCCCTCGGCGTAGAACAGGCGTGACGCCGTGCGCAGCAGCCGTTCCCTGGGGTGCGGCTCTCGGGTGGTCTCCACGCCCGCATCCTAGAGAAAGACCAGTCGTTCTGCTTTGTGGGACCCGTCACCTTGCGTTCGACGGGAGAACGAATAGTCTCTCTACCAGAAAGACCGATCGTTCTCCCAGGAACTCCCAGTGAGGCGGACCCCATGAGCAAGAACCCGACCGTCGTCCTCGTCCACGGCGCCTTCGCCGACTCGTCCAGCTGGAACGACGTGGTGACCCGCCTCCACGACCGCGGCCACGCGACCATCGCGGTGGCCAACCCGCTGCGCGGCCTGGAGGGCGACGCGGCCTACGTCGCCTCCGTCGCCGCGTCCGTGGACGGCCCGGTCGTCCTGGTCGGCCACTCCTACGGCGGCGTGCTGATCAGCCGGGCCGCGCGGGAGCTGTCGAACGTGAGCGCGCTGGTCTACGTCGCCGCGTTCCAGCCCGACACCGGCGAGAGCGCGCTGGAGCTGGCGACCCGCTTCCCCGGCGCGAAGCTGGGGCCGGGCACCACGTCGGTGCTCGTGCACGACGGCGAGCCCGAGCTGCGGATCAGGCCCGAGGACTTCCGCGAGGTCTTCGCCGGCGACCTGCCCGCCGACACCACCGCCACCATGGCGGTCACCCAGCGACCGGTCGCCGAGAAGGCCCTCACCACCGGCCTGCCCGGTGAGCCGGCGTGGCGCGGGCTGCCGTCCTGGGCGCTGGTGGCCGCGCAGGACAACGCGATCCCGGCGCGGGCGCAGGAGTTCATGGCCGAGCGCGCCGGGTCGCGGACCGTCCGCGTCGACGCCTCCCACGCCGTCGCGGTCTCCCGCCCCGACGCGGTGGCGGACCTGGTCCTCCAGGCCGTCGAGGCCGTCACGACCGGCGCCTGACCGGCGCCACGCCGCGGGGCGCCGACACCGGCGCCCTGCGGCGCCCGGCTGCCCGACCCGCCCGGCTGCCCGACCCGCCCGCCGACCCACTCGCTCCGCCCCAATCCCGTCCGGTCCCCCGACCCCGCTTCGCCGCCCGACCACCCCGCCACCCAGCCCCGCCCGGTCACCCGACGCCCGCCCCGCCCCTGCCCGGTCCCCGACCCCGCACCGCCGCCTGACCGCCTCCCGCCGCGGGACGGCAACCCCGGCCCCCGCAATCCCAGCCCCCGCCGTTTTCTGGACTTGCCGGTCCATTTTTCCGTCGGCACGGTGGAGCGGTCGGCACATCCCCCACCGAAGGCGGAACGCAGTGGACCTCCAGTTGACCGGTAAGCGCGCCCTCGTCACCGGTTCCAGCTCGGGCCTGGGCGAGGCCGTCGCCCACGCCCTCGCCGCCGAAGGGGCCGAGGTCGTCGTGCACGGCCGGGACGAGGCCCGGACCACCGCGGTCGCCGAGGCGGTCCGCGCGGCGGGCGGCGAGGCGGACGTGGCGATCGGCGACCTGGGCACGGACGGCGGGGCCGACGCCGTGGCCGAGGCGGCGGGGCGGGTCGACGTCCTGGTGAACAACGTGGGCGTGTTCGACATGTCCCTGGACTGGTGGAGCGCGACGCCCCAGCACTGGCTCGACATCTACAACACGAACGTGGTGTCCAGCGTGCGCACCGTGCAGCGGTTCGTGCCCGCCATGCGCGAGCGCCGCTGGGGCCGCGTCATCCAGGTCGGCAGCATCACCGGCACCGTGCCCATCGCGCCCCAGCCCCACTACGGCGCCACCGCCGCCGCCCGCGACAACCTCGCCCGCACGCTGGCCCGCGAACTGCGCGAGACCGGCGTGACGTCGAACGCGATCGCGCCCGGCGGCATCCTCACCGCCACCGGGCGGCAGCGGATCGCCGAGTACGCGGCCGAGCACGGCCTCACCGGGCCGTGGGAGGAGGTCGAGTCCCGGTACGTGCGCGCCGCCGCGCCCAACGACACCGGCCGCCTCGCCCGACCCGCCGAGATCGCCGCGGCCGTGGCCTACCTGGCCAGCCCCGTGGCCGACTTCCTGACCGGTGTCACGCTCCGGTTCGACGGCCACTGGCGCGCGTGACCGCCGCCGCGCGCAGCTGCGCGAGGTGGAAGTCCAGCGCCGCGCCCAGGTGCTCGTCCGACCCGGTGGACAGCAGGATCGAGACCCCGCCCTGCACCGCCGCGAGCAGGGCGGGCGCGGCGCGGTCGACGTCGAAGGCGGGGTCGAGGAGCCCGTTGTCCTGGAGCGCCACCATCCCCGCCGCCAGCCGGGCCTGCCACCGCGACATCAGCCCGCGCGCGATCGCCCGCGCGCCCGGGGTGCCGCGGCCCACCTGGAGGAACAGCGTCCCGAGCGGGCAGGTGTCGCCCATCTCCCGGTAGCGCCGCAGCACGGTGTCCCGCCAGGCCTCCCACGACTCCCACGTCGACAGGTCGTCCAGGTGCGGCCGCTGGTCGTCCAGCACCCGGTCCGCCTCGTGCTCGGCGACGGCCAGCAGCAACTGGTCCTTGCCGTCCGGGAAGTAGTGGAACAGCTGGCCCTTGCTGGTGCCCGTGGCGGCCAGGACGTCGTCGAGGGTGGTCTCGACGACGTTGCGCTCGCGCAGCAACCGGGCCGCGCCCTCGACGATCCGAGCCCGCGTGGCCAACCCCTTGGGCGTCAACGCCCTCGTCACCGGTCGCACCCGGCGACGGTACCCCTGGGCAGCGCCGGGCGGCGCGTCAGCGGCGGCGCTTCTTCAGGTACGCGGCCAGCTCGTCGTAAGCGCCGTTCTCGTTGCCGTACAAGGCGTAGTTGCGGGCGGTCCCCAGCCACTCGCCGATGCTGGGCGACACGGATCTCACCGCGTCCTGGAGGTGCCGCTGGGTGATGGGGTGGACCCGGCCGGACGCCATCGACTCCTCCATGGCCGTCTCCGTGGCCTGCTCGCAGACCAGCGCGAGGTCCGCGCCGGACATGCCGTCCGCGGCCTTGGCGATCCGGGCGAGGTCCAGCCGCTCGGTCGGCCTGCCGCGCAGGTGCAGCCGCAGGATCGCCTCGCGGGCCTCGACGTCCGGCGGCAGCACCAGCACGGTCCGGTCGAACCGGCCCGGCCGCAGCAGCGCCGGGTCCACGTCCCACGGGTGGTTGCTGGCGGCCAGCACGAACACGCCCTCGTTGTCCGTGCTCGCGCCGTCCAGCTCGGCCAGCATCTGGTTGACCACGCCGCGCAGGGCCGACCCGCCGCCGCGCAGCTGCGACCGCTTCTGGCCCAGCGCGTCGATCTCGTCGAAGAACAGCAGGCACGGGCGGTTGCGGCGGGCGGTGTCGAAGATGTCGCGCAGGTTGCGCTCGCTGCTGCCGAGCCACATGTCCAGCACGTCGCTCAGGCCGATCTCGTAGAAGCTCGCGCCCAGCTCGCCCGCCAGCGCGCGGGCGATGAGCGTCTTGCCGCAGCCGGGCGGCCCCCACAGCAGCAGCCCGCCGCGCAGGGACTTGCCGAACGCCAGGCGCAGCTCCGGGTTGCGCAGCGGGGTGAGGAACGACATGTCCAGGCGCTTCTTCACGTCGGCCAGGCCGCCGATGTCCGCCAGCGTGACGCCCGCCTTGCCCATCGTGCCGATGCCGGGTTCGGCGACGGGCTCGCTGTCGTCCCACCGCCGCAGGATCTCGTCGGCGGTGTCCGGCACGGCCGACGCGACCGGACCGGATCCCGGCGCCGGTGCGGGCGAGGGCGAGGGAGGTGGCGGGTCGAGCGCGTCCGCGAGCCGCCCGTAGGAGGCGGCCCTGGTCTCGTCGCCGACCGCCCGCGCGGCGCCGGCCGCCGCGCGCAGCGCCGCCACGTCGTCCGGCACGGCGGCCAGCACGGTCGTGGCGTGCGCGAGCGCCTCGGCCGGGTGGCCCGCGTCCAGCAGCAGCCGCGCCACGTGGGCCCGCACCGGGTGGTTGCCGGGGTCCGCGGCCAGCGCCCCGAGCAGCGCCTCGATCACCGGATCATGCGTCACGTTCGGTCGCCCTGAAGTCCCGCAACCCGCTCTACGGCGCGCTGCTGCGGTTCAACTCCTGGCTCGGCTCGGTGCCGACGGGCGTGCGCGTGGCGGTGCTGCTGGTGCCGTTCCTGCTGACCCGCTTCCTGCGGCCGTTCGACGACCAGGCGTGGGCGCGGGTGCTGATCATCGCGGTCGTGGGGCTCGTCGTGCTGAGCTGGACCCTGGAACCGCTGATGAACTGCGTCCTGCTGCTCAGCCGCGACCGCCACCTGGTGAGCCGCCCCGCGCGCCGCGCCACGTTCCTCTTCCTCGGCTTCGCCGTCGCGGCGGCCACCGTCGCGGTCCTCGCGAGGACCGGCGACCTGCCCGGCCTGCTGCTCCTGGCCTTCGGCCTCGGGCTGTGGGCGATGGCCTCCGGCTCGACCCACAACGTCCACGGGGGCCGGCGCAAGGTGCTGCTCGTCGGCACGGCGGCGGCGGCCTCCCTGGGTGCGCTGGCGGTGGCGGCGACCCTGGCCGGGGCGCCCGGCGCGTCGTCGGCCGTGACCCTCGTGCTGATCAGCGGCGTCGTGGCCACCTGGATCTCCGTGTTCTCCTGACCAGGGTCCCGCACCGCTGAACCCCGCCCGTGAGGCCGGGAACCCGACCACGAACGGACCTCAGGCGGATCCCCGTCGCGTGCCCGTCGACCTGTCGGCCGCGCGACGGGACCGGGCCAGGGCCAGTCCGCCGAGGACCGCGCCCACCAAGCCCACCACCGCGGCCACCACCCCTCCGCCCACCCCGTTGCCGGTGCCGGGACCACCCTCCGCGGTGACCACGACCACCACGCCGAGGAACCCGCCGACCACCCCCGCCACGAGCGCCACGACAGCCCGGCCCCGCCCGGAACCGGGACGGGCCGCCGCGAGCCCGCCGACGACCGCGCCGACCAACCCCGACAACCCGGCCACGAGGGACACGGCCCTCCCCGCGCCCATGCCGCGCGACTGGGCCGCGAGGTGCCCGAGCCCCTCGAACGAAGCGGTCACGGCCAAGAAGTCACTGATCACCACGGCGTTCCTCCTGCGGTTGAGCGGAAACCGAGCATGGCCGCCGACCCCGCCGCCCGTCGTCGTGCGGGCGCGGGCGATCCGCGCTGCCGCCCGTGCCGCAGCCGACTACCGCGGGCGCGGCAGGACGCCCGGGACTACCGCGTGCGCGGTAGCCGGCCGGTCATGCCCGAGGAGGACTCGCCCGCCCGGACGCCCGACTAGGGTTCACCCATGAGCCGGGGGCGGATCGCGGTCGCGGACTGGGCGATCGCCGCCGGGGTGGCAGCCACCCAGCTGATCGCCGGGTCGTCCGGGCAGCACGCCGCGACGGGGCCGAACCCGCTGGGGCACGTCCTGCTGGTGGTGGGCGGCCTGGCGCTGGCCGGGCGACGCCGGGCGCCGGTGACCGTGCTGGCCGTGACCGGGTCGTCCGCGCTGGGCCACCAGGCCCTCGGCTTCGACGTGCCCGTCGTCGCCTACTTGTTCGCGGTGTACGCCGCCGTGCGGGCCGGTCACCGGGTCGTCGCGGTGGCGGGTTCGGTGGTCATGCTCGCCGCCGTGCCGCTCGCGATTCTGGTGTCGCCCCACGGCTGGCTCCTCGGCGAGGCGTTCACGCGGTCCAGGGACGTCCTCCAACTGGCGTGGCTGGTCGCCGCCGGCGCGGCGGGCGAGGCGCTGCGGCAGGCCGAGCGCCGGGCGGACGAGGCCGAGCGCACCCGCGAGGAGACCGCGCGCCGCCGCGCCGACGAGGAGCGGCTGCACATCGCGCGGGAGCTGCACGACTCGCTCACCCACCAGATCTCCGTCATCAAGGTGCAGGCCGAAGTCGCCGTCCACCTGGCGCACAAGCGCGGCGAGCAGGTGCCGGAGGCCCTGCTCGCGATCCGGGAGGCCGGCCGCGAGGCGGCGCGGGAGCTGCGGGCGACCCTGGAGGTGCTGCGCGACGACACCCCGCCGCACGGGCTCGACCAGGTGCCGGAACTGGTGCGGCGGGCGCGGGCGATCGGCCTGGACGCGGAGCTGACGGTCGAGGGCGCCCGGGGCGGCGTGCCCGCCGCGGTGGACCGGACCGCCTACCGGGTCGTCCAGGAGTCGCTGACCAACATCGCCAGGCACGCCAATGCCACCACCGCGTCGGTCCGCATCGACCACCGCCCCGACGCCCTGGTCATCAGGGCCGACGACGACGGCAGGGCCACGCCGGACGTGGTGCCCGTGCCCGGGGTGGGGCTGCTCGGGATGCGCGAGCGGGTCACCGCCCTCGGCGGCAGGCTGCGCGCGGCGCCGCGCGGTGGTGGCGGCTTCACCGTCCACGCCGAACTTCCCGTGGACCGGGCGCCGTGATCCGCGTCCTGCTGGTCGACGACCAACCGCTCATCCGCAGCGGGTTCCGCGCGCTGCTCGACGTCGAGGACGACATCGAGGTGGTGGCCGAGGCCGCCGACGGCGCCGAGGCCGTGGCGCTGGCCAGGTCGCACCTGCCCGACATCGCGGTCGTCGACATCCGGATGCCCGTCGTCGACGGCGTCGAGGCGACCCGGCGCATCGCCGCGGACCCCGCCCTGGCCGCGGTGCGCGTCGTCATCCTCACCAACTACGGCTTCGACGAGCACGTCTTCGACGCCCTGCGCGCCGGTGCGACCGGCTTCCTCGTCAAGGACGTCGAGCCGGAGGACTTCCTGCACGCCGTGCGCGTCGCCGCGCGCGGTGACGCCCTGCTCGCGCCGTCGATCACCCGCAGGCTCATCGACCGGTTCGTCGCCCAACCGCTCGGCACCGGCGTCGGCCGGGGGTTGGAGGAGCTGACCAACCGGGAGCGCGAGGCCGTCGCCCTGGTCGCGCGCGGCCTGTCCAACGACGAGGTCGCCGACCGCATGGCGATCAGCCCGCTGACCGCGAAGACCCACGTCAACCGGGCCATGGTCAAGCTCCGCGCCCGCGACCGCGCGCAACTGGTGGTGTTCGCGTACGAGGCGGGCCTGGTCACCCCGCGCGGCTTCTGAGGTCCTGGGGGGCCGAGGTGGGTCGAGGGGCCGGTCTCGCCGCGGCGGCGTCGCACGGCCGGCCGTGCGACGGCACGGCCACGCCGACGTCGCACCGTCGCCGGCCGCCGAAGGGCGCCGGGTGGTCGTGCCGCTCCTCCGGGGCGGCGGCACGATCGCCTGACGGTGCCTGCCACGCCCGCGGCCGCCACCGGCCCCCACAGCGAGACCGCCACCGGCTGCGCCCAACCCCGGGCGCCGTCAGCCGAACACCACCTCGACGACCAGCCCGCCGCCCTCCCTCGGCGCCGCCGTGACCCGCGCCCCGTGCGCCGTCGCGATCGCGCGCACGATCGAGAGCCCCAACCCCAGCCCGTGACCGGTCCTGGCGCGCCCGAGCCGCTGGAACGGCTGGAAGATCCGCCCGACCTCGTCCGCCGGCACGACCGGGCCGGTGTTGGCCACGGTCAGCGCGCCGGAGCCGCACCGCACCTCGACCCAGCCGCCGGGCGCGTTGTGCCGGATCGCGTTGTCCACCAGGTTCACCACCAGCCGCTCGGCGAGCGCGCGGTGCCCGGACACCGGGCACGGCCCGATCGCCGTGCGCAGCGCGACGTCCGGCGTCCGGCGCGCCTCGACCACACCGGTCACCACCTCGCCCAGGTCGAACGGGTGGCGGACGTCGATGCCGGCGTGGCCGCGGACCAGGGTGAGCATGGCCTCGATCAGCCGTTCCTGCTGCTCCCCCGCCGCGAGGACCCGTTCGTGCGCCGCGCGCAGGGACGCCACCGTGGCGTCCGGGTCGTCGAGCGCCACCTGCCCGATCGCGCGCTGGCGGGCGAGCGGGGTGCGCAGCTCGTGGGAGGCGTTGGCGACGAACCGGCGCTGGGCCTCGAACGACGCCTCCAGCCGGCCGAGGAGCTCGTCGAACGTGTCGCCCAGCTCCTTCAGCTCGTCGTCCGGCCCGGCCAGGGCCAGGCGCCGGTGCAGGTTGGTCGCCGAGATCTCCCGCGCGGTCGCGGTGATCGTGCTCAGCCTGCGCAGGACGCGGCCCGCCACCCACCAGCTCAGGGCGAGCACGAGCACCACCAGCATGGCCAGCGCGGTCCCGGACTGGACCACCAGCTGGCGCAGCACGTCCCGCCGCTGCTCGGCCAGCGCCGCCTCCGCCCTGGCCACCACCTGCTCCGCGCCCACGTCGAACGGGAGCGCCGGGCCGCCGGGCAGGCCGCGGTCACCCGGCGCGCGGAGCAGCGTCACGTCGCCCTCCGGCGCCACCGAGTGCCGGACCAGGACGTACGTGACCGCCAGCGCCCCCGCGCCGCAGAGCAGGAACAGCGCGCCGTACAGCAGGGTCAGCCGCAGCCGCACGGTCCGCCGCGGCAGGCGGCGCCGGGGCCGGGCGAACCGGGAAAGCCGGGAAGACCGGGCGAGCCGGGCGAGCGGGCCCCTCACACCCGGTACCCGCTCCTGGCCACGGTCTCGACGACCGGCGGATCGCCCAGCTTGGCCCGCAGCCTGCTGACCGTGACCTTCACCGCGTTGGTGAACGGGTCGGCCGCCTCGTCCCACACCCGTTCCAGCAGCTCCTCCGCCGACACGACCCGGCCCTCCGCCGCCAGCAGCAGCTCCAGCACGCCGAACTCCTTCGGCGAGAGCTCCAACGGCCGGTCGCCCCGGGTCGCCCTCCGCCGGGCGGTGTCGACGACCAGGTCGCCGCGGCGCAGCACCGGGGGCGCGGCCGGGTGGGCCCGCCGCGCCAGCGCGCCGACCCGCGCCACGAGCGCCCGGAAGTCGAACGGCTTGGCCAGGTAGTCGTCCGCGCCGAGGCCGAGCCCGTCGACCAGGTCCTCCGTGGTGGCCGCCGCGGTCAGCATCAGCACCCGGCCCCGGCACCCGGCCGCGATCAGCTCCGCGCACACGTCGTCGCCGTGCGTGCCGGGCAGGTCCCGGTCCAGCACCACCACGTCGTAGTCGGTGCTCAGCGCGCGTTCCAGCCCGCTGGTCCCGTCCAGCGCCACGTCGACGGCCATGCGCGCCCGGCGCAGCCCGGTCGCCACCGCCCGCGCCATCTCCTCGTCGTCCTCCACCACCAGCACCCGCACCCGCGCAGTATCGCCGGCCACCGGTTTCGCAGGGGTTTCGCCGCGCGGCGAAACCGCCGTGAAACCGGTGGCCCCGTAGAACTCGCCCTCGTCCGATACCCACCACCCCAAGGAGATCCTCGTGGCACGCAGATGGCGTCCGCTCACCATCGCCGCGGTGCTCGCCGTGACGGCCTCGCTCGTCGGCGCGGCGGACGGCACCGCCGACCCCGTCCCGGCCGGCGCGGGCAGGCCACCGGCCTGCGTCAAGCCCACCCCCGTGCCGGGGCAGCCGCCGCCGACGCCGACGCCGCCCACCGCCACCACGGTCGGGCAGGCCTACCACTGCATCTTCGACAACTACTACAGCGGGCCGGTGCTCGACAGCCGCACGCTGCTCGTGCCGGCGTTCGCCGCGATGACCCAGGAGCTGCAACGCCGGGGCCTCGACCGGCCCGACGCCACCCTGCCGGCGCTCACCGGCCGCAGGGACGCCGACTGGGCCGCGTTCGGCGGGGTCTACCGGCGGATCGCGAACGCGCTGCCGGACGACGGCGCGCGCGCCGCCCTCGCCACCGCCGCCATCAGGGCCATGGTGGACGAACTCGACGACAACCACGCGCGGTGGCTCAGCGGGTTCACCCCGAACCCCTACGGCTTCGACCTGTCCGTCACCTCCGGTCCCGGCGACGTCGACCCGGTGGCGACCGAGCCCGCCCACGTCACCGGCGTCGCGGCGGGCAGCCCGGCCGCGGTCGCCGGCCTCGCGCCCGGCGACGAGGTCCTGGAGGTCGACGGCGTGCCGCTGTTCGTCAACGGCGTCCTCACCAGGGGCGCGCTGTCGCCGACCGGCACCGCGCCGGGCTCCGTGCTCCGGCTCACCGTGCGCCGCCCGGCGACCGGCGGGACGTCCACCCTCACCCTGACCGCCGCCCCGTACCAGCCGCGACCCCGGGACGTGGAATCCCGGTTGGTGGACGGGGACGTCGCCTACGTCAGCCTGCCCAACTTCGCGCCGGAACTGGCCGACCGCGCCCTGGCCGCCATCGCCGACCTGCGCGCGCGGGCGGACCTGCGCGGGGTGGTCCTGGACCTGCGGGGCAACGGCGGCGGCAGCCCCGACGCCGTCCGCAAGCTCCTCGGCGCCCTCGCCCACGGCAGGACGACCAGCTACTGGTGCGACGTCAGGGACCGCTGCACCCCCAACCGCACCGACGACTCGGTCGACCTGCTGGACCTGCCGTTCGTCGCCCTCACCGACCGCCGCTGCGCGTCCGCGTGCGACTCGTTCGCCGGCACCGTCAAGGACCTCCGCCTCGGCACGCTGGTGGGCACCCGCACCGCCGGCGCCGTGTCCGGCCCCGGCCTGCCCCACCTGCTGGACAACGGGAGCATCCTCGCCCTGCCGAAGCACCACGAGGTCGCCGCGAACGGGGAGATCGTGAACACCATCGGCGTGGCGCCGGACCACCACGCCCCGACGACCGCGGCGGACCTGTCGGCGGGGCGCGACCCGGGGCTGGACAGGGCCGTGTCGCTGCTGTGACCGGCGGGCGCGCGGGGTAGGCGGACCGCGGGCGGCGGGAGCCGGGCGATTCGGGCCGGTCCGGTTCAGGCCGGCCCGGTTCGGCCCGGCCCGGCCCGGTCCGGGGTGCGGCCGGAGCGCTCCGGGCCGGTCGTCACCCCGGCCCGTCGAGCGCGAGCCACGCCTCCCGGCGCTCCCGCTGCCGAACCGGGTCCGCGACCGGCGCGGCCGCCAGCAGCCGCCGCGTGTACGGGTGCAGCGGCGCGGTCAGCACCTCGTCGGCGGGCCCGGTCTCGACGACCCGGCCGCCGTGCAGCACGGCCACCCGGTCGGCCAGCCGCTCGACCACCGCGAGGTCGTGGCTGATGAACAGGCAGGCGAAGCGCAGCTCGGCCTGGAGCGCGCGGAACAGGTCGAGCACGCGGGCCTGGACGGACACGTCGAGCGCGCTGGTCGGCTCGTCCGCGATCAGCAGGTCCGGGTCCAGGGCGATGGCGCGGGCGATGCCGACCCGCTGCCGCTGCCCGCCGGACAGCTCGTGCGGGTACCGGTCGCGCAGCGACGGCGACAGCCGCACCGCGTCCAGCAGCCCGTCGACGCGGCGGTCCAGCTCGGCGCCGCGCAGCGGGGTGTGCAGCAGGAACGGCGAGGCGATGCTGCGGGCGACGGTGGCCCGGGGGTTCAGCGACGACGCCGGGTCCTGGAACACCACGCCGACGCGGCCCCGCGCCCGCTTCGCCGCCCGGCCGCGCAGCCGGGACAGCTCCTGGCCGGCCAGCTCGACCACCCCGGCGGCGGGCGTGACGAGCCCGGTGACCGCGCCCGCGATGCTGCTCTTGCCGGACCCGGACTCCCCGACCAGGCCGAGGACCTCGCCCCGCCCGACGTGCAGCCCGACCCCGTCGACCGCCCGGAACCGGCCGTAGGCGACGGTGAGCCCGGACAGCGCGAGCACCGGGTCGTCGCCGGGCCGGTCGGGCGCGGACAGCGAGGGCGAGGTCACGGCCACGTGCGCGCCGCGCGCCACGACGCCCGGCGACACCTCCACGGCGGCGGGCGGTTCGGCGGGCGGCGGTCCGCTCAGCGAGATCACGGAGTCCAGCAGGGACCGCGTGTACTCGTGGCGCGGCGCGGCGAACACCTCCGCCACCGGACCCTGCTCGACCACCCGGCCGTCGCGCATCACCACGACCCGGTCGGCCAGGTCCGCGACCACGCCCATGTCGTGCGTGATCAGCAGGATCGCCGCGTCGAGCCGGCCGCGCAGGTCGCGCAGCAGCTCCAGGACCTCCGCCTGGACGGTCACGTCGAGCGCGGTCGTGGGCTCGTCGGCGATCAGCAGCGCCGGGTCGTTGGCCACGGCCATGGCGATCACCACCCGCTGGAGCTGCCCGCCGGACAGCTCGTGCGGGTACTTCCGCCGCGCCCCCGGGGGCAGCCCGACCAGCGCCAGCAGCTCGTCCACGCGCCGCCGGGCCTGCGCCGCGGTGCGGCCGCCGTGCGCCCGGACGACCTCGGCGAGCTGGTCGCCGACCCGGAACACCGGGTTGAGCGCGGTCATCGGCTCCTGGAACACCATGCCGATGCCGTTGCCGCGCACCGCCCGCAGCTCCTCGGCGGACAGCGCGAACAGGTCCCGGCCGGCGAACAGGGCGCGCCCGGTGACCGTGGCGGCGCCGGGCAGCAGCCCCAGCAGCGACAGCGCGGTCACCGTCTTGCCGGAGCCCGACTCGCCGACGACGGCCAGCACCTCCCCCGCCGCCAACGAGTAGTCGACCTCCTCGGCGGCGGGGGCGTCGAACGCCACGGAGACGCCCTCCAGGCGCAGCAGCGGCGGTGTCACTTGGCGATGCCCGCCTGGAGGTAGTTCGGGTAGGCGGGGAAGTCGGCGATGTAGAAGTTCGCGACCTCGGAACCGCGCAGGAACGAGTTGCGCGTGTAGATCAGCGGCACCACGGGCGAGTCGGCGAGGATCTTCTTGTCCAGCTCGACCCACCTGCGGTTGGCGGCGACCGGGTCGACCTCGCTCTGCGCGGCCTCGATCAGCGCGTCGACCTCGGGGTTGCGGTAGCGGGAGAGGTTGTACCCGCCGCCGCCGATCTCCGAGGAGGCGAACAGCGGCTGGATGTTGGCGTTGGCGCTGGGGAAGTCCGGCTGCCACGAGCTGAGGGTCAGGTCGTAGGTGGGGTTCGCGGCCTGGCTGGTCTCGGCCGTGTACGCGTCGGTGTCGAGCACCCGGATGTTCACCGCGATGCCGGCCTTGGCCAGCGCGGCCTGGAGCGCCTGCGCCTTCGCCGGGTAGTCGTTGCTCTTGGGCACCACGAAGTCGAGGTCCTTGAGGCCGTCGGGGAAACCGGCCTCGGCGAGCAGCCGCTTGGCCTTCTCGGGCTCCCCGGCCGGCTGCGCCGGGTACAGGTCGAACTGCTCGCGGCCCGCGATGCCCTGGGTGATCAGGGTGGTGGCGGTGTCGCCGGCGAGCTGCGCGGCGCCCGCGGACGCGATCTGGTAGGACGTCTTGTCGACCGCGTACTGGAACGCCTGGCGCACCTTCGGATCGGTCAGCTTCTCGGTGTTGAGGGCGAGGTAGGCCAGCGCGCCGGTCTTCGAGGTGACGAGCCGCTGCTTGGCGGAGGCGTTGCCCTGGAGCTGCGCGAGCTGCGCGGGCGAGGCGAAGGAGGAGCCGAACGCCTGCCGGTCCTCACCGCTGTCGGCGACGAGCCGCTGGGAGACCACGGAGGCCTCCTGGCCGAGCTGGAACTGGACCTCGTCGGGCAGGCCGCCGCGGATCTGGTCGGAGGCGCGGTCCCAGTGGGGGTTGCGGACCAGCCGGGCCCGCACGCCGCGCTGGTACTCGGCGAGCTGGTAGGGGCCGGAGGCGACGGGGTGCTCGCCGTAGTCCGGCTCGGCGCCCTTGCCCTCCGGCACCGGCGCGAAGGCCGGGGTGCTGGTGATCCACGGCCAGTCGCCGTACGGGCGGGTCAGGCGGAAGACGATCGTCCTGTCGTCCGGGGTCTCGATGGAGGCCAGGCGCTCGCCCTCGAACGGGCCGCGGTAGTCGCCGCCGCCGACCAGCAGCTGCTTGTGGTAGCCGAGCCCGCCGGAGAACGCCGGCGCGAAGGTCCGCTCGACGCCCCACTTGACGTCGTGGGACCGGATGGGGCTGCCGTCGCCGAACTTCAGCCCCTCCTTGAGGGTGAACGTCCAGGTCTTGCCGCCGTCGGAGGCCTTGCCGGTGTCGCCGAGGTCCGGCGCCACCGCGGCCTGCTCGCCCTCGGCGTTGACCCAGCCGGTGAGCCTGCGGTGCACGAAGCCCAGCGAGGTGATGGGCAGGCTGCTGCTCTTGGCCGGGTCGTAGTTGACCGTCTGCCCCTCGCTCAGGATCCGCAGCGTGCCGCCCTGCGCCGCCTCGGCGGCCGACGACGCGCCGGTGTTCCCCGGGTCGTTCGCGTTGCACGCGGCGAGCAGGGTCGCCGCCGCCGCGACCGCGACGAGCTTCCGGACTTGCCTGGACACCATCTCTTCTCCCCCTGGGACATCAGGTGAGGCGGGCTCGCGGGTCGAGCGCGCCGTAGCAGAGGTCGACCACGGCGTTGGCCAGGACGACCAGGAAGGCGGCGAACAGCGTGCAGCCCAGCAGCAGGGGCAGGTCGCGCTGGTTCACCGCGTCGATCAGCAGCCCGCCGAGGCCCGGCAGGCTGAACACCCGTTCGGTGATCACCGCGCCGCCGAGCAGCGAGCCGAGGTCGATGCCGAACACCGTGACGACGGGCAGCAGGACGTTGCGCAGCGCGTGCCTGCCGATCACCGAGGACTCGCGCAGGCCGTTGGCGCGGGCCGTGCGGATGTAGTCCTCGCCCAGCACCTCCAGCATCTGCGCCCGGGTCAGCCGGAGGTAGACGGCGGCGTGCGCGAACGCCAGGACCAGCCACGGCAGCACGAGGTGCCACGCCCAGTCGACGGGGCTCTCGGTGAACGGCACGTACCCGCCGACCGGCACCACGTCGAGGGTGAAGCCGAGGACGAGGATGCCCAGCAGCCCCACCAGGTACACGGGGGCGGACACGCCGGCGACCGAGCCCGCGAGGGTGATCCGGTCCCACGCCGTGCCGCGGCGCAGCGCGGCGAGCACACCGGCGCCCACGCCGGCGACCAGCCACAGCACCGCCGCGCCGACCGCGAGCGAGAACGTCACCGGCAGGCGTTCGGCGATGAGCACGGCGACGTCGGTGTTCTGCTGGAACGAGTAGCCGAAGCACGGCGCGGCGCAGTGGATGGAGGTCGCGCCGACGCCGAACGTGCGCCCGGTGACGACACCGCCGAGGTAGTCGAGGAACTGCCGCCACCACGGGTCGTCCAACCCCATGAACTCCCGGGCCAGCGCCAGGTTCTGCTCGGTGCACGGCCGGCCGCACGCCAGCTGCGCCGGGTCGGACGGCACGAGGTAGAACACCACGTAGGTGATGAACACGACGACGAGCAGCACCAGCAGGGTGCTCGCGATCCGGTTCGCGGTGAACCTGAGGGCCCGCATCAGCGTCGCACGTCCGTCTTGGGGTCGAGGGCGTCGCGCAGGCCGTCGCCGAACACGGTGAACGCCCAGGTGGCCAGGAACAGGGCGACGCCGGGGAAGAACAGGAACATCGGTTCGGTCGACACCCAGTCGACCGCCGTGCTGATGGTCCGGCCCCAGCTCGGCGTCGGCGGCGGGATGCCGACGCCGAGGAACGACAGCGCCGCCTCCAGGCCGATCTTGCCGGGCACGGACAGCGTAGCCACCACGATGATCGGCGCCCACAGGTTGGGCAGCAGCTCGGCCCGGAACACCTGCCACGGGCTCGCGCCGAGGATGCGCGCGGCGGCGACGAAGTTCCGCTCCTTCAGCGTCAGCACCTGCGCCCGCACGATCCGGGCGATGGAGGGCCAGCCGAAGAACCCGATCACCAGGATCAGCAGCAGCGGCCGGGACACGTGGCTCGGCACCACGGCGCCCAGCGCGATCATGAAGATCAGGTAGGGGAAGCCGAGGAACACGTCGGCGGCCCAGGTGACGATCCGGTCCGGCCAGCCGCCGAGGTAGCCGGCGGCCGCGCCGACGAGCGTCCCGAACACCACCGAGACCAGCGTCGCCGCCAGGCCGATCAGGAACGACGTGCGCGCGCCGTGGACGACGATCGCGAACAGGTCCCTGCCGGTCAGCGGCTCGACGCCGAACCAGTGGTCGCCGCTCACCCCGCCGAGCACGCCCGCCGGGCCGCCGGTCCCCGGGTCGAGCGCCTCGGTCCGGTAGCTGTACGGGTCCTGCCCCTCGATGGCGGTGAGCAGGTCGGCGGCCACGGCGGCGAGCCCGAGGACCGCGATCGTGACGGCGCCCGCGAGCGCCCAGCGGTCCCGGCGCAGCATCGCCGTGACGGCCTTGCCGACCGACCTGGCCGGCGCCGGGACGTGTGGTGACGACAAGGGACCTACCTCTGGTGGGGTGAACGACCGGAGACGATAGGGAAAATCGCCGTGCCGGTGTCCCGATCCCACGATGTGGAAACGCTTTCCCCCCAATGGGCGATCGTGTTGCGGAACACCGCAGCCGCGCCCGTCAACCCGCGCGACCCCGCCGCGCGCCGGCGTCCCGTGCCGCCAGGACGTCGCCCCACCAGCGCTCGGCGACCTCGGGGTGCGACCGGAGCCACCCCAGCAGGGCGTTCTCGCCGTAGGCGGCGAGCAGCGGGTTGTCGGCGTCCTGGTCGACCCCGCGCGCGGCGGCGGCCAACTCGGCGGGCAGCTCCAGCGGTTCGACCACGGCGTCCAGCCGGGGCCCGAGGAAGAACGGCACGGAGAACCGCTCGACGCCCGCCGGCGGGCTGAGGACGCGGTGCCGGGTCGCGGTCAGGTACCCGTTCGTCGCGATCTCCAGCATCTCGCCGATGTTGAGCACGAAGCTGCCCGGCAGCGGCGTCACGTCGATCCAGGACCCGTCGGCGGCCCGCACCTGGAGGCCGCCGACGTCGTCCTGCTGGAGCAGCGCCAGGTAGCCGTAGTCCTTGTGGGCGCCCACGCCCTGCTCGACGTCCGGCGCGGGCCGCCCGGGGTAGCGGACGATCTTGAGGTGCGTGTGCGCCTCGTCGTCGAACCACGGGTCGAAGTGGCCCTCGTCCTGACCGAGCGCCGCGGCCAGCGCGCGCAGCACCTCACGGGCGACCCGCGTGGCCTCGTCCTGCCAGGCGAGGGTCGTCTCCCGCAGCTCGGGCAGGTCGGTGGGCCACTGGTTCGGGCCGACCAGCCCTCGCCACGCGGGGTCGCCGGGTCCGACCGCGACCGCGTCCCGCTCCGGCCCGACGTCGATCTGCTCGCGCCAGTCGGGCGCGCCGCCGGTGCGCTCCCGCCCGGCGCGCGTGTAGCCGCGGAACTGGGGCGAGCGGACGTTCTCGATCGCGAGCCGCCGCTCCAGGGGCAGCGCGAAGAACCGCTTCGCCACCTCGAAGATCCCGGTGGTCAACGCCGGGTGGACGCCGTGCCCGACGACGTAGAAGAAGCCGACCTCGTGCGCGGCGTGACGCAGCGTGCGCAGGAACTCCTCCCGGTCGACACCCGGATCGCGGAACGCGGAGATGTCGATGACCGGCAGTGCCGGGGATCCCGTTGAAGTGCCCACCTGGCCGAGCGTAGGGCCGGCGGGCACCCCCAAGATCCCTTCCCACTTGGTGGACAATGCTTGCCGCGCCCGAAAAGCCCCGCGTCAGGCGTGCAGCACCCACCAGGCGGCGAGCACCCCGCCGCAGTTGGTCGCCAGGTGCACCAGCACCGGGGCGAGCACACCCCGCCCGACGTGCCGGCACCAGTGCAGCCCGACCCCGGCCACCGCCGACGCCACCACCGCCGACGCCACGGTGACCAGGACCGGCGCGTCGCCGAGCAGGGCGTCGACGGCGGCGTTCTCGCGCAGGGCCAGGGAGGGCAGGATGTGCCACAGCCCGAACAGCGCCGAAGCGCCCAGCACCGGCCCCCAGCGCCACCGCTCCCCCGCCCCGAGCAGGGCGGGCAGGACACCGCGGAAGGCGACCTCCTCCAGCAGCACGGTCCCCAGCGGGATCCGCACCAGCACGACCCACAGCAGCGCCCCGACCCCGTCGACCACCACCCGCCCGTCGTGGAACACCTCGCGCCAGGCCGGCACGAGCAGGGCGGCCCCGAACACCGCGCCGACCACCACCACCCCGACCGCCCCGACCAGGGCGGCCCGCCGGGCGAACCGACGGTCCAACCCGACCTCCGCGAGCCCGAGGCCGGCCCACCGGGCCACCCCGAGCAGGCAGGCGGTGGCGACCAGGCCGTTGAGCGGGTAGGCCCACCCGGGCAGGAAGCGGTTGGCCAGGACGGTGGCCAGGACGAGCAGCACGACAGCGGCGGCAAGAGCGGCGCCCCGACGGCGACCGATGGTGTGCATGGCTCCCCCAGTGTGCATCGGCCGTCAGGCGCGCCCCGCGTTTCCTGATCATCCCATCCGGGCGGTTTGGGCACATGTGGAGCGCGGGGGCCGACCGCTCGCCCGGCGGCGTCGGCTGCCGGGGAGCACTCTCGGGAGCACCCGCTCGGCGACGCGGTCCCCGACGCGCCGATGCCCGCGGACTCCCGGCGGAACAAGATGGTCAACCACGCGTTCCGGTCCGGGGTCGGCTTCCGGCTCCGCGCACCGGGAGGCCGACGCGGTGGCGACCGGCGTTCGCGACGCCCACCCGCACGGCCGACGGTTTCGAACTCCGGCTCGGGACCGACCACCTACGGAATCGCGTTCCCGCCAGTCCTCCCGAAGACGTCGCGCCAGCAATTGTGAGAGCGGCTCGCGACATGCCGCCCGAACCACTCGATGGGATGACATTCGGCGTGCGACGCGGTTCTCCGGCGCGGCGGCTCCCTCCCGCACTTTTGCGGCGCTCCTGCCGCACCCCCGCATACCGCAGGGCGACCAAGGCCACCGCGTCGGAGCAGCGAAGTCCTCCCCACGCCACATCTTCCGGCCTTCCTTCCCCTTCGCCGAACAATCCGCGGCAAAAAGCGACTCCAACACCATTTCACGGTTTCCCGAAGAAGCTGAGCGCAGCACGCCCCGCGCAATTCCCCTTCGGCTGGAACACGGGAGTTCTGAGTCGTATTACCCAGTTCTCCCCGCGGTGTGACCCCATACTGCGTGCGTACCGCGGGGACAGCAGCGGTCGCCACCATTCCGGTCGGGGTTCGGAGAGGAGGAACCTTGCCGTTCCACCCAGAAGCGCAACACCACTCCATAGTGTCGGTGGACATCGCGGGCTCCAGCGCCGCGGGCAAGCACGTCGGGCACCGGCTGCACGCGGTCCACTCCCTGCGCCAGGTCGTGGAGCACGCCTTCGGCGAGGCGGGCATCGGGCTGGAGCACTGCGACTTCCGGGATCGCGGCGACGGCTACCAGATCCTGGTGAACGCGGCGGTGCCCAAGGCCCGCCTGGCGCGCAAGTTCGTCAGCGAACTCGTGGACGGCGTCCTGGAGCACAACGAGAGTGCCAACGAGCAGAGCAGCCTGCGGATCAGGGTGGTGCTGCACTACGGCGAGGTCACCCCGGTGGAGACCACCGAGGTCTCCAAGGCCATGGAGCACGCCACGCGCATCCAGGACGCGCGGCACGTCAAGGAGCGGCTCCGGGAGTCGGGCGCCGTGCTGGCCCTCGTGGTGTCCGAGGACTTCTACACCAACATCGTCGACGAGGTCGCGGCGGTGCGCGAGCGGTACGGCTTCACCCTGTTCACCGAGGTCTTCCGGGGCGTTCCCCTGAACGCCTGGCTGTGCCTGTTCGGCGGCCGGGCGCCCGAGGTGCCCGAACCGCACGGCGGGACCGCGCGGGGCGCCGGGCCCGCCCTGCCCTCGGTGCCCCGCGACCGGTCGGACCCGGTGTTCGACATCGTCCGGTCGATCATCGTGTTCGGCGCGCCGGGCGCGACCGAGCGGCAGGACCGGACCACCGCCCCCGTGCTGTTCGGGCCACCGGGCTCGGGCCGGACGCGGACGGAGCAGTGGCTGTGCGACGACCTGCGGCGGCGCGGCCAGCGGTGGGTGCTGCTCGGCGCGGCCCACGGGCACCGGAGCAGGCCGGTGCCCGACCTGCTGCTGGAGGCCGCGGTCAGGCTGGTCGCGCAGGACGGCCCCTGGAGCTTCTCCCGGCTGCTGAGCCACCTCGTCGCGAGGTCGATCCGGCGCGCGGGCGGCGTCGCCGTCGACGACCTGCTGGAGCGGCTGCGCTCGAAGGAGGCGCTGGCGAGCGCGCTGCGCCGGCTGTGCGACGAGGCGGGGCTCTACGACCAGGCGCACCCGGTGATCCGCTCCCTGACCGCCCGGCTGCTCCGGCGCACCTGGTCCCGGCCGGGGGGCGAGTACGACTGGCACCGCCGGGCCGCCGCGCTGGACGAGTTCGCCGACCTGTGCGAACGCGGCGACCGCGACTCCCGGGACCGCGTGGACCACGTCCTGGTGACGGCCTTCCTGGAGGACCTGGCGGCGGCCGGGACCGGCGGGTCGCGCCGCGTGGACCCGGTGGTCGTGCTCAGCAGCGACATCGACGCCGCGCCGCTGCTGCGGGCCTGGGGCGCCGCGGTCGCCGCGGGGACGCGGGCCAGGGCGACCTTCATCGCGGCGGGCGACCGCGCGCTGGTGGGCAAGCTCGGGCTGCCGGGCGACCAGGTGATCCCGGCCGACCGCAAGGAGGTGGAGCGGCTGAGGTGGGGCACCGCCTCCTCACCCGGGCCCTGCACCCCGCTGCCGCTGTCCGGGCTCACCACGGCCCAGGTCAAGGCCATGGCCGCCGAGGCCGGCGTGCCGGAGGAGCACCGGGAGGCGCTCGCGTTCTCCGTGATCCGGCTGAGCGCGGGCCACCCCGAGGCGGGCGCGGAACTGGTGCGCGCGGCGCGCCTGCTCCCCGTCACCGGGTGGGCGCCCCGGCTCCTGCTGGGCGTCGAGGCCCACGACCGGTCCGGCCCGCTGCGCCACTACCTGCTGAAGCGGCTGCTGGCGGAGCGGACCGGCGACCTGGCCGACGCCGTGACCCGCTCCGCCGCCAGGAACCAGGCCGAGGCCGCCCTCCTGATGACGGACAAGCAGCAGACGTGGCTGAAGGAGTCGGTGCTCGCGACCGAGTGGGCGTGCCTGGGGCCCAAGGGCATCCCGGTGATGCACCCGCTGCTGCGCCTGCTGCTGGTCGAGCGGCTGGCCGAGCGGCCACCCGACGCGCCGGACTCGTGGGGCGCGGTGTTCACCCGGCTCGCGGAGTGCGCGAAGCGGCGCGGCGACGAGGAGGGCGAGCTGCACCACCGGTTCGCCGCGGGTGACGTCAACGGCGTGCAGGACGCGCTGGAGAAGCTGCTCGTCACCGGGGAGGGGCGGCGCTGGCTGGACGTCGTGGAGGTGGTCGTGTCCTGCCCGGCCCACCCCGGCCTGCTGCCGCCCAGGGCGTTCCGCTCCCCGATCGAGGGCGTGCTGCTGTCGTGGCACGCCACCGGCAACGTCCACCTGATCGACGAGTGGGCCGACCACCACATCAGGACCGCCACGTACCTCAGGCAGGTGGTGGGACTGGCCTACAGCGACCAGATGGAGATCCTCGCCATGGCCGACTGGCACGAGGAACAGGGGCGCCACCTGCCGCGCCGTCGAGGTCTGCCCCGTCAGGACGAGGAGGAAGAGCAGTGAGCCCAGTGGACATCCCCGACGCACGCCCCCGGTGGAGCAGGCGGCAGGTCGTGGCGCTGTGCTCCGCCGCGGTCGTGCTGGCGGGCGCGGTCGCGGCGGTGTCCTGGGCGGTGCGCGAACCGGTCTGCGACGACCAGGAGGGGCTGGTGCGGATCGAGGGCCAGTGCATCGGCGTCGCCGACCCGAACCGGGCGTTCGACTTCGGGCAGGACCGGCTCGGCGGCGTCATGGAGCGCATCCGGCGGCAGAACGAGGAGGCGACCGCGGACCCCCACCACGTCAGCATCGCGGTGCTGCTGAACCTGACGCCACCGGCGGAGCACGCGATCGAGCCGGTGACGCAGGTCGGGCACCAGCTGGAGGGCGCCCTGCGCGCGCAGGCCCTGCACAACGCGGACAACACGCCCAAGGTGGCGCTGCTGCCCGCCAACGCGGGTGACGGCTTCACCCACTGGGAACCCGCGGTGGGCGAACTGCTCCGCAGGCGCCAGGCCCCGGACCGGCTGGTCGCGGTCACCGGCTTCGGCCAGAGCCTCACCACCACGAAGGACGCGATCAGGAGGCTGTCCGAGAACCAGGTGCCGATGGTCGCCTCGACCATGACCTCCGACGCGCTGCGCGGCATCAACGGGCTGCTCCGCCCGGCGCCCACCAACTCCCGGCAGGCCGAGGTGGCCGCGGCGAGGGCCAGGGAGGTCCTGCTCGCCGACGCCGGCGGCGATCTCGGGGGTAGGCGGCCCGGGGTCGTGGTGATCACCGACCGGAACACCGACGACGACTACTCGTCCGACCTCGCCGGCAAGTTCAAGGAGAAGGCCGAGGCGTCGGACATCGAGGTCCTCAAGACCATGACGTACGACAGCAGGTTGAAGGACGTCAAGGGCACGTTCCGGGCGGACCAGCCCAACATCTGCTACGCCAGCACCCGCGTCTTCTACTTCGCCGGTCGGGGCGTCCACCTCAGCGCCCTGGTCGAGGCGCTGGGCGACAGGCCGTGCGAGAAGGGGAAGGAACTGGTGATCCTGACCGGCGACGACGGCCCCACCGACGAGCAGGCGGACACGGACGAGTTCCGGGCGGGCCTGGTCGGGGTCACGATCGTGCAGACCGACCTGGCGGCTCCCGACCTCATGGCCGGCTACGAGAAGCTGATGGAGAAGGGCGGGCAGGACGGCGAGCGGATGAGCCTGAAGGCCATCACGGACTTCGCCGGGCGGAAACTGCCGGACTACGCGCTGGACGACGCGGCGCGACGCGACGACGGCACGGTCCTGTCCCACGACGCCGTGCTGACCGCGCTCAGCATGGTCATGATGGCCGTGGACCCCACGCGGCAGACCCCGTTGGACCACCGGGAAGTGCTCAAGGTCGTCTACTCCGTGAGCGGGAAGAACGCCGTGCCGGGGGCCAGCGGGAGGCTGTCCTACACCAGCGAGGGCGACGCCGAGGGCAAGGTGGTGCCGTTGACCGAGAGGACGGTGGCGGGCACGGTGCTGGTGGACGTGCGCTAGCCGGGGTCCCGGCCGGGGGCTGCCGGCGGGCGGGCGGCGGCGGCCGGTGCGGGTGGCGGTGCCAGGGGCGGTGTCGGCGGCGGCCGTGTCAGCGCGGCGGCGGTGTCAGGGGCGGTGTCAGCGCGGTGGCCGCCCGGTGTCAGGACGGCGGGCGATCGTGGTCCTCGTGATCAGTTCACCGATCACACCCACCACGGGCGCCCCACCGATCCGGGGGCCCGGACGAACCCCGGGAGAACACGATGCAGACCTTCGCCACCGCCGCCCCGATCTCCGCCGTCCTGGACGTCCCCGCCGGGCTCGTCCGGTTCATCGCCGCCGACCGGACCGACACCACCGTCGAGGTCCTGCCCGCCGACGCCGCCAAGCGCCGCGACGTCAAGGCCGCCGAGCGGACCGCGGTCGACTACCGCGACGGCGTCCTGCGCATCCAGGCCCCGACCGGGAGCCAGGCCTTCGGCCCCTCCGGGTTCATCGAGGTCACGGTCCAGCTGCCCGCCGGGTCCCGCGTCCAGGCCAAGGCCGCCAGCGCGGACCTCCGGGGCGTCGGGCGACTCGGCGAGGTCACCCTGGAGGGCTCGCACGGCGCGGTCGAGCTGGAGGAGGCCGGGAGCCTCCGCGTGACCACCCACGCCGGCGACGTCGCGATCGGCCGCCTCACGGGCCCCGCCGAGATCAGCACCGGCAAGGGCGACATCCGGATCGCCGAGGCCGTGCGCGGCAGGGTCGTGCTGCGCACCGGGTCCGGCGACGTGACGATCGCCGCCGGCGTCTCCGCCTCGCTGGACGCCGGCACCACCCTCGGCCGCATCCACAACACCCTCAAGAACACCGGCGCCACCGAACTGGACATCCACGCCACCACCGACCACGGCGACATCACCGCCCGCGGCCTCTGAGGGGCCTCGGCCGACCGCCCCGGCGCCCGAGTCCCGCTCGGCGGGGCCGGGGCTCCCGGGTGGCGGTGCGACCCCCACTTCGACATCGCCGCAGGTCATCGCACCTGCGTCACCCGATCCAGAAAATCTGTGATCGCTGGAGTAGACATGACCACCCCGGTGCGTGTAGTGTTCTTCCCATCAGAGAGAAGAGAAAGTCCTATCGACGCGGGAGATGACGAACTACCCGCGAGTTGGGAGCAGTACGGCCCCCTGATCGGGCCCGGCAGTGGAGGGCTGGTCAGCGGTGGGCCGAGGACTGTCGGCACAAGCAGTACCGGGAGCACAACCGAAATAAGCACGACGAGAAAGGCAAGGTCCGGGAGCCGGCAGTCGCACGCAGCAGTGGCAGGACCGGTCAGGCGCGTCGGAGCCGATCAGTGGAAGGGGTTCCGACACGGTGGCCGCAGGCGGTCGGTGAGGTGAGCCGGAGTGCGCAGGAGATCCGGCGCCGACCACCTGAGCAGTACCGAGGTTGTGAAGGGGCCGGTCCTCGTGACCGGCTGGTGCAAGTGAACCCATACCCTGGGGCCCGGTGCCGTTACGGCACCGGGCCCCTCGTGACGTGGAGGTGCAGTGCCCCCAGAAAGAGACGAGCCGCGCGCCGCGGCTGACAAGTTCGACGACGACCACTACCCCGCTTACACCATGGGCAGGGCCGCGGAGATGCTCGGCGCCACGCCGGGGTTCCTGCGCAGCCTGGACGAGGCGAAGCTGATCGAGCCCCAGCGCTCACGCGGCGGTCACCGCCGCTACTCCCGCCACCAGCTGCGCATCGCCGCCCGCGTCCGGGAACTCGTCGACCAGGGCACCGGCCTCGACGCCGCGTGCCGCATCGTGACCCTGGAGGACCAGCTCCAGGAAGCGCGAGACCTCAACAGGACCCTCTCCCCACCACTCGACCAGGAGTACCCGCCGCTCCGGGGCGTGTGACCCGACAGGACCGGGGACGTCGGCCCGATGGTCGAGCAACATCCGGCGAGGCACAGGCAGGCCGTCCGCGCCGAGCTGTCCCGTCGACGTCCCGAACCCCGGTACCCCGAACCCCGACGTGCCGAACCCCCGGTACGCCGCACCTCGACGTCCCGGCCCCGTGCCACCCGGCGAGGGGCGCCCCCACCACTGCTCGACCCGCGCCCTCACCCGGCCGGACGGCGGCGGTTCAGCGCGCGGTAAGCGGGTGACAAGCGCGAGCCGACACGGTGGTGTCATGAAACGAGCCTCATTCGCGCTCCTGGCGTGCGCCGTGGCGGTGGGCACCGCGACCCCGGCTTCGGCGGCGGTCGGCGCGCCGCTGGACATCACCGGGGTCGTCGCCGGCGACGACGACGGCAACGTCCCGGCCAACACCCTCGACGGCGACCTGACCACCCGCTGGTCGGCCGAGGGCGACGGGGCGTGGATCCGCTACGACCTCGGCTCGTCCCGGACCGTCGGCTCGGTGTCGATCGCCTGGCACCAGGGCGACACCCGCAGGCAGACCTTCGACGTCCAGCTCTCCGACGACGGGTCGTCGTGGCGGGACGCGCTGCGCGGCCGGGTCAGCAGCGGCGCCACGAGGCAGCCGGAGGTCCACGACTTCGCCGACGGTTCGGCGCGGTACCTCCGCGTCGTCGGCCACGGCAACACCTACAACGACTGGACCAGCATCACCGAGACGACCGTCCACGGGGCGGACGGCAACGGCGGTGGTGGCGGCGGCGGCTGCACGTACCCGGCCGACGTGCTCGACCTGTCGAACTGGTACATCGGGCTGCCGATCGGCGAGGACGAGCGCCCGACCAACGTCGAGCAGCCGGAGCTGGACACCTTCTCGGTCGACCCGTGGTTCACCGCGACCGAGGACTGCGCCGCGGTCCGGTTCCGGGCCGCCGTCGACGGCGTCACCACCAGCGGGTCGAACTACCCGCGCTCGGAGCTGCGCGAGATGTCCGGGTCGGACAAGGCGAGCTGGTCGTCCACGTCGGGGACGCACACGATGGTGATCGACCAGGCCATCACGGCGCTGCCCGAGGAGCGGCCGTACGTCGTGGCCGGGCAGATCCACGACGGCAGCGACGACGTCTCGGTGTTCCGGTTGGAGGGCACCAGGCTCTACATCACCAACGGCGACACGTCGCGCCACAAGCTCGTCACCGACGACTACGCGCTGGGCACGAGGTTCGAGGCCAAGTTCGTGGTCGGCGGCGGGAAGATCAGGGCCTACTACAACGGCGTGCTGCAAACCACGCTCTCGAAGAGCTTCTCCGGCGGCTACTTCAAGGCGGGCGCCTACACGCAGGCCAACTGCGGCAACTCCGCGCCGTGCGACGACGGCAACTACGGCGAGGTGGAGATCCACGGCCTGAGCGTCACCCACGACGACTGACGGCATGAGGTAGCCACCCACGGAGAAGACCGGTGACGACGTCCTCGTCACCGGTCTTCTCCGTCTCTTGTGGACGGTCAGCGGACGGCAAGCGGTCGGCAAGGGACCACCGGCCATCCTGGACCCACCGCAGAGGGAGGAGGGCGCGTGAAGTTCGACATGGGTAGGACGACCCTGTCCACGCTGGCCCAGCAGAGCCAGGGTTCCAGCGACGACCTGGCGTCGTTGATCCAGTCCCTGATCGCGGCGGCGGCGCCGCTGGAGGGCAGGTTCAACGGCGCGGGCCGGGCGATGTTCGACAACTTCAAGGCCCGCTCGGACCAGGTCACCGCCGACCTCAACTCGGCGCTGGGCTCGATCGTCACCGGCCAGGTCGGCATGGACACCTCGTTCGTCCAGGGCGACCAGGAGATGGCCGACAACGCCTCGGCCGGCGAGGGCGCGGCCAACTTCGACGCCGCCCGCTTCGGGGCGCACCGCTCGGGCGTCTGACCAAGGGGGGAACGAACGCGATGTCGATGGACCGCACGAGTTTCGACACCGGCGCGTCGGCGCAGGTGCAAGGTGACCTGATGGGCATCATCGGCCGGCTGGAGGCGCTGATCGGCCGGCGGGACGGCCAGGTCGCCCAGGCGATGGCCGACTTCCAGGCCGACGGCGTGTCCGAGGAGTACCAGGTCGTGGAGACGCGCTGGAACCGCGCGGCCACGGAGGTGCGGCAGATCATCGACCTGGTCAAGCAGACGATGACCCGCAACGACGAGTCGGCGACCACGGCCCTCTCCCGCGCCGCGTCCGCCGTCCAGGGCATCGGCTGACCGCCGTGCCGGCGTGGGACGTGAAGCCGCCGGGCGTGCAGGGCGTGGTCACCAGGACCGAGGGCGCGCTCCAGGACCTGCTGGCCGAGGGCGCCGCCATCCAGGACGCGGCGACGGCGGCCGAGACCGCCGCGGCGTCACCCGCCGTGGGCGGTGCGATCGGCGGGTTCCGCGACGCGCGGGTGGTGCCCGCGGTCGCCTACTCGGTGGAGCGCGGCGCGGCGTGCGCGACCGCCGCGGTCCAGGCCACCGAGGCGTACGTGCAGGGCCAGTTCGAGATGGCCGCGAACGCGCAGGCCGCCGCGGCGGCCGCACCCGACCCCCGCGCCACCATGCCCGGGTTCGGAGGTGGCCGATGAGCTTCCTGGACGCCCTGCTGGAACCGCTGCTGCGGGTCGACGCGGGCGGGGTGGAGGCCGCGGCGGGCACGCTGACCACGAGCGGTCCCGCCTACGCCGCGAGCGGGGCCGCCGTGCACCAGGAGTGGCAGGGCCTGGCGCCGGTCTACACCGCGCCGGAGGCGCCGACGCTGTTCGCCGCCACGCTGCCGATCCAGGACACGGCGGCGGTGCTCGGTCAGGACGTCGCCACCGCGGGCGCCGCGCTCACCGCGTTCGCCCGGGAGGTCCTCCTGCTCCAGGAGGAGGCCAGGCGGCTCATGGCCGAGGCCGCCGCCGTGGAGCAGGAGGCCAAGAGCCCGGCCGTGGCGCTCAGCGCCGGCATGGACCCCACGGGCGGCGCCACGGACCCGCTGGCCGCCGAGCGCGACCGGTTGCTGAAGGCCGCCGCCGAGCTGATGGCGCGGTTCAACCAGGCGGAGATCACGTGCGCCAACGCGATCCGCGCGCTGGTCGGAGCCATCCCGCTGGTGGCCAACAACGGCGACGGCGCCCTGGCCGACAACGAGTACGGCCTCACCGCGGACCAGTGGGTCGACGCCTGGGGCGGCACGTCGCTGGACCGCTCGGTGGCAGGTGGCATCGCCACCGCGTTCATGGGCGACCTGGAAGGCGTGGGCGCCCTGCTCTCCGGTGACGAGGAGGCGTGGCTGGGCCTGTGGCGGACGGCCGCCGGCCTGGGCATGGCGGCCACCGGGACGCTGGCGGTCGGCGACCTGGTCGACCTGCCGGGCCTGCCCAGGGGCAGCGCCCGGCAGGCGCTGGTCGACGCGGGCAAGGGGATGCTGGCCTGGGACGAGTGGTCGAAGAACCCGGCGAACGCGTTCGGCCAGGTCCTCTACAACTTCGGCACCCTCGGTCTCGCGGCGACCAAGGTCGGCACGGGCGCGAGGCTGGCCGGGGCCGCGGGGCGGGGGCTGAACGCCCTCGCGGACGCGACCACGGTGCGCGTCCCGGAGATCGCGCGGGCGGCGGGCGCGTCGCTGGCCGACGTGAGGGTGCCCGCGCTGCGCATCGACCCACCGACGGCCCTCGCGGGCGCGGGCCGGGCGGGGTTGCCGAACGTCGGCGTGGGCAGCACCCGCCTGGGTGACACCGGGGTGGGCAGGCTCGTCCTGCCGAACGTCACCGATCCGCCCCCGGGCTCCCGGGGCCGCGGTTGGGCGCCGCCCGACGCCCCGACCGGTCGGTCCGGTGGTGGCAACACCCCGGAGGCGAACGCGCCGGAGACCGATGCCCCGGCGAACCGACCCGACGCACCGGTTGAGGCGAAGCCCGTCGACCGGGAGGAGGCAAGGCCCGTCGACCGGGCGCTGATCGAGGAAGCCCGGCGCGGCGGTGTCAAGATGAAAGCGGACGAGGTCGTCCAGATCGGCAGGGACCCCAACCAGAGGATCGTGTTCCTGGAGGAGGGCGGCGTGAACCCCCGAACTCGCAAGGAGGCCGGCCTGGTGCACGTGATGACCCACAAGAACCAGTTCGTCGCGGCGGGCATCCCGGCGGATCGGATCGGCGAGGTGGTCCACCGGGCCGCCACCGAGGGGCGGTACACGGGGTACTGCCAGGGCACGCCACCGGGACGGCCGATCTTCGAGGTCGAGTACGGTGGGCGAACGCACTACATCTCGGTGTCGGTGGGGAGCAACGGTTACATCGTCGGGGCGAACCACCGCGGCTTCTCGAACCCGTTCGACGACGCGCGACGGGACCCGCGCGCGGACGTCGACACGAACTACCGGGGATGGTGATGATGGTGGAACTGGTTTCGGTGCGCCTGGCGGCCGAGTGGACCACCGACCCCCTGTGGGTCAGCAAGGGCGATGACCCGATCCCGGCCAACTACTCGGCCCAACGACTGCGCTCCGACTTCGGCGTGCCCGCTGAACTGGCCTCGGCCATCGACGCCTGGGACGCCGAATTCCAGTCCGTCTACAACCGGGACGACCCGGCCGAATCCGGGTTCACGGACGAGTCGGTCGCCGATGCCTGGGACGAGCGCGGACAGCGGCTGGCCGAGGCCCTCGCCGGAGCGCTGGGGGTACGCGTCGAGTTCCACACCGCAGCGGGAGACCGGGTTTTCGGCGGCTGAGCACGACGCGGTGGTCCGGTCATCTCCAAGAGCGACCGGACCACCGCCGGGCGAATCTCCGTCATCCGGCGAGAGCCCGGCCCGGCAGCCGGGTGGCGAGCGCCAGCCTCAGGTCGTAGCGGTCGCCCAACCCGGTGAACAGCGGCTCGATGTCGACCGGTGACACCACACCGACGCGCACGTGCTCCAGCACGCCGCCGGTGACGCGGACCGCGGTCAGCGCGCCCTGCGCCCGGTTCACCTCCGTGCCGCCGACGACCACCACCTTGGTCGGGCGCGGTGCGCGTTCCCGGCAGAAGCCGGTCAGGCCCGTCCTGCTCCAGCGCTGGGTGACCGGTTCCGCGGCGCCCCACCCGGCGACCTCGCCGCCGGTCAGGGCCGCCACGCACTCCTCCAGCACGCCGCCCAGCCCGGTCGCCTCCGCCGCCGGGTGGCGGACCGCCACGTCCAGCACGAACAGGCCCGTGGCGGCGGGCGGTGGCACGGGGCCGTCCGGCACGAACTCCGCGCCGTCCCAGCGCATCCGGCGGCCGGTGTGGCCGTCGAAGTGCTCCTCTCCCGACCTCACCACCCAGTCCGCGTCGGCGCAGCGGAGCAGGTCCGCGGCGGGCAGGGTGAGGCGGGTGCCGGCGGGGGTGAGCAGTTGCAGCCGCCCGCCCGAGCGCGCCGCGTCGATCAACCGCGTGCTCAGGCCGACCACGGGGCGGTCCTGGACGATCAACGGCACGGCCACACCACTCCCCCGGTCCGCGCGGCGAGTTCGGTGGCGAAGCGGCGCGCGGCGCCCGCCGCGCGCTCACCGCCCCACTCCGCCCGCGCCTCCACCCACCACACCGGCGCGGGCAACCCGGCCAGCTCGGGGCCGAGCAACCGGGCGGGTTCGCCCGGCACCTGCACCAGCAGCGGTCCCTCCACGACCACCAGGGGGCGGTCGTCCTCGGCGAGGATGCGCAGCAGCGCCCCGTGCGCCGCCCGGTCGACGCCGAACCCCGGACCCGCGGCCAGCAGCGCCGTGGCGGTGTCCCGCGGTTCCGGGCGCCGCCCGCACAGCGCGATGAAGTCGGTCACCGCGCCTCCCGGTGCGCCGTCTGCACCGTGCGGACCGGTTCGCCGTGCCGGATGAGCACGCCGCGGCCCGCGGGCAGCACCGACGGCCGCACGCCGGGGAACAGCTGCCCCTCCGCGCGGTCGCCGGACATCACCAGCACCGCGGCGCCGGACTCGCGCACGGTCGCGGTGAACTGCTCGTGCAGGCCGCGCGCCGCACCCAGCACCCGGCGGGTCATCAGCACGTGCAGGCCGAGGTCGCGGCCCGCGGAGACGAACGGGGCCAGGGCGGCCAGCGGGCGGGTGCCCGCCGCGTTGAGCACGTCGTAGTCGTCGACCAGCAGCACCACCCGCGGGCCGGTGGCGCGGCCGGACGCCGCCCGACCGCCCAGCTCCTCGGCCACGGCCGCGGCGAGCTGGGCGGCCAGGGCGGTGTTGGCCGCGTACCCGCCCAACCACTCCTCGGGCACCAGGTCGGCCAGGCCGCGCCTGGGGTCGAACACCGCGAACACCAGGTCCTCCGGTCCGTGGCGGCGCACCAGCCCGTCGGCCAGCACGCGCAGCAGGTTGGTCTTGCCGCACCCGCCGTCGCCGAGCGCCAGCAGGTGCTGGTCCCGGTCGAACAGGTCCAGCGACACCGGGGCGAGCCCGCTCTCCTCGACGCCGAACGGCACGGTCGGCAGGTCGGCGGGCAGCGCGTCGGCGGGCAGGACCGGCGGCAGCAGGCGCACCGGGGGCGCGGTCGGCCCCACCCACGAGGCGCGCACCGCCCGCACCGCGCCCGCCACCCCCTCGCCGGTGCTCGCCGGGTCCGCCACCGAGTCGATCCGGGGCAGCGCGACCTGGCCGAACAGCAGGTCCGGGGTGAGCGCTCGGCCGGGGCGGCCCTCCGGCAGGGCGCGGGCCAGCCTGCCGTCGATGCCGGATTCGGCGGGCTCGGCCAGCCGCAGCTCCAGCCGGGTGCCGAACGCCACCTGCTGCGCCAGCCGGACCTCACCGAGCCGCCGCGCGCAGGCCACCACGTGGACGCCGTGCGCGCCGCCGCGGGCCAGCAGCGCGTGGACCAGGGGCGCGAACCGCTCGAACTCGCCGCTCAGCTGGCCGTACCCGTCGAGCACGAGCACCACGTCGGCGGCGGCCAGCTCGGGCACCCGCCCGGCCGCGTGGGCGGCGCGCAGCTCGGACATGTCGTCGAACCCGCGCCCGCGGAACACCTCCTCCCGCCGCTCCAGCTCGGCGTCGAGCTCCTCCAGGGTGCGGCGGATCCGCTCGGTGCTGTCCCGGCCGGCGACGCCGCCCACGATGGGCAGCGGTTCCAGCGCGCGCAGGCCGGTGCCGACCAGGTCCACCCCGTACACCGCGACGCGGCCCGGCGGGAGGGACAGGGCCAGCGAGAGCACCGCGGTGCGCAGGAACGTCGTCTTGCCCGAGTGCGGCCCGCCGAGCACGAGGACGTGCCCGCCCGCCGCGGCCAGGTCCAGCCGCCACGTGCCCCGCCACTGCCTGGCCGGGTCGTCCAGCAGGCCGATCGGCACCTCCAGCCCGGTGCCGGCGGGACCGCCGAGGGCCAGCCCGGTCGGGGTCGCGTCGACACCGCCCGCCACGACGTCCAGGGCGACCGCGGCGGGGAGCGGGTCCAGCCAGATCCGGCGCCCCGGCTCCCCCGCGCCCGCCAGCGCGCCCACCACGGTGGACAGCAGGGTCGGGCCGGTGGTCCGCTCGGTGGCGTGCCGGTCGTGGTCGGGCGGCGGCGCGGCGGGGCGGGTCGGGTACCGCGGGACCGGGTGGACCAGCGGGCCCGCCGGGGTGGGCGGCGAGGGCGGTTCGGCGGCGTGCAGGGGTCCGGAGACGTAGGCGGTCTTGAAGCGGGTGTACACCGAGACGTCGACCTTGAGGTAGCCGAAACCCGGCAGGGGCGGCAGCAGGGCCGCGTCGGGGGTGTCCAGCACGGCGCGGCTCTCCGCGTCGGACAGGGTGCGCAGGCCCAGCCGGTAGGACAGGTGGGTGTCCAGCTGGCGGATCTTGCCCGCCTCCAGGCGCTGGCTGGCCAGCAGCAGGTGCACGCCGATCGAGCGGCCGACGCGGCCGATGGTCAGGAACAGCTCGATCATCTCCGGCTCGGCGGTGAGCAGCTCGCCGAACTCGTCGATGATGACGAGCAGGTGCGGCAGGGCGGGCAGGTCCGGCCGCTCCTCGCGCAGCAGGCGGTAGGTGGCGATGTCGGGCGCCTTGCCCGCGTCGGCGAGGACCTGCTGGCGGCGCTGCACCTCGCCCGCCAGGCTGGTCCGCACGCGGTCCACCAGCCCGGCGTCGTCGACCAGGTTGGTGATCAGCCCGGTCACGTGCGGCAGCCGGGCCAGCGGTGCGAACGTGGCGCCGCCCTTGTAGTCGACCATGACCAGGTTGAGCAGGTCCGGCGGGTGCGTGGCGGCCAGCGACAGCACGAGGGTGCGCAGCAGCTCGCTCTTGCCCGACCCGGTCGCGCCGACGCAGAGCCCGTGCGGCCCCATGCCGAGCTGGGCGGACTCCTTGAGGTCGAGCCACACCGGCCGGCCCGCCTGGTCGACGCCGATCGGCACGCGCAGGAAGTCGCGGTCCGACCGCGGCGCCCACAGCGCCGCCGGGTCGAGGCGGGTCGGGTCGCCGAGGCCGAGCAGGTCGACGGGGTCGGCGGGCGCGGTGCCGGACCCGTCGTCGTGGCTCTCCGGGGACAGCCGCAGCGGGGCCAGCGCCCGCGCCAGCCCCTCGGCCTCCGCCGCGGACAGCCCGTCCGGTTCGCCCGCCGCGGTGTCCGGCTGGTCGCCGCGCAGGTCCTCCACCGCCAGCCGGCCGTCGCCGGTCAGGGTGATCCGGACCGACACCTCCTCCGGCTCGGCCATCCGGTCGGCGACCAGGTGCAGCGTGGTGACGCCCAGGTCGGCGGCCGCGGCCGCGCGGTCCGGCAGCGGCAGCGGTTCCGCGTCGCGGCCGTGGCAGTCGCACAGCACCAGCAGCCGCTGGTGGGTCGCGGCGGCCTTGCCGCCCGCGTCGAACCGGCGGGACTGCGCGGCCCGCGTGGCGCGCTCGGCCAGGTCGTCGGCCAGCAGCGCGCACAGCGCGCCGGGGTCGGGCGCGATGCGGCGCAGCGCGCCCACCGAGTCGCGCCGCGCCGGGTCGACCAGGTGCGGCAGCCAGCGCAGCCAGTACCAGTCCCGCGCCGACGACGGCGGGTGGCAGACCGCCACGGCCACGTCCTCGGGCGCGTGCAGCGCGGCGACCTGGCACAGCAGCGCCCGGACCAGCGCGAGCACGTCCTCCCGGTCGCCGATCACGGCGACGTCCCCGGCGAGGTCCAGCGACGCGCGCAGCGGCTGCCCGGGCACGGCGCCGAACCGCCGCAGCAGCGTGCGCGCCTCGGCGAGCAGGAACGGGTCGGTCGGGTTGGTGGGCGTGCCCTCGTCGGCGAGGGTCAGCGCGCGGCCGGGCCGCGGTCCGACGCCGACGCGCACCGCCAGGAAGTCCCGGTCGCGGCGGCGTCGCTCCCACAGCCGGGCCGGGTCGCGCACCAGGTCGGCCAGCGCGCCGGGGGCGGGGTCGAGCAGCCAGGCGTGGCCGCGCGCCTCCCGCTCGTGCCCGCCCAGCTCCTCGCGCAGCCGCTCCAGGTGGTCGAGGTAGCGCTCGCGGTGCAGGCGGCGCTTGCGCGCGGCCTGGCCGCGCTGGCTCAGGAACACCACGGCGGTGGCGACCAGGACCACCACCATCATCACCGCGCCGAGGGCGGCGAACGCCGAGCCGCGGAAGAACATCATCAGCGTCAGCGACGCCGCCGACCCGGCGATCGGCAGCAGCGTGAACGCGCCCGACGCGCCCTTGCCCTCGGGCAGCACCGGTGGCGGCGCGACGTCCAGCGGCTGGTCGGGCCGCCGCGGTCGCACGGCGCGCACGGGTCGGTGCACGGTCTTCACGCTCACAGCGGCCTCGCCCGCTTCAGCGCCAGGGCGGCGACCCTGGTCGCGGACACCACGGTCGGCTCGGCGAGCCGGCGCACGTCCACCACGCCGCCGCCCGCCAGGTGGCGGTCGAACCCGAGGTGGACGACCGGGACCCCGAGCACGCCCACCGCCCGGCGCGCCCGGTCGAGGTCGACGCCCTCGGACCGGTCGTTGAGCGAGGACAGCACCACCACGACCCGGCCGAGGTCGACCACGCCGGGCGCGGCGTGCAGCCGGTCCAGCACGACCCGCGTGCTGCGCACGCCGTCGAGGGTGGCGGGCGCGGCGACCACGACCGCGTGCGCCTCGACCAGCACCGGCGCGGGCAGCACCATGCCGTGGCCGCAGTCCAGCACGGTCACGCCGAAGTGCCGGGACAGCGACCGGCCCACCTCGCGCGCGGCGGAGACCGCGTCCGCGGCCGGGCCGGGCCGCACGGGGGCGGGCACCGACCACAGGCCGGGTCCGGCCGCGCCCAGCAGCGGCTCCAGGTCGGCCATGCCGAGCACCTCGCCCGCGAGCAGGCGGCGGGCCAGCACGGTCACCGGGTGGCCGGTCGGCGTGCCCAGCCGCCACGCCAGCGAACCGACCTCCGGGTCGGCGTCGACGGCCAGCACCCGGTCCGCCCGGCGGCGCGCGAAGACCCGGCCGATCAGCGCGGCCACGGTGGTCTTGCCCGCGCCGCCGCGCACGCCGGTCACCGCGATCCGCCTGCCGGTGGTGATCGGCTGCTGCACGGCGGCGATCAGCTCCGCCAGCTCGTGCACCTCGGCCGAGGACGACGCGAACACCCGCCGCACGGACCGGGCCACCCGCCGGTGGGCGGGTTCGCCCGCGCGGCGGCGGCCCGCGACGGATTCGGGGTCCAGCGGCGGGACCGGGACGGCCCGCCACCGCATGTCGGTCACGGTTGCCTCCTAGTTGATCTCAGAACGTCGCGAGCAGCCGCGCGTACACGCCGAACTCGCCGAGCACCACCGGCACCAGCGCGATGACCACCGCCGCCTCCAGCCGGTCGCCGAACTGCCGGAACCGCGCCGCCACGTGCTCCTTGGGCACGTGGAGCACGCGCAGCAGCGCCGCCGCCGCGCAGACCAGCAGCAGCGCGCACACCCAGGGGCGGGCGTCCGGCTGGTCGGCCAGCCAGCGCCGCAGCAGCCCGACCACGACCGCGGCCGTGCCGCCGAGCAGGGCGACGACCTGCGCCAGCAGCGGGAACGCCCGCAGCCGCAGCACCAGCGCCGACGCGGTGAGGCACGCCAGCGCGACGGTCCACGGCGTCGGCGCGGTGGTCAGCGCGAACCCCGCCGTCCCGGCGGCGCGCGCGGCGGCGGCGGTGGCGACGGTCAGACCCCGGTGGGCCGCGGCCAGCGCGCCCGCCACGGCGGGCCTGCGCACCACGCCGTCCCCGACCAGCACGTCGTCCAGGGCGGCCAGGCCGGAGCCGACCACCGCGAGCCGGGGCAGCGCGCCGAGCAGCAGCACGGCCACCACGGCGACGACCGCCGACGCCCGGCCGGTCGGCAGGTCCAGCAGCGCCGCGCCGGCCCACACCGCGAGCAGCGCCAGCGCCACCGCGCCGCCGAACACGCCACCGCGGCCGAGCCCCGAGCACGCGCCCAGCACGACCGTGGTGACCGCGACCGCGGCGACCGCGCCGCCCGCGGCCGCCGCGGGGTGGGGCACCTGCGCCAGCGCCAGGTGGACGCCGACCGCGCCGCCGGCGAGCACCACGGCGACGCCCACCGGCCGGGAGGCCCGCCGCGCCACCACCGCACCGGCGACCAGCAGCGTCACCGCCACCGCGACGGGCACCCGCGCCAGTGGCGCGAGCACGGCGCACGCGGCCACCACCGCGACCACCGCGATCGCGGTGCACGTCCAGCGCAGCGCGTCGGGTCCCCAGCGCCACGCCCGGCCGCCGAAGTCGTCGGTCGTCGCGTCGGCCACGTCGTGCACCACCGCCGCCGACGGCACCTCCGGCCCGCGCAGCAGGCGCAGCACCGCGCCGTCCGGCACGTCGGCCTGGTGGAGCGTGCGGTCACCGGGCAGCGCCGCGCCGTCGACGCCGACGAGCCGGTAGGACTCGGGCGGGTCGCGGTGGGGTTCGCCGGTCAGCCGGAGCAGCTCCGGCAGCAGCACGGCCAGCGGCTCGGCGGAGGGCAGCACGACGTCGACCCGCCTGCGCGTGCCGACGAGGGTCACCCTGGTGCTCCCGGTGGCGGTCGTGGCGATCACGGCGCGCTCACCTGCACCCCGGCGCGGCGCTGCTGCTGCTCCTCCAGCACGTCGTGCAGGAACGCCCAGCCCACGCAGCCCGCGCACACCACGGCCGCCACCACGCACCCGATCACGAACCGGGCCAGGTTGTCCGCCGTGGACCGCTGGTGCCGCAGCGCGCCCCACAGCAGCGCGTCGCGCAGCCGCCGCCGGCGCACCGCCACCGATTCCAGCAACTGGCTGTCGTACTCGCGTACCACGTCGACCTCCCACTACCCGGCGGCTCGCCCGGTGCTCGCCGCCGACCGCTGCCGGTGCGCCGCGTAGAGCCGGATGAGCCGGGGCATCCGGTAACCGCCGCTCGCCTCGGTGATCAGGTGCGCGTCGGCCAGGGCCGCGACGACCGCCCGGCCGCGTTCCGGCGCGGCGCCCAGCAGCGCGGCGGTCGAGGCGGCGGTGATCTCGCCGGCGGGGGCCGCGCCGAGCACCCGGAGGGCATGCCGCTCGACCTCGCCCAGCGCCTCGCCGGCGCGGTCGAACCGGGCGCGCACGGACAGGTCCTCGCAGGTCAACCGGTCCAGCCTGGTGCGCTCGTCGGCCAGCAGGTCGGCCAGCGCGCCCACCGACCGGTCCGGGTGCGCCGCCAGCAGCGCGCCCGCGACCCGCAGCGCCAGGGGCAGGTGCCCGCAGCGCTCGGCGACCAGGCGGGCCGCGGCGGGTTCGCGGGCGACGCGGGCCGCGCCCGCCAGGTCGGCGAGCAGCGCGACCGAATCGGGCTCGCCGAGCACGTCGACCCGGCGCCGGACCGCGCCGTCCAGCGCCGCCAACGGGTTCCGGCTGGTCACGATCACCGCGGACCGGCCGTCCCCGGGCAGCAGCGCGCGCACGCCGGCGGCGTCGGCGGCGTCGTCGAGCACGACGAGCAGCGCGCGGTCCGTGGTGCGCGCGCGGAACAGCTCGGCCCTGGCCTCCAGGCCGGGCGGGACGAGGTCGTCCGGCACGCCGAGCAGCCGCAGGAACCGGTCCAGCACGGCCGAGGGGTCCGCGCGACCGCCGTCGAGGCCGGCGTGGAGCTGGCCGTCCGGGAAGTCGTCGCGCAGCGCGTGCGCCAGCCACAGCGCCAGCGCGGACTTCCCCACCCCCGGCATCCCGGTGACCACGCAGGTGGACGTGCCGGCGCGCAGCGCCGCGGCGAGGTCCGCGAGCGGTTCGTCGCGGCCGACGAGGCGGCCCCGGCGGGCGGGCAGGGCGCACGGGCCGGTCGCCCGCGGACCCGGGCGGGGCGGTTCCTCGCCGTGCAGCACCATCCGCTGCAACCGCCGCAGCTCCGCGCCCGGCTCCAGGCCGAGGTGGTCGGCGGCGAACCGGTAGGCCGCGTCGTAGGCGGCCAGCGCCTCGGCCCGGCGACCGGCCCGGTGCAGCGCCAGGACCAGCAGGTGGCGCAGGTGCTCCCGGTCCGGGTGCTCGGCGACCAGGCCGCGCAGCTCCTCCACCGCCACGCCGAACCGCCGGGCGGCCAGGTTGGCCTCGGCGCGCCGCTCGCGCGCGGTGGCGCGCAGCTCGGTCAGCGCGCGGACCTCCCGGTAGCGCGGCCAGTCGCCCGGCACCCCGGCGAGCACGTCGCCGCGCCACAGGTCCAGCGCGGCGTCGAGCGCGGCCAGCTCTGCCGCCGGGTCGGTCGCCGCGGTCGCCGCGTCGAGGGTCCGCCGGAAGTCCTCGGCGTCCACGGCGTCGGCGCCCAGGTCGAGCCGGTAGGTGCGCGGCCCGGTCTCGACGCGGGCCGCGCACCCGGTGGCGGCGAGCGCCCGCCGCAGCCGCAGCACGTGGACGTGCAGCGTGCCCACCGCCCTGGCGGGGGCCGCGCCGTCCCACAGCCGGTCGACCAGTTCGCCCACGGGCAGCGGCCGTCCCGCGGTGAGCAGCAGGTGGGCCAGCAGCGCGCGCTGCATCGGCGCGCCGAGGTGGTGCGCGCGCGTGCCGTCGTGCGCCTCCAGCCGACCCAGAACGCGGAACAACATGGACGAGCCCTCCCGGTCAGGCGTAGACGCGGACCCAGTCGACCTCGAACACCGCCGGGCGCAGGCCGCCGTCGCCGGTGAAGTTGTCGAGCTGGAGGTTGAGGTGGCCCGACGGCATGGCCTGGACGTCCCGCCGCCCGTGGGGCCCGCCGCCGCCGGAGACGCGGAACCACTCGACGCCGTCCACGTAGCCGACCAGGGCGGCGGGGGTCCACTCGAAGGCGAAGTTGTGCCACTGCCGCATGTCCACGGGGCAGCGCTCGCGGTACTCCTGCTGCACGGGCACGCCGTCGGGGTGCGGGTAGTGCAGGAACGCCGACAGGCACCCCGCGTCGGGGTCGGTGTACTCGACCCAGTCGTACTCGCCGTCCTCGGGCCACTGCTCGGAGGTCGGCCAGATCAGGTGCAGCGGGTGGTACAGGCCGCCCGAGGCGCCGGTGTTGCGCGACCGCGAGCGGACCTCCCAACGGCCGTGCCGGCGGTCGAGCTTCTGCCTGAGCCAGCCGGTGTCGCCGTTCGCCTCGCCGGTGATGGTGAGGACGCCGCCGCCGACCACGCTGTTCTTCGCGCAGCGGCGGCCGTTCCCGGCGTGGCCCTCCCAGCAGCCCGCCGTGCCGCCGACGGAGCCCGACGGCGTCGACCACTTCGCCGGGTCGACCGGGCCGGTGTAGCCGAACTCGTCGGAGATCGGCAGCGGCGCGCCCCAGCCGTGCCGGACGGCGGCCTCCGCCTGGTCGCCCGGCGCGGTCGTGGTGGTGGTGGTCGACGTGGTCGTGGTGGTCGACGTGGTCGTCGGGGAGGAAGCGCCCACCCGGTAGTCGCACGCGGTGGCGCGCAGCGTCGCACCGGCCGCGGTGTGCTCGTGCTCGGTGAGCACGTTGGCCCGGACCGCGCCCGCCGGCGCGGTGAACTCGCCCGCCACCCTGGTCCAGCCGGCGTTCGCCGCGAACGACGTCCACGGCGCGACGTCCTGGCGCAGGTAACCCGAGTTGTCGCCCTCGGGCGTGGAGTACCAGTCGACCTCGACGCGGGCGCGCCCGGCCGACGTGGCGGACGCGTCGTAGGCGAAGGTCCACCGCTCACCCGCCCGGACCTGTTGCTGCGGCAGGTGGAAAGACGGGTTGGCGACGGCGTTGCCCCGCTGCGCGTAGGCGAACCGCGCCGACCGGTGCCCGACCGCTTCGCGGGTCGCGGCGGAACCTCGCAGCGACCCCCAGCCCGTCGTGCCCTTGTTCAGCACCGGGTTGTCGCACGTGGACACGTCGGTGCCGGTGGGCGGCGGTTGGGCGGTGGACACCTGCACCAGCGACAGCGCCGTGGTCAACCCGATGGCCGCTCCCACCGCGGCGAGCCACAGCCCGCGTCCGGATCTCATGATCTGCTCTCCCCTGCCCGTCGTGGTCGTCCGTTGGGAGCCTGGCAGCGCCGGGTGGTCCGCGGCCCCTCGTGGCACCAACCGGTCAACCCCGGTGGGGCGTGGGCGATCAGCCGATCCGGTAACCGACGTTGCGCACGGTCTCGATCAGGGGCGGCGTGCGCAGCTTGCGCCGCAACTGCCCCACCAGCACGTCCAGCACGTTGGTCGCGGGTCGCACCAGCTCGTCCCAGGCGTGCCGGAACAGCTCGTCCCGCGTCACCGGCCGCCCCGCGTTGGCCAGCAGCAGCTCCAGCACGAGGAACTCGCGGCGGGTCAGGGACAGCAGCACCCCGGCCCGGCGCACCTCGCGCGCGCCCGGGTCCAGCTCCACGTCCGCGTGGCGCAGCACGGCGGGCCTGCTGATCTCCCGGCGGCGGCACAGGCCGCGCACCCGGACCACCAGCTCATCCATGGCGAAGGGCTTGACCAGGTAGTCGTCCCCGGTCCGGAGCCCCTCGACCCGGTGCGCCACGCTGTCCAGCGCGGTCAGGAACAGCACCGGCACGCGCAGCCCGGCGCGCCGCCGCTCCCGCACGTACACCAGCGCGTCCCCGTCCGGCAGCACCCGGTCGAACACCGCGCAGTCGTAGGAGTTCACCGCCAGCGCCTCGTCCGCGCCGGCCAGGTCGGCCGCCACGTCCACCGCCAGCCCCCCGCCCCGCAGGGACACGGCGACGGCGAGGAGCAGGTCTTCGTCGTCCTCGGTCACCAGGATGCGCACGACGCCACCGTAGTCACCCGGGTCACCCGGCCCGGCGCAGCAGCCAGCCGCGATCGGCGGCCTTCGCGCCCGCCTGGAACCTGCTGCGCGCGCCGAGCCGGTTCATGATGTCGGCGACCAGCCGCCGCACCGTGCGCACCGACACGCCCAGCCGGGCCGCCGCCGCCTCGTCCGTGCTGCCCGCGAACAGCAGCGTCAGCAGCTCCCGCTCGCGCGGCGACAACCCGCACGGCGACCCGGCCGCGGCGAACACCGGCACCGCCTCCGGCCACACCCGCTCGAACAGCTCGACCGCGGCCCGCACCACGCCGGGCAGCCGGAACACCGCCGCGCCGCCCTCGGCGGGCAGCACGACCGCGGCCCCGTCGACCACCACGGCGTCCATCGGCACCTGGGCCACCGTGCGCACGTCGGTGCGCGCCAACGCCAACGCCGAGGTCCGCAGCGCGTCGGGCAGCAGCACCCGGTAGCGCACGCCGCGCCGCAGGTTCTCCTGGTCGACCCGGCGCAGCCGCGCACCACCGGTGGACATCACCACCACCTCGGCCCGCGCCCGCGCCAGCAGCGCGTCCACGCCCGTCGGCAACGCGGGCGCCGCCTCGCCCGCGCCGCGCCCCCGCCGGTCGGCCACCCCGACGACCACCCCGGTCCCGCTCATCCCGCCACCCCCGATCCGCTCCACGACCACGTCCACCCCTCGTCCACCCGCGCCGACCCCGATCACGCGGCCACCTCCCGACGCGCCCGCAGCAGCTCCGGCCCCGGCGCCACGCCCAGCTCGGCCGCCAGCAGGTCGCACACCCGCCGGTACTCGACCAGCGCGTTCGCCCGCCGCCCGGCACGGGACAGCGCCCGCACCAGCCGGGCCCACGCGCCCTCCCGCAACGGGTCCTCCGCGATCAGCGCGCGCAGCACCGCGATGGCCTCGCCGTGCCTGCCCAGCGCGGTCCACGCGTCGGCGAGCCGTTCCCGCACCTCCCAGCGCAGGTCGTCCAACCGGGCGGCCTCCGGCGCCGCGACCTCGTGCCGCAGCTCCGCGAACGGCCTGCCGCGCCACAGGTCCAGCGCCGCCGTCAGCGGCTCCACCGCCTGCGCCGCCGGGCCGCGCGCGGCGCGGTCGAGCAGGTCGCGGGCGACGTCGGCGTCGGTGTCACCGGGCTCGACGCGCAGGCGGTAGGTGCGCGACCGGGTGTCGATCCGGCCGGGCGGCAACGCGCGCCGCCACTGCCACACGTAGGTGCGCACGTTGTGCCCGGCCGAGGGCGGGACGTCCTGTTCCTGCCAGATGTGCTCGATCAGCTCGTCTAGGCTCACCCACGCGTTAGCGTGCAGCAGCAGCACGGCCAGCAGGGTGGCGGGCTTGCGGGCGCCGGGTTGCGGCCCGAGGACTCGGAAGATCACGCGCCCACCATCCGCCACTACACATGAGGTTTCGATGACATGCGGGTGATGGTGGTCGAGGACGACGAGGACCTGCGGTTCGCGATCGCCGCCGAGCTGCGCGGACGCGGCCTGGACGTGGACACCTCGCCCGACCTGGGCGGCGTGGACCGGGCGCTCGCCCGCGCCCGCTACGACTGCGCGGTGTTCGACCGGATGCTGCCCGACGGGGACGCCATCCACTACGTGCAGGAGCAGCGCAGGCGGGGGCTGGCCGTGCCGGTGCTGTTCCTCACCGCGCGGGACGCGCCGGCCGACCGGGTGGCCGGTTTCGCCCACGGCGGCGACGACTACCTGGTCAAGCCCTTCGCCAACGCCGAGCTGACCGCGCGGGTGTTCGCCCTGTGCCGCCGCTCGGGCGCCGCGCGGCCCTCGGTGCTGCGGCACGCCGACCTGGAGCTGGACTGCGCCCGGCACGAGGCGCGGCGGGCGGGCGTGCTGCTGACGCTGTCCGGCAAGGAGTTCGCGGTGCTGGAGTACCTGGCGGCGCACGTCGGGCAGGTGGTCAGCCGGGCCGACCTGATCGAGCACTGCTGGGACGCCGAGTCCGACCCGGTGGCGAACGTGGTCGACTCGGTGGTCAGGCACCTGCGGCGCAAGCTGCACGACCCGGAGCTGATCCACACCGTGCCCGGGCACGGCTACCGCCTGGGCTCCTCGTGAGGGCCCCGGCCGGCCGGCAGGCGAACCACTCCTCGGCGGCGCGGCTGCGCTCGCTGCGCCTGCTGCTCACCGTGCTGTTCACCGCGATGAACACCGCCGGGCTGCTGGTGCTGGCGATCCTGGTGGTGCGCGAGGACGCCGAGCAGGGCGCCGACCGCCTGGACGCCGAGCTGCACCGCGTCACCGCCGTCGCGAGCAGGCTGATCGACTTCCGCGACTCGCTGGTCACCGCGGACCTGATCGCGGACCCGGTGAACCGGGAGTGCCCCGGCTTCGCGATCCTGCCCGGCGGCGCGGAGCCGGAGTTCCGCGGCCACCTCGGCGAGGGCGGGTGCGTCGGCGTGGACGTGGACGCGCGCCTGGACGTGCTCAGCGCCCTGGCCACCCGCGCGGTGGACGGCGGCGGCACCGTGACCGGCCGGGTGGACGGCCTGCGCGTGCGCGCGGAGCCCCTGAGCACCGTCGACGGCCGGGTGCTCGGCGCGGTCGTCGCCGTCGCCGACCTCGCGCCGGAGCAGGCGCGGCACCGCGGGGTGGTGGTGCGGGTCGTGCTGGGCTGCGCGGTGCTGGTGACCGCGCTCGCGCTGGCCGGGCACGTGCTGTCCGGGCGGGCGATCCGCCCCGCGGCGGCGGCGCTGGAGCAGCAGGAGGTGCTGCTCGCCGAGACCGCGCACGACCTGCGCACCCCGGTCGCGGCGCTGCGCGCGCTGGCCGAGACCGCCCTGCGCAACCCCGGTCAGGCGGCGCAGGTGATGCCGCGCGCCGTGGGGTTGGCCGCGCGGATGGGCGGCATCATCGACGGGCTGCTGGTGCGCGCCAGGCTCGCCGCGGGCGTGGAGCAGCTGGCCATCCAGCCGCTCTGGCTGGACCAGCTGGTGTCGGCCGTCGTAGAGGACACGCCCGCGCCCGGCGCCCGGGTCACCGTGACCGCCGCGCCGACCAAGGTCGACGCGGACCCCAGCCTGCTCCAACGCGCCGTCGGCAACCTGCTGGGCAACGCGCTGCGGCACGGCCGCCGGCCGGACGGCGAGGCCATCGTGCACATCACCGTCGCCGACGGCCGCGTCACGGTCGCCGACCACGGTCCGGGCATCGACCCCGACGCGGCCGAGGCGGCGTTCGACAGGTTCACCGGGTCGGGCACCGGGCTCGGGCTGTCCATCGTGCGCTGGGTGGCCCTGGCGCACGGCGGTTCGCTGCGGGTCTTCAACGCCGAGGAGGGCGGCGCGATCTTCGAGCTGAGCCTGCCGGTCAGCGGATCGTGAACTCCTCCCACGGTTCCAGCGACCGCCACCGGTCGTCCAGGAGGTAGGCCAGGTAGTAGCGGTACTCGCCGGGGGTGTCGAACCGGCGGCTCAGCACCACCTCGCGCGTGCCGGTGCCGAGGTCCTGGTCGCGCAGCTCCGGGAAGTCGTGCGACTCGCCGGTGCCGTAGTGCACCGCCCGCACGGTCAGCGCGCGCAGCGTGACCGGGCGGTCCGCGGCCAGCGTCGCGCGCACCTCCACCTCGTCGCCCGCGGCGGGCAGCCGCGGCTCCAACCGCAGGGAACCGGCGATGGTCGGGGTGGCGGGCAGGTCGGCGACCGGGACGTCCGGTTCGGCGGTCAGGACGAGCACCAGGACCAGCGCCGCGACCGCCGCCAGCGCGCCTGGGATGAGGAACCGGGGATTCACCGAGTCTGGACCATTTCTGTATCGGGTGCTCTACGCTACGTGACCGAAGGACCAGGGGGGTTCGAACCCGATGAAACTGTCGGCCGAGGTGCGGGGTCGTGCACCTGTCGCGTTGCTGCTCGTCATCGCGCTCACCGCGGTGGGCGCCGCCCTCGCGGGAGCGCGGGGCGGCCCCGGGCTGGAGTTCCTGCAACCCGGTCACTGGGTGCTCAACCACGCGCTGGGCGCGGTCTTCCACGTCGACGGCGCGACCAAGCAGGTGGACGCGCGGGTCGAGGTGCCCGGCGCGGACCAGGGCGCCCTGGTCGTGCAGGGCGACTCCAGCGGGTACGTCGTCGGCCGCGGCAAGTACACCGAGTTCGACAAGTCGACGCTGCGCGTGCAGGGCAGCACCCCCGCGCCCGACGAGCTGCCCGTGGCGTTGCAGGGCTCCGGCGGCCCCTACCTGGTCTACCGGGAGCGGGGCGTGGTGGTGCGGCTGGGCGACGAGCCCAGGACCATCCCGGTCGGCGGCCGGCTCGGCGCGCCGGTGGTCACCCCCGACGGCACGGTCTGGCTGCACCGCGTCGACATCGGCAGGCTGTGCCAGCTGCCCAGGGGCACCGACGCGCCGCTGTGCCCCGTCGAGGTGCCGGCCGGCGAGGCGGGCGGGCTGACCGTGGTCGGCGACGAGCCGCTGTTCGTGGACACCTCCCGCGACGTCCTGCACGTGGTGGGGGACAACGGCCTCGGCCGGTCCAAGGCCATCGGCGCGGACCTGCCGGACACGGCGCGCGTGGCGCCCGGCGACGCGGACGGCCGCGTGCCGGTGCTCGACCCGGCGGGCACCCTGTACCTGATCGACACCGCGGACGTGGTCGGCGACCGGCCCGGCGCGCGCGACGTCGTCGTGCCCCTGCCACCCGGCGGCGAGTACACCGGCCCGGAGTCGACCGGGTCCACCGTGGCGGTGCTCGACCGGCGCGGCGGCGCGCTGCTGACCTACGACAGCGCGGGCACCCGGCGCGCGGTGACGCCGCTGCCGCCGGAGACCGGCGCCCCGCGCCTGGTCAGGGGCGAGGACCGGCGCCTCTACGTCGAGGGCGGCCAGGGCGAGCACGTGCTGGTCGTGGACCCCGGCGGCGAGGTGACCGGCGTGCCGACCACCGGCGTCACCACCGGCACCGGCTCGTCCACCGCGGCGCCGCCCGCGACCACCACCGCGCAGGACCCGGGCACCTCGCCGCCCGACCGGGAACAACCGGGCGACGGGCAGCGCGACACCCCGACGCAACAGGACACGCGAGCGGGGCAGGACACGCAGGCCCGGGTGCCCGCGCCGCCGGTCGTCCCGGCGGGCCCGCCCGGCGCGCCCGCGGGCGTCACGGCCGCACCCGGCGACGGGTCGGTGGCCCTCACCTGGGGCGCGGCGGCGGAGAACGGCGCGCCGGTCACCGCGTACCACGTCTCGTGGAACGGCGGCGGCGTCACCGTGACCGGCGACGCGCGCGGCGCCACCGCGAGCGGCCTGGCCAACGGCACGGCCTACACGTTCACGGTGGTCGCCGAGAACAGGGCCGGCCGCGGCTCGCCCGCGACGGCTCAGGCCACGCCGAAGCGGCCCAGGACCATCACGGTCTCCCGCGGCCCGGAGACCACCTACAACGAGAACTGCGAAGCTCCGCAGTGCGCGTTCTTCCTCATCGAGATGCACGGTTTCGAGCCGAACACCCGGTACGAGATCATCCCGTTCGCCAGCCGGTGGGGCGACTTCAACCCCGGCACCACCAGGACCACCGACGCGCAGGGCTCGCTGGTCGTGGACGACGAGTTCCCCTTCAACGGCGACGGCCAGCAGGTCTGGGTGGTCGTCGACGGCCAGGAATCACCCCGCTACACCTGGAGGAACCAGTGACCGCACCCCGGTCGACCCTGGTGTACCGCGCGATCGCGGACAACGTCGAACACGTGGTGCGCGGCAAGCCCGAGGTGGTCCGGCTGGCGGTGGCCGCGCTGCTGGCCGAGGGGCACCTGCTGGTGGAGGACGTGCCGGGCGTCGGCAAGACCACGCTGGCCCGGTGCCTCGCGCGCAGCATCGGCGGCACCTGGAACCGCATCCAGTTCACCCCGGACCTGCTGCCCGGCGACGTCACCGGCGTGATGGTCTACCACCAGAACGCGGAGCGGTTCGAGTTCCACCGCGGTGGCGTCTTCGCCAACGTGGTGCTGGCGGACGAGATCAACCGCGGCACGCCGAAGACGCAGTCGGCGCTGCTGGAGGTGATGTCCGAGCGGCGCGTGACGGTGGACGCGGCGACCCACGAGGTGCCGCACCCGTTCCTGGTGGTGGCCACGCAGAACCCCATCGAGATGGAGGGCACCTACCGGCTGCCCGAGGCGCAGCTGGACCGGTTCCTGGTGCGGGTGTCGGTCGGCTACCCCGACCTGGCCGCCGAGGTGCTGGTGGTGATGAGCGACTGCGCGCGGGTCAGCCCCGACGACCTGGGCGCGGTGGTCGACGTCGACGGGCTGCGGGCGGCGATCGCGGAGGTGCGCGCCTCGCACGTCGCCCCGGCGGTGTGCGAGTACGCGGTCCGCGTCGCGGCGGCGACCCGGGAGCACGCGGCGGTGCGCTGGGGCGCCAGCCCGCGCGGCAGCATCGGCCTGATCCGGGCCGCGCAGGCGCTGGCCGCGACCGAGGGCCGGCTGTACGCCACACCGGACGACGTGAAGGCGGTGGCCGAACCGGTGCTCGCGCACCGGCTGGTGCTGTCCCCGGACGCGGAGCTGAACGGCAGGCGGCCCGCCGAGGTGGTCGCCGAGGTGCTGGCCGGCGTCCCCGTCCCCGTCACGGCGGGGTGAGCGGTGCGGTTGACCTGGCGCGGGATCGCCGTGCTCGGGGCGGCCGCGGTGTGCGGGGCGGTCGGGCTGGGCGCGGGCTACCCGCTGGTGCGGGCGCTGGCGGGGCTGATGGTCGGCGCGGTCGTGGCGGCGTTCGCCGCGGCGGCGCGCGAGCCGCGCGTGGAGGTGCGGCGCGAGGTGTTCCCCGACCGGGTCGAGCGGGGCGGGCCCGCGCTGGCGCGGCTGCGGGTGCTGCGCTCCGGCGGCGGGTTCACCGCGCGCGACCGGTGCGGGCGGCACGTGCGGCGGGTGGTCGTGCGGGCCGACGCCACGTACCACTACGAGCTGCCGACCACCGACCGCGGCAGGCACACCGTGGGACCGCTGGCGGTCGAGCGGACCGACCCGCTCGGCCTGGTGCGCTCCCTGACCGACACCGGTGACACCACGACGCTGTGGGTGCACCCCCGGTTGCTCCCGGCGCGGGCGTTCACCGCCGCCTCGCACCGCCGCCACCACGAGGGGCCGACGACCGACCGGTCCCCGCACGGGTCGCTGGACCTGCGGGAGGTGCGCGAGTACGTGCCCGGCGACGAGGTGCGGCTGCTGCACTGGAAGGCGATCGCGCGCACCGGCAGGCTCATGGTGCGCGACTACACGGACCCCGACCAGCCTCGGTTCTCGCTGGTGCTGGACACCCGCCACGAGCGGGCGTTCGAGGAGGTCGTGGAGGCGGCCGCGGCGCTGCTGCACGCGGGCGCGGTCGCGGGCAGGCGCTCCCGGCTGCTCACGCCGTGCGGGGTGGACGTGAGCGCGCCCGGCGGCGTCGCGGGTGCGCGGGTGCTGATGGACGAGCTGTGCGTGCTGCGGGTGCGGCCCGGCACGTCCCTGCCGCCGCGACCGCCCGGCGGCGTGGTCGTGGTGACCGCCGGTCCGCTCGACGACGTCGGCGGGCTGCGGCCGGACCTGGTGCTGTCCCTCGGCGGTCCCGGCGAGGTGGCCGGGGCGCGGGTGCTGTGGGGCCCGAGCGCCGAGCAGGTCGTGCGGCGCTGGAACGAGGTGGCGGCGTGATCCACCGCCTCCTCGCCGTCTGCGCCGCCGCCGTGCTCGCGGGGTCGTTGTTCGCCCCGGTCTTCGGCCTCGGCGCGCTGCTGCCCGTGATCGCCGCGGCGGCGCTGCCCGCGGCGGCCGTCCTGTGCCGGCTCCGGGGGCTGGAGGCGTGGCGGGCGGTGCTCGCCGTCGCCGCGGGGCTCGCCGGGCTGCTGGCGGCGGTCCGGCCGGCCGACCCGGTGGCCGCGCTGGTCGGCGGGGCCGCGAACGGGTGGCGGCTGGCGCTCCAGTCCACGTGGCCGGTGCGCCCCGACCCGGAGCCGCTGGTGTTCGTGCCCCTGCTGGTGCTGGCCGCGGTCGTGTTCGGGGCCGAGCTGCTGCTGCGCCTGCGGGCGCCGCTGGTCGCGCTGCTGCCCGCGCTGGCCGTGCTGGGGCTGAGCCAGGCGTACGCCGCCGCGACCGGTGCGACCGCGGTCCTCGCCGCGCTGGCCTTCGCCGCGTGCGGCGCCGTCCTGGTGGCCCGCGCGGTCCCGTGGGCGGCCGTGGCGCTCGGCGCGGCCGGCGCCACCGCCCTGGGCGCGGTGTCCACCGGGGCGCCCGCCTCGCTGCGCGACGGGCAGTTCGCGCCGCCGCCCGCCACCCGGGTGGCCAACCCCCTCGGCGACCTGGCCGCCCGGCTGGCCGACCCGGACCTGCCGGTGTTCGAGTACACCTCCGACGAACCGGTGGACCGGTGGTCGATCGCGGTGCTCGACGACTTCGACGGCGTGAACTGGACCCCGGGCGGCGAGTTGCGGCGCCTGGGCGTCGGCCTGCCACCGGGTGCGGCCGCGCCCGCGCGGCGGCGCTCGGCCACGGTGCGCCCGCACGGGCTCACCGGACCGTGGCTGCCCAGCCAGGCGCGGCCCGCCGAGGTCACCGGCGTGGACCCGCTGGTCTACCCGGCCCGGGGCACGCTGCTCGCCGAGCGGCGGCCGGCGGAGTACGAGCTGGCCTGGTGGGAGCCCGAGACCGACGCCGCGGCACTGGCCGGCGCGGCGATCGACCCGGCCGCCGAGGGCGGGTTCGGCGGCGTCGGGGAGGTGCCCGCCGAGGTGGTCGCCCTCGCCAACGACGCGGTGCGCGGGATGCGGTCGTCGTTCCAGACCGCCCTGGCGCTGGAGCGGCACCTGCGGGAGGAGTACCGGCTGGTGGTCGACGGCACGCCGCCGGTGGGGCACGGTTGGCCGCAGCTGACCCGGTTCCTGGTCCACGACAAGCGCGGCACCAGCGAGCAGTTCGCCGCCGCGTACGTGGCGCTGGCCAGGGTCCTGGGCATCCCGGCGCGCCTGGTGGTGGGGTTCGCCGCGCCCGGCAGCGGTTCCGTCGTGCGCAACGGCGACGCCCTGGCGTGGCCCGAGGTGGCCGTGGCCGGCGTGGGCTGGGTGGCGCTCGACCCGACCGGCAGGACGCGCGGCACGGCCGCCACGAGCCTGTCGCAGGCCACCGAGGAGGCGCGCGGACAGCTGCCGCCGGGCCGGGCGCCCGAGCCGGTGCTGCCGCCCGGCACGGGTGACGGCGAGCACCGGGAGCCGTTCCCCTGGACGGTGGCGCCGTGGGCGGTGGCGGCGCTCGCGGCGGGTTGGCTGCTGGCGGTGCCCGCGCTGGTCACCGCCCGGTCCTGGCGGCGGCGGCGCGCGGGCACGGTGGCCGCGGCCTGGGTCGAGGTGCGCGACCGGCTGCGCGCCCACGGCGTTCCGGTGACGCCCGCGATGACGGTGCGCGACCTGGCCTCCGCCGCGGCGCCGGTGGCGGGCGGCGCGACCGCGGACGCGGTGCGCGGGCTGGCGGACGCGGTGGACGCCGCGCTGTGGTCCGGCGCGCCGGTCGACGCGCGGCAACGGGCGTGGGCGGCGGTGGGCGCGGTGCGGTCCGCCTTGGCGCGCAGGCCGTTCCGCGACCGGCTGCGGGCGGTGTACCGCGGCTAGTCAGCGCACGCAGACGGCCTCGCGGATGCCGCGCGGCTCGCTGACCACGATCCCGTCGCCGTCGGTGCCGCGCACCTCGAAGCAGTACTTGCGGCCCGGCTCGACGCGGACCTCCGTGGTGTGCCCGCGCAGTTCGACGGTCGCGCTGTTGGGCAGGCCGTCCGGCGCGACGATGACCACGTAGGAGAGGCGGGGCTCGCCCCGCCAGGAGAGCCGGACGGAGTCGGTGTTGTCCTCGACCGCCTCCCACTCGATGCTCCCCAGCGGCGTCCGGCCGGCCGGCGTGTCCACCGCGGGCGTGCCGGGCTTCGTCGGCGGCGGGTCGTCGCGCAGCAGGACGAAGGGCGCGGCGGCGAGCAGCGCCAGCGCGCCCACCACGCCGAGCGCCGGGACCAGGCGGCCCGTCCGGTCGCGGTCGGGGTCCCGCTTGACCTCCACGATCGGGGTGCGGCCCGGCGGGAGCCGGTTCGGCGGGACGTGGTCCCGCGGCGGCACGGCGGTCTCCCGCGTTCCCGCGATCGGGATGGGGCCGGTCTGGTCGGGGTCGACCTGCTCGGCGGTGGTCCGCGCCGTGTCGACGTGGTGCGGGGTGATGTCGTGCGGGGTGATGTCGTGCGGGGCGAGGGGATCCGGGGCGATGTCGTGCGGGGCGACGGGGTCCGGGTCGGTGTGCCCGAGGTGGGGCGGCGTGGTCGGGTGCGCCGGGGGGAAGCCGATGCGCGCCAAGCGGCCCGGGACGTCGTCCGGCCGGTCGCCGGGGTCCTTGGCCAGCAGCTCGCGCACCAGCTCCGCCAGCGCGGGCGGCACGTCGGTCCGCTCCACGACGGGCACCGGGTCGCCGAGCACCCGCAGCAGTCGCTCCTCCGCCCGCTCGCCCAGCCGCCCCGGGTACGGCGCCCGCCCGGTGAGCGCGAGGAACAGCACCGCGCCCAGCCCGTAGAGGTCGGTGCGGGCGTCCCGCACGGCGTCGCGCACGGTCTCCGGCGCGGTGAAGGCCACCGGCGGGTCGGCCGGGAACGCGCGCCGCAGCACCATCCCGCCGTCGCCGAGCACCGGTTCGCCGGTGAGGCGGAACAGCACGTTGTGCGCCGTGACGGCACCGTGCACCAGCCCCTTCCCGTGCGCCACCGCGAGCGCGCCGCCCAGCGCCCGGCCCAGCGCGACCACCTCCGCGACGGGCAGCGGACCGTGGTGCTCGACCCGGGCCGCGAGCGACGGCCCGCACAGCTCGGAGCGCACCGCCACCACACCGGCCGCGGGTTCCACCACGCCGAGCACGGCGAGCGTCGACGGCACACCCCGCCAGGCCGACAGCTCGGCGTCGAGCTTCGCCCTCGTCCGGCGGTCCAGCACGCCCGGGAACACCTTCAGGGCGGTGTCCCGCTCCACGTGCACCACGGCCGCGGACCCGCCGCCGGGCGGAATCGACCCGTCGCTCCCTGGAGTGATCATCGCGGTGGCCATTGTCCCACGGTCCCGCAACCGGTCCGGCGATCCGCCGCCGTGACCGCTACCGGACACGACGCCGGCGCCGGGACCCGCGCGCCGGTAGGAACGGACCATGCGGAAGATCCGGCCCGCCCTGCCCCTGGTGGTCGCGGCGCTCCTGGCGCAGGGCTGCACGACGAGCACACCCGGCACCGCCTCGGCCCGGAGCGGCGCCCCCACCGCCACGACGACCCCGAGCGCGGCGCCGACGTCCCCTCCCCCGCCGCCGGCCGACACCGACCCGGCGGCGTGCGCGGACGCGGACTGCCGGCTCCGGGTGTCGGGCACCGTCCAGGTGCCGCTGGCCCCCGGGTTCGGCTGCGCCGGCTTCACGGTCACCCACGGCGCGCCGAACAAGGTGGACTTCACCGTGGTCCGCACCGAGATGAGGACGGTGCGCGCGAACCTGATGGGCACCGGCTACCTGTCCCTGGGCAACGGCGTCACCGTGACGATCGAGGAGGTCTCGCCCACCGGCGCCGTCCTCCGCTTCGAGCCCCGGGCGGAGGACCCGACGAGGGACACCGCCCGCGCCTCGGAAGGCCTCCGGATCTACTGACCGCGCCGCGGCATCGGCCCCCTGGTGGAGACCTTCCCGGTGGGGGAGATCAACACCGCGATCGACGTCGTGCGCGGCGGTCGAGCGCGCTACCGGGCGGTCGTCACCTTCGAGGACACCTCCGGGCAAGCACGGGAAACGCCTGCCCCGTGATCACGGGGCAGGCGTTTCCCGGTCCACCGGCGCCGCTATTCGGGCAGGGTCACCTCGAAGCGGAGCGCCTCGGTCGTGGCGTCGAACTCGACCACGCCGACGTGGCCTGCCGCGCGGATGTCCTCGGCGATCAGCCCGATCCGGTCGAGCTGCTCGCGGGGGCCCAGCACGCGGACCTTCTCCACCGGCGCCCGCATCGACTGCTTGGCGTCGCTCTTGGCCTTGCGCACCGCGCTGATCGCCGTGGTCGCCAGGGCGACCAGCTCCGCCGACGACGCGTCGCCGCCGCCCGCCGAAGTGGGCCAGGACTCGGCGTGCACGGACCCGGTGTGCCACCAGGACCAGGCTTCCTCGGTGGCGTACGGGACGAACGGGGCGAACAGCCGCAGCAGCGTCGACAGCGAGGTGCGCAGCGCGAGCCGCGCGGACTCGCGGCCCGCGTCGCCGCCGATGTCGGCGTAGGCGCGCGGCTTGACCAGTTCGAGGTAGTCGTCGCAGAACAGCCAGAAGAAGCGCTCCGCGACCTCCAGCGCGGTGGTGTACTCGAACGCCTCCAGCGCCGCCGTGGCCTGGGCGACCACGTCGTCGAGCAGGTCGAGCACCGCGCGGTCGAGCGGTTCGGTCACCTCGGCGCCCGCGGCCGGCTCCGGGATGCTGAGCACGAACTTGCTCGCGTTGAGCAGCTTGGTGGCCAGCCTGCGGCCGACCTTCATCTGCCCTTCGTCGAACGCCGTGTCCGTGCCCGGCCGGCCGCTGGCCGCCCAGTACCGCACCGCGTCGGCGCTGAACTGCTCCAGCAGGTGCATCGGGGTGACGACGTTCCCCTTGGACTTGCTCATCTTCTTGCGGTCCGGGTCCAGGATCCACCCGGACAGCGCGGCGTGCCGCCACGGCACCGCGTCCTCGGACAGGTGCGACCGCAGCACCGTGGCGAACAGCCAGGTCCGGATGATGTCGTGGCCCTGGGGGCGCAGGTCCATCGGGAAGGTCTGCGCGAACAGCTCGGGGTCGGACTCCCAGCCGCAGACGATCAGCGGGGTGAGCGACGACGTGGCCCACGTGTCCATCACGTCCGGGTCGCCGACGAAGCCACCCGGGCGGCCGCGCTGCCCCTCGTCGTACCCGGGCGGGGTGGCCGAGGAGGGGTCGACCGGCAGCGACTCCTCGCCGGGGACGATGGGCTCGGCGTAGACCGGCTCACCGTCCTCGTCCAGCGGGTACCACACCGGGAACGGGACGCCGAAGAACCGCTGGCGGCTGACCAGCCAGTCGCTGTTGAGGCCGCGCACCCAGTCGTCGTAGCGGGCCTTCATGTAGGCGGGGTGCCACTCCAGCTCCGCGCCGCGGTCGAGCAGGGCGTCCTGGTGCGAGAGCGACCGGATGAACCACTGCCGGCTGGACACGATCTCCAGCGGCTTGTCGCCCTTCTCGTAGAACTTGACCGGCCGCACCACCTTGCGCGGCTCGCCGTCCAGGTCGCCGGACTCGCGCAGCATCGCCACCACGCGCTCGCGGGCCGTGTGCACCGTCGCGCCGGCCAGCGAGGCGTACGCCTCGCGGCCCTCGGCGCCGTCGAGGCCGGCCGGGGCCTCCGGCAGGATCCGCCCGTCGCGGCCGATGATCGTGCGGGCGGGCAGCTTCAGCTCGCGCCACCACTGCACGTCGGTCATGTCGCCGAACGTGCAGCACATCGCGATGCCGGCGCCCCGGTCCTGCTCCGCCGCGGGGTGGGGCAGGACGGGCACGGGCACGCCGAACACCGGGGAGGTCACGGTGGAGCCGAACAGCCCCTGGTAGCGCTCGTCGTCCGGGTGCGCGATCAGCGCGACGCAGGCCGGCAGCAGCTCGGGGCGGGTCGTCTCGATGAAGACCTTCTCGCCGCCGGGCGCGTGGAACGCGATCCGGTGCCACGCGCCGGGGTGCTCCCGGTCCTCCAGCTCGGCCTGCGCGACCGCGGTCTGGAAACCGACGTCCCACAGCGTCGGCGCCTCGGCCTGGTAGGCCTCGCCGTTCCGCACCAGGCGGAGGAACGCGAGCTGGGAGAGCCGCTGGACCCGCCGGCTGATCGTCATGTACGTCATCGACCAGTCGACGGACAGGCCCAGCCTGCGCCACAGCTCCTCGAACGCGAGCTCGTCCACCTCGGTCAACTTCTCGCACAGCTCGACGAAGTTGCGCCGGGACAGGTTGACGAGAGGGCGCTCGCCCTTCTTCGCCAGCGGCTCCGGGTAGGTGCAGTCGGGGTCGTAGGGCAGCGACGGGTCGCACCGCACGCCGAAGTGGTTCTGCACCCGCCGCTCGGTCGGCAACCCGTTGTCGTCCCACCCCATCGGGTAGAAGACGTGCTTGCCCCGCATCCGCTGGAAGCGGGCGACGACATCGGTGTGCGTGTAGGAGAACACGTGGCCCACGTGCAGCGAGCCGCTGACGGTCGGCGGCGGCGTGTCGATCGAGAAGACGGCGGAGCGGTCACCGGGGGCGTCGAACCGGTATACCCCCGACTCCTCCCACCGAGCCGCCCACTTGAGCTCCAGACCGTCCAGGGACGGCCGCTCTGGAACGTTCGGCGTGAACTCAGACACGCGCTCGCCACCTCATCAACTCGAACCGGATGCGCACGGGCACGACGGCGACTCCCTGCCTGCCACGACCCGTGTGACCAAACAGCCTAGCGCAACGCCCTACCTGCCCATCCGGCGGTGATGGCGCGCTCCGCCCCAGGTGGGAGTCGGTCCGGGCGGGGTCGGGGGGCACGCGTGATCGCCCGTTCGCGGCGGGTCGGTCGACGCCCTGTGCCCGCGGTCACGGAGCCGTCACCAAGAGGTCCCGCCCCGCCCCGGCGGCGGCCGGGGCGGCCGCCGAGCCGGAAGACCGGGCGGGGCCGCCGCGGCGCGCAGCCTGTTCGCCAGGCGGACGCGCACCGTCGCCGCGGTCCGCGACGCCTCCTTCGAGATCGGCGAGGGCGAGGTGGTGGGCTTCCTCGGCCCCAACGGCGCCGGCAAGACCACGACGCTCAAGGCGCTCTCGGGGCTGCTCCACCCGACCGGCGGCAGCGTCACCGTCCTCGGGCACGTCCCGTTCCGCCGGGAACGGGCCTTCCTGTCCCGGATCGCCCTGCTGATGGGCAACCGCAACCAGCTCCAGTGGGACCTTCCCGCGGTCGAGTCCTTCGAGCTCAACCAGGCGATCTACCGGGTACCCGACGCGCAGTTCCGCCGGACCAGGGACGAGCTGGTCGACCTCCTCGGCATCGGCGACCTCCTGCGGCGGCCGGTGCGCAACCTCTCGCTCGGCGAGCGGGTGAAGGTGGAGCTGGCCGGGTCGCTGCTGCACCGGCCGCGCGTGCTCTTCCTCGACGAACCCACCCTCGGCCTGGACGCGGCCACCCAGCGGCGGCTGCGGTCCTTCATCGCCGACCACAACCGCCGTGACGGCACGACGGTCCTGCTGACCAGCCACTACCCGGCCGACATCGAGGCGCTGTGCGCGCGGGTGGCGATCATCAACCGGGGGCGGGTCCGGTACGACGGGCCGCTGGACGCGTTGAGCGCCGCGCTCGCCACCTCGAAGGAGATCCGGCTCACCCCGGAGGAGCCGGACGTCGACCTGTCCGCGTACGGGCAGGTCGTCTCCCGGGAGGGGCACTCGGTCGTCCTCGCCGTGCCGAAGGCCGAGGCGGCCGGCGTGGTCGCCGCGATCCTGGCCGCGCACGCGGTGGCCGACCTGGCGATCAAGGACCCGCCGGTCGACGACGTGATCGACCTGGCGCCGGCCGCGGGGGACGCGGAGTGAGCCGGGTGGACGGCGTCCGGCACCTCGCGACCTTCTACGCGCGCGCCGTCAGGTTCTCCATCAGCAGGCAGTTCCAGTACCGCGCGACCAACTACCTGGTGCTGGCCGCGATGTTCGTCGAGTCGCTGATCTACCTGGCGCTCTGGCACGCGGCGGCGCGGGCGGGCGGCGGCTCGGTCGGCGGGTGGACCGCGGGCGCGCTCTCGGCGTACTTCCTGGTCTGGATGCTCGTGCGGAACATGGTGGTCGCCTTCACCCCGTACGGGTTCTCCGCGCGGATCGTGTCGGGCCAGTTCTCGTCGCTCATGCTCCGGCCGGTGCACCCGGTCCACCACGACATCGCCATGTTCGCCGGGTGGGAGCTCGTCATGATCGCCTTCTGGCTGCCGGTCGCCGCGGTCCTGGTGCCGGTGGTCCGCCCGGAGCTGTCGGTCACGCCGCTCCAGGTCGCGGTGTTCGCCGTCGCGGTGTGGGGCGCCTACCTGATCCGCGCGCTGTACCTGTGGCTGCTCGGCCTGACCTCGTTCTGGACCACCAGGTCCTCGGCGTTCTTCGACGTCTTCCTCGTCGCGGAAATCCTGCTGTCGGGTCGGATGATGCCGATGTCGCTGCTGCCGCAGTGGCTGCGCGACGCCGCCGAGCTGACGCCGTTCCCCTGGACCTTCGGCTTCCCCGTCGAGTCGCTGCCCGGCACCCTGACCACCGGCGAGGTGGTGCGCGGCCTGGTCGTGCAACTGCTCTGGACCACCGTGGCGGGGACGGCGGTGGCCCTGGTCTGGCGCCGCGCGGTGCGCAGGCACACGTCGGTCGGGCACCGAGGTCGAATCGAGGCGGTCATGCGCGTCCACCACGTCCGGCTGGCGCGGCACCTGCTGCGCGTCCAGGTGATGAACGACCTCCAGTACCGGGCCAACTTCTTCATCCAGCTGTTCCACTCCGCCGGCCGTCGCCGCCGCGGTCGCCGGCGCGGGCCTGGTCACCGCGGGGGTGCTCGGCTCGGCCGGCCGCACCGGACCGGTCGACCTCCTCCTGTTCGCGCTGACGGCCGCGGTCGGGCTGTTCATCCTGTACTGCTTCCTGTTCAGCCTCGTGTGCACCGCCTTCTGGCTCGTGGACATCGCGGAGGTCGTCTCGCTGTTCGAGTCGGTGTACGAGGCGTCCCGGTGGCCGCTGACCATCTACCCGTCGTGGTTGAGGTACACCCTGACGTTCGTGGTCCCCGTGGGTTTCGCGGTCACGCTGCCCGCGGAGGCCATCACGTCGCGGCTCTCCGCGGCGGCCGTGCTGGTCGAGCTCTGCTTCGCGGCCGTGGCCTTCTGGTTCACCCGGCGGTTCTTCCACTCAGGACTGCGCCGCTACTCCGGCGCCTCGGCCTGAACCGCCCCTCGCCCGCGCGGACCACCTGTGCGGGAGCCGCCCCGATCGGGTCGTCGGGTGTCCCGGGAGCGCGCCTCCGCCCTCAGGGCCGCACCACCACCGGGAGCGCGACCTCGACCGGAGTGCTGTGGCGCGGTCCGGTGTTGGCCACGTCGCGGTAGCTCCCGTCGGCGAGTTGGCGCTGGTACGTGACGGTGAGCGAGAGCGGGCGCCGGCCGGTGGGGGTGACGGTGACCCGATCGCCCCGCACGACGACCTCGCCACCGTCCGCGGGCCGGAGCACGGCGCGGAGGCGGTTCTGCGGGTTGGTCGGGTCGAACTCGGCGCCGCGGGCGCTCGTCACCCGGACCCTCGTGGTCGCGGAGCCGTCCGGGCCCGTGCGCAGCACCCGGTCGTCGGCCCGGATCCGCAGCGGACCGACTCCGGACGGCAGCGGTTCGTCGGACGTCGACGCGTCGATGGACAGCTCCTCGCCCAGGTGCAGGCGCGAGGTGTAGAGCGCCCGGGAGGAGGTGGTGGACGGGCGGCCGTGGTGGACGTAGTAGAGCTGCTCGCCGTCCGGTGAGCCGATGATGCTGCCGTGCCCGGTCGAGTACAGGTCCTCGGCGGGGTCCTGGGACAGCACCGGGTTCTCGGCGGCCTTGCGCCAGGGGCCGAGCGGGCCGTCGGCGGTCGCGTAGCCCACGCCGTAGAACTCGTTCTCGTAGTTGTTCGCCGAGTAGGTCAGGTGGTAGCGGGGAGCGCCCTGCGCGTCGGTGGTCCTGGTGGTGGTCGAGCCCTCGGCCCACCGCCGGTCCTTCTTCTCGCCGCCGGACTTCGCGTAGTCGTCGACGTGCGCGTTCTCCCACGCCTGCTTGTCGGAGCCGTAGGCCAGGACCGGGACGTAGCCGTCCTTGCGGACGCCCGGCGCGTCGCCCGGCGCCCGGTTGGCGTCGCGGTAGGCGGGCGCGATCGCCGGCATGGTCCGGCCGGTGGGGTCGCGCCACCAGTCGCCGGTCAGCTCGACGGCGTAGATGTTCGACTCCTCGACGTACTTGCCGAGGTCGTCGTCCCACACCCAGTTGCGGTAGGCGTTGCGGGAGAAGTACAGGTAGACCCGGCCGTCGGCGTCGAAGAAGACGTTGGGGTCGATGTAGGGGATGTAGGTGCCCAGCGGCGCGGTCCGGCCCTCCTCCAGCGTGGCGGGCGGCTTCTTCTGCTCGGCGTCCATGATCAGGTTGACGTCGTGGTACGCCGGGTCGTACGGGTGGTAGTCCAGCGGCGCCTCGGTGATGTCGTGGAACGGCCCGGCGGGCGAGCGCGACACCGCGACGCCGACCTTGCACGGCTCCTCGAAGTCCGCGTGCCCGAAGTGCGCGGCCACGTCGCGGTTCATCCTGCCCGCGTAGAACAGGAAGTACAGGCCGGTGTCCGGGTTGTGGTAGACCTCGGGCGCCCAGAACCAGTCGTGGGCCCAGTCGCCGTCCTGCCCGGCCCGCAGCGCGCCGCCGGGCAGGTGCTCCCACGTGGCGAGGTCGGGTGAGCGGTAGATCGCGAAGTGGTGGCCGGGGTCGGCGCCCTCCGTGGAGTAGGCGTAGTAATAGCCGCTGGGGCGGTCGAACAGCACGAACGGGTCAGCACCGGGAGTGGCGGCGTCGTTGTGGTAGGTCGCGTCGGTCCCCCGGGCGGGGTGGGCCGAGGCCGTTGCGGGCACGAGGGACAGGACCACGAGCGCGGCGACGAACAGGGCGGTGAGTCGCATACCCGCCATCCTGCCGCCCGACCCGGCCCCCGCGCCCGCCGACGGACGCGCCCGTGCAGGTGAACCGGTCGTCAGGGCATCCGGGCCGCGATGGCGGCGGCGAGGGGTTCCAGGCGGGCGCGCATGTCGGCGGGCGTCCAGTCCGCGTTGCCGTTGCTGAGCCCGCAGTCGACGCGGACCTGGTGGAAGCCGTGCGTGAACTGGAGGCTGAAGGCGGAGGGACCGGCGCCGAACACGGCCCCGTCGCCGACGCCGGGGATCTCCACCGCGCCCGCGAGGTCCCGGCGGTCCTTCGCCACCGCCGCCCGCGCCGCCGCGGCGTCGGGGTGCTGGGTGACCGTGACCTTGGGCGACATCGCCCCGTCCAGGTAGGTGGTGCCCCCGGGGGCCGGCCGCTCGCGGTCGATCGTGGCCGTGGTCCGCCGGCACGTCCTGGTGATCGACCCCGTCGACGTCGTGGTGTAGCTGCGGTCGACGTTGGCCGGGTTGACGGCGTAGTCCACCGCGTCCTGGAAGTCCGCGCCGGTGAACACGGTGCAGGCGTCGGTCACCACCCGCCGCCCGCCCTGGCTCAGCTCACCGAGGTCCTCCGCCGCGCCGGGGCCGGTGGCGACCCCCTCGACGACGCCCTTGACCAACGCCGTGATCGTCGCTTCGGGGATGGGCGGCTTCTTGGTGCTCCAGACGAGGTTCATCCTGAAGCGCAAGTTGCGGACCTGGCCGAACACCTCCACGGCGCCGTCCTCGTCCCGCACGACGACGTTGTCGACGCCGGGCAGCGACCGGCCCCGTTCGGCGGGCGCCTCCACCACGTCGGCCTCGGCGTACTGCTCCAGGTCCAGCGAGAGGCTGCGGAACGCGGCCCCCTGGTGGTCGACCGGCCTGATGTCGCAGAGCGACCGCGCGGAGAAGGGCCACGGCGACGCCGGGTCGGCGGTCGGCAGGGGGTCGGCGAACGACTCCTGCACCAGCAGGCCCTCGTCGCCGATCGGGCCGACCCGGGCCGCCGTGCTCGACGGGTCGAGGAGGCCGCAGGCGTTGACGTACCGGTACTCGCCGAGGCAGTAGTCGCCCGAGCAGCCCGCCTCCTCGGTCACCTCGCCGCCGCGGGCGTCGCCGCCGTCGTCCGAGGACCCGCCACCGCCCAGGGTGAACCAGGCCACGACCCCGCCGGCCACCAGCACCACGACCAGCGCCACGACCACCCACACCGGCCCGTTGCCGCGCCGGGGCGGCGGTGGCGGCGCGGGTGACCAGGCCGGTCCGGCCGGGTAGGCGGGCCAGGGCTGCGGTCCGCTCCCCTGGTTCGGAACGCCCTGGTTCGGCGCACCGGGCCCCGGGCCACCCGGTCCGGGAACACCGGGCCCCTGCGGGTACGGCGGCGGTGACGGCGTGTTCGGCACTAGACCCACACCCGTTCACCGGGGAGAAGCGACTCGCAGCGCACCCGTCCACCACCGTTCCGCCGACGGAGCCGGCCACCCGTCAGGACGGACCGCGCGCCGACTCCTCGTCCCACGAACTCCGGCGGCTTCGACGGTCCCGGCCGGTCGGGGGTTCCACCCGACCGGGAATCCGGGTGCGGCCCGGCGCCGCGGGCGGCCGGTGCTCAGCGCCGGTCGGGCACGGGAGGGGCGAGGTCGAGCAGGGGCAGGGCGAGGCGGAAGCAGGCGCCTTCGCCCAGGGCCGTGTCGAGTTCGACGTCGCCGTCGTGGGCGCGGGCCAGGGCGCGGGCGATCGCCAGGCCGAGCCCGGCGTTGGCGCCGCCCGCGCGGTGGCGCGAGTGGTCGGCGCGGTAGAAGCGGTCGAAGACGCGTGCCGCCTGGTGGGCGGTCAGGCCGGGGCCCCGGTCCGCCACTTCGAGCACGGCGCGGCCGTTCGCCGTGCCCACGCCGATGCGGACGGCGGCGCCCGGCGGGGTGTAGGTGACGGCGTTGCCGATCAGGTTGGTGACGACCTGGCGCAGGCGGTCCTCGTCGGCGTGCACGGGCGCGGGGCCGGGTGGCCCGACCCCGCCGGGGCCGGTGAGCTCGACCGGGCGTGACGGGTCGAGGCCGCGCAGGTCGTGCCGGGCGTCGTTGGCCAGGGTGCGCAGGTCCATCGGGGCGGGGTCCAGCTGGGCTCCGGGCGCCTCGTCCAGCCGGGCGAGCAGGAGCAGGTCCTCGGTGAGGCTGGTGAGCCGGGTGGCCTCGCGGTCGATGCGGAGCATCGCCTCGTCCACGTCGGCGCGCTCGGGCATCGCGCCCATCCGGTACAGCTCGGTCGAGCCCTTGATGCCGAACAGCGGGGTGCGCAGCTCGTGGCTGACGTCCGAGAGGAACGTGCGCATGCGCGCCTCGGACGCGGCCCGGTCGGCGAAGGCCTGTTCGAGCTGGCCGAGCATGGTGTTGAGCGAGGTCGCCAGGTGCCCGACCTCCGTGGTGGGCGCGGCGAGGACGGGCACCCGCCGCGTGAGGTCGCCGTCGGCGATCGCGGCGGCGGTGTGCTCGATCCGGCGCAGCGGACGCAGACCCCGGTCGAGGGCGAACCAGCCGACCGCCGTCAGCAGCGTGAGCAGCACGGCGCCGCTGACCAGGCTCGTCGTCCGGAGCCGGGCGGTGGTGGCGTCGACCTCGGCGAGCGGCGCGGCGACGACGACCGTCCCGGCCCACCCGGTGGTCGGCCGCGCGGCCGCGCGCCAGCGGCCCGAGCCGTCCGCGGCGCGCAGGTCGACGGGCTCGCCGCCGGTGGGCACGGCGCGCAGCTCGTCGGGTCCGGGCAGGGTCGCGCCGTCCAGGCGGCTGGAGCGCAGGCCGCCCACCACCGCGCCGTCCGCGCCCAGGTACACGAGGTAGGGCGTGCCGATCAGGCCGAGGGCGGGGTCGAGGAGGTCGGCGCGGGGCGCGGTGTCGACGGCGTCGAGCGGCCCGGTGGCCGGCACCCGGGAGATGATCTCGCCGAGCGAGTGCAGCTGGGCGTCGACCCGGTCGAGCTGGTAGCGCTCCAGCTGGTCGGACACGACCGCGCCGACCAGGCCCAGCCCGGCCAGCAGCAGGCTCGCGGTGAGCAGCAGCAGCCTGACCCGCAGGGAGAGCCGGCCCAGCACGCGCCTCACCCCGCGGGTTCCCGCATCACGTACCCGACGCCGTGCACGGTGTGGATCAGCTTGGGCTCCTCGGCGTCGACCTTGCGCCGCAGGTACGAGATGTAGGTGTCCACGATGCCCGCGTCGCCGCCGAAGTCGTAGCGCCACACCCGGTCGAGGATCTGGGCCTTGGACACCACGCGCCCGGCGTTCTCCATCAGGTAGCGCAGCAGCCGGAACTCGGTGGGCGAGACGCGGACGGGCAGCCCGGCCCGGGTCACCCGGTGCCCTTCGGCGTCGAGCGCGAGCGCGCCCACGGTCAGCACGCCCTCCCGCCGGCCCGAGGTGCGGCGCAGGATCGCGCGGATCCGGGCGATCAGCTCCTCCAGGTCGAACGGCTTGGTCACGTAGTCGTCGGCGCCCAGGGACAGGCCGGTGACCTTGTCGGCCTGCCGGTCCCGGGCGGTGAGGAACAGGACGGGGACGGGCCCGTGGCGGCCCTCCGCGCGCTGCTCGCGCAGCCGCCGGACCACCTCGAACCCGTCCACGTCGGGCAGCATCACGTCGAGCAGCACGAGGTCGGGCGGTTCCGCGGTGGCCGCGGCGACCGCCTCGGCGCCGGTCGCCGCGGACGTCACCCGGAACCCGGCGAAGCGCAGCGTCGCGGACAGCAGCTCGCGCACGGTGGCCTCGTCGTCCACCACCAGCAGCGTCGTCACCCCACCCGGTCCCTCCACGGCGGCCACGATACGGGCGCCACCCTGAGGAACCCCTCGACGAGCACGCTGCCCACGACGCCGCCCGCGGCGCCCAGCCCCACCGCGGTCAACGGGTCCGCCGCCGCCCACGCGTCGAACACCGGGAACGAGAACCCGAACGCCTCGACGCCCAGCCGCACCGACGCCCGCGACAGCCACGCGAGCACGCCCAGCGCCACACCCGCCACCGCGCCGTGCCACGCGACCCGGCGCGGCAGCCCACCCCGACCGCCGGCCAGGGCGACGACGACGCCGAGGGCCGTCAGCACGGCGACCGCCACCCACGTCGGCGGCCCGCCCGGCGCGGGTGGCGCGACACCGTCGAGGACGCACGCGAGCGCGCCGCCCGCCCCGACCGACCACGGCACGCCCAGCCCGGGCGACAGCACGCCGAACACGGCCGACGGCAGCAGGAGCAGGGCGCCGCCCGCCACCGCCGGACCGCCCAGCGCCCACGCGACGAGCAGGCACGCGGCGGTGAGCCCGCCCGCCGCCCACAGCGCGCCGCGCGCCGCGATCCGGCGCCGCGCGACCAGCAGGCACACCCCCACGACCACCAACACCCAGACCACCGACCCGACCGCCACCGGCCAGACGGGCACGGAGAACCCGACGCCGAGCTGGTCCGCGGACCCGACGCGACCGAGGGGTCCGCCGCGCCCGAAGGGCCCCACCGCGGGCAGCCCGCAGACCCCGGGCACCCCGCCCGCCGCGTCACCGGGCAGCGTCACCGCGCCCCGGGCGGCCACCGCGACGGCCACCGCGCCGACCGGGAAGACCGCGGCCGCCGCCGCGCAACGGACCGGCAACCCGTCCCGGCGGCGCAACAGCAACCACCCCAGCACCACCGCGCCGGTCAACGCGACCCCCGACGGCACCAGGTCGAGGCCGCCCCGCACGGCGAACGGCGCGCCACCCGCCGGGACCGCGCCGAACTCCGCCGAACCGCCCAGCGCCATCGCGACCACGGCCGCCGTCACCCGGCCGAACCCGCCGAACCGGCCGGCGTCGAGGAGCAGCAGCCCGACCGCGGCGACTCCCGCCATGGCCGCCAGCGCCGCGACCGCCGCCGCCGCGCCCCGCCACGCCGCCGTCACGCGTCACGCCGGTGGAAGACGACGAACGCGGCGGCCAGCACGGCGGCCACGCCGAGGCACATCCCGCCCAGGTTCAGCCAGGGGTGCGGGTAGGCGGGGTTCGGCGCCGTCGCGAACACCGCGGCCGCGCCCCGCGTCGGCCAGAAGTCGAGCAGGCCCCGGGACCACGAGGGGAACAGGCCCGCCAGGGCCGGCACCAGGAACACGATGCCCACCAGCGCGGTGAGCGCGCCCGCCGTGGCGCGCAGGATCGTGCCGAGGCCGATCGCGAGCAGCGCGATCGCCGCGAGGTAGAGCCCACCGCCCACGACGGCGGACAGCACGCCGGGGTCGTCGAGCGCCGCGTGCGGCACGTCCTGGGCGGCGAGGAGGGCCTGGCCGAGGAGGAAGCCGGCGAACATCAGCGCCTGCCCCGCCACCACGGCGACGGCGGCGGCCACCACCACCTTGGCCGCGAGCAGCCGGTGCCGGCGAGGGGTCACCGCCAGCGACGTCCGCACCAGCCCGGTCGCGTGCTCGGAGGTGACGACCAGCGTGCCGAGCACGCCGATGACCAGCTGCGCCACGAGGTAGGCGGTCAGGCTGCGCCCGGTCGGGTCCCACGCGAGCCGTTCGGCGGCCGGAGCGCTCGCGTACTCCTCGCCCGCCCGCCCCGTCGCGAGGGACGTGATGCCGAGCCCGACCGCGAACAGGCAGGCGAGCGTGTGCCAGGTGGAGCGCAGGCTGCGCAGCTTGACCCACTCGGCGTGCAGCGCGTGGCCGAACCGCGCCCGGTGCGCGGGCCGGCTCACGCGGTCACCCCCTGGTACTCCACGCTGTCCCTGGTCAGCTCCATGAAGGCGTCCTCCAGCGAGGGCCGCTGCGGGGTGAGTTCGCCGAGCACGGCGCCGTGGTAGGCGGCGAGCCGCCCGATCTCCTCCCCGGTCAACCCGGAGACCACCAGCGACGAGTCGGGCCCCTCCCGCACGGTGGCGCCGGCCGCGGTCAGCCGGAGCGCGAACGCGGCGGTTTCGGGCGTGCGGACGAGCACCGAGCCCTCGCCGCGGCCGCGCAGGAACTCGGCCGTGCTCGTGTCCGCGATGAGCCGGCCCCGACCGATCACGACCAGGTGATCGGCGGTCCGCGCCATCTCGCCCATGAGGTGGCTGGACACCAGCACCGCGCGACCCTCGCGGGCCAGGGAGCGCATGAAGTCGCGGATCCAGCGGATGCCCTCGGGGTCGAGCCCGTTCACCGGCTCGTCGAAGATCAGCACCCGCGGGTCGCCGAGCAGGGCCGCCGCGATGCCCAACCGCTGCCTCATGCCGAGCGAGAACCCACCCGCCCGCTTGTGCGCCACCCCGTCGAGCCCGGTCCGCGCGAGCACCTCGTCCACCCGACGCCGGGACAACCCGTTGCCGACGGCCAGCGCCAGCAGGTGGTCACGAGCCTTCCGCCCACCGTGCACCGCGCCCGCGTCGAGCAGGGCCCCCACCTCGGCCAACGGCACGGGGAGGTCCCGGTAACGCCGCCCGCCGATCGTGACCGACCCCCGGGTGGGCGCGGCCAACCCGAGGATCACCCTCATGGTCGTGGACTTGCCCGCGCCGTTCGGCCCGAGGAACCCGGTCACCCGCCCGGCCTCGACGGTGAACGACAGGTCGTCCACCACGGTGTCGAGCCCGTACCTCTTGGTCAGCCCCCGCACCTCGATCATCGTCATGGGCCCGAGCCTGGAGAGCCGACCTGACCGATCCCCGGGAGTTCCTGGGAGAACCCGCAGGATCCCGCCCCCGCCCCCCGCTCAGGGCGGCGCATTCACAGGGAACACCCAGATCCGGGTCCCACCGCCCGTGCGGTGCGCGGGGTGGCGTCCGGGCAGGCTAGTTTGCTCGGATGAGCCTCCTCGATGACGTGGCCGAGCGCGATGGCTGGCGGTGCTGGGTGTGCGACGAACCGGTCGACCCCGACATGTCGGTGAACGACCCGAGGGGCCCCAGCGTGGACAGCCGGACCGCCGACCGGAAGGCCAAGGTCGCCGAGCGGCTCGCGCACCGGGGGTGCAACACCCGCAAGGGCGCGGTCAAGGTGGTCATCGCCTGGCCGGACCACCTGCACGTGGCCGACCCCGCGCCGCTGGTCACCGTCGCCGACCGGCTGGAGCGCAAGGGCGGCCGCGAGGTGGTGGCCCGCTGCCCGACCAGGCAGGACGCCCGGGCGTCGGCCGAGTGGCTGGTCGACCGGTTCTCCCGACTGGTCCCGGGGCTGCCGGTGACCGCCGACGTCCAGGCGGGCGGCGGCCAGTTCCTCGTCGTCCTGGCCACCGACCGCCGCTGACGCGCGCCGGTCGGGCACCCGGGGTCCGCACGCGATCGCCCACGACATCGGGAAGTCGGAGGAAAAATCCCGGCGCCGCCACCTGGTCGAGGGCCGCGCGGGCACAATGCCCGACCATGGTGGCTTACCGCAGCTTCGGATCACAACGCGCGCCCGTGGCGATGCGGGAGGCCTACCTGCGACCCGGCCCCGACGACCCGCTCGCGGCGGCCGCGGCGCGGACCCGGTCCGGGTGGGCCATCGCCGAGCAGCTCTTCCCCGGCCGGGTGTACGACCACACGTGCGCGTGCCCGCTGTTCGAGAAGTCCCACCCGGAGTCCGCGGAGGTGTGGCTGGGCGAGTTCGGCGACACGGTGGTGTGCATGGTGCCGTCGAACGTCGAGGACCGGCGGTCGAACCGGCACGTCGGCGCGGACCGGCCGGTGCGGGCCGAGCTGGTCGACGACGAGCGGGCGACGCTCATCCACGTCGATCGCGTCACCGGGGTCGAGCGGTTCGTCGAGATCGGTCCCGGGGCCACGCGCGGAGCCGTGCGCGGGTCCGCCCGCGGCGAGCCCCTGCCGTTCGAGCAGCCGTTCCTGGACGGTCCCGACGACGAGGTGTTCCCCCGGTTCGCGTACCTGCGGGAGGCGAAGTCGTGGCTGTTCGCGATCAGCCTCCCCCCGCGCCCGGTGCCGCCGGCCGCCACGGTGGTCCGCGGCTACCTGCTGGGACCGGTCGACGGCCCGCTGCCGCTGGCGGACGGGCGCCCGGTGGTGGAGCTGCCGCCCCCGGACGAGCTGGCCGACCTGCTCGCCGGCGCGGAACTGCTGGACGAACGCGACGGGCGGCACGTCGCGGGCGGCGGCGACTGGTTCCAGCTGCACCGCGTCGACGCGGACCGCGCGCTGCTGGTCGGCTTCGACGTCGAGGACACCGAGACCTTCTTCGGCGCCGCGGTGCGCTGGTTCGGCGCGAGCGACGAGACCGACCTGCTCGCCGCGGTCCCCGGGTGGTGGACCGACCTCGTGCGCACGCGGCACCCCGGCGCGTTCTCGACCGAGGCCGGGTTCGACCCGATCAACGTCGTGTGCGGGTGGGACGGCCGGCGGTGGACCAAGGCGATCGGCGCGCCCGACCCGGGTCTGCTGCACCTCTTCCTCTACCCGGACGAAGAGGCCTGAACCCGCGTCCTGCCGAAGGCCGCGCTCAGCGTGCCTCCGCCGCCACCGCGTCAGCGGACCGGACCGGAGCCGCGGGCGCCCCGTGGCACGAACCGCGGCGACCAGGCCGGTGTTGTCCCGCCCGCCGGCGCCGCCGTGCTGCTCGTCAACGCACGCCCGTCGGCAGGCGTCGGCGGCGCCGCGTCACGACGTGGCGCTCCACCGCGGTACCGGGTGTGTCGGGGTCTCGTGGTGGACTGGGCGTCGCACGCGACGTTCCGGGAGAACCCGCAGCCCGACGCACCGAGGATGGCGATGAGACCGCTCACTTTCAGCGACGACAAGGACGACGAGCAGGAATGGCTCCCGGGTGGCGCCCGCTCCGCCGTCGACGCGTTCTTCGAGTTCATCGCCCGCCGCCGTGATGTCGACAACACGTCGTTCGGCATCGAGGACGAGGAGAACGAAGAGGCGCTGCTGCTCATGTTCGAGGTCGGGGCCATCTGCCGGGTGAAGGGGTGGCAGGACTCGCGCAAGGAGTACCGCGTCGTCACCGACCACGACGACTACCGGACCCAGGCGGCCCACTTCGTCAGCGGTGGCTTCACCGCTCTCGACCACCACGGCCCCTGGTTGGCGGACGCCGCCGACTTCGTGCGGGCACGAGCGGCCCACCTCCGCCAACAGGGCGCGCGTGACGCCCACCAGAGCCGTGAAGCGCACGGAGAAGCACTCCGGCGCGAGTTCGACGGGTCCGTGCTGCGACGAACCCACCCGCGCGAGCTGCGCCGTCGACTGCGGGTCCTGACCCACGTGGACGGACGCGAGCCCACCACGGTCGCCGGGGTCACGCACTTCGGCTTCGGCAACGGCGACGGCGACACCGTCGACGCCTGGTTCACCGCCGAGGGCCGCGGCCTGGTGCTGACGTTCGACCACACCAGCGCGCTCAACGCCCCCGACGACGCCCACGCGCGGGCAGCGCTGTACGACGGTGTGCCGACGGACCTCCTCGACCTGGTGAAGCACGTGCCGCGAGCAGGCACGACCCCCGCGCACCCCGACGGCGCCCCGGCAGCCGCCACCGGCGTCTTCACCTTCTCCGGCCCCTGCGCCCCGTCCGACGGCCTGGTGTCCCGCTTGCAGGCGACCCGGTCGGGCATCGAGGCCACCGGCCTCAACCGGCTGCTGGAGGTCTTCCTCGCGCCGGAGGACTTCACGCCCGCCGCGGTGGCCGAGGCAGCCCGGTGGTGGAGCGCCGAGGACGTCGCGCGGGGTTTCGCCGCGGCCGGCCGGGAGCAGCCCCCGACCGCGCCCCTGGACCCGGAGGCGGTGGACCGCTTCTGCCGGACCTGGGCCGACTCCGGCTACAACGACCGCTGGGACGTGCACTACGTCCTGTTCGACAGCTGCACGGTCGAGGAGGCGGGCGAAGCCCGGGACGAGGCCCTGAGGGTGGTCGAGGCACTCGGGCTCGAACGCGTCGACACCCCGCCGGCAGCCGCCACCGGCGAGGTGTGGGTGCGCACGGACCCCCGCGTCGACGCCGAACTCGGGCACTGGTCATGACCAAGTCGAAGCGCACCAAGGCGGAGCGACCGCTCCCGGCGACCCCGCGCGAGACCTTCACCACCGCGCTGGGCAAACCGGTCGACAGCGCCGAAGCCCGAACGGTGATCGACGTGCTGGGCGGCGCCCACGAGATCCGCCCGCTCAAGCCCTCGGTCGCGCGCTACGACCCCGACACCGCGCGAACGGTGGCGTGGGACTTCCCCTCCGCGCCTCCCGCGAACCGCTGGACGGCCACCCACCTGGGCGTTCAAGACGACACGATCGTGTGGATCACCCTGGCCTCGGCCCTCGTGGACGGGGTGACCGGCGACCGGGCGGTCTTCCTCCGGCTCTCCGACGACGACGAAGAGGTCTTCCGGCCCCAGGGCCCCGACTGGAACTGGGCACCCGGGATCATCCGGCGCGGAACGGCGCACCTGCTCGACCTCGACGTGGGACAGGGCCACTGGGACGGCAACTACAAGTTCCCCCTCACCCCGCGCCAGGCGGAGAACCTGCAAGCGGACCTCCTCCTGTACCGCGAGGTGTGGGACGGCCTCGTCCGGATCTGCCAATCCCGCCGCTTCTTCGACGACCCGACGACGCTGCCGGGCGACGCGCAGGCCGTCATCGACGCGCGCTGCGGGCGCGGCTGACGCGGTCCTCCGCAAGATCCGCCAGTTGACGCCGGCACCCGCTCACCGCACGAGTCGGCCCGGGGCGTCGCCCCGGGCGCAGCAGCTCGGCCCGATCTCCACGTCACCGGAGGGGGAGCGACCGGGTACGAGGCGGTGACCGGTGAGATCGGCGCGTCGGCCGGTCGAGCGGGGGGTTGGCGGACCGGTTGCGCACGGCCGCCGAAGCGGCGCGGACGGTGTCGGACAACGCGGCGAAGCCGCGCGACCACCACCCGCGGCCACGACGCCCGGGAGTTCGGTGGTCGAAGGGTTCCCGCTCCTCCCCTTCACGCCGCCCGCCGAACCGGGCCGCGAGCACGTCACCGCCCCGCCCTCCATCCTCCGTTCGGAGGATGGAGGGGGTCTACCGCGTCCGCGGTGATCCCCGCCCGCGTGGTCGATCCGGCGCGCCCCCGCGGTCGGCAGGCTTTCCGCATGGCGATCATCGAGGTACACGGCCTCGTCAAGCGCTACGGCGACCACACCGCGGTGGACGGGGTCGGCTTCGCCGTCGAGCAGGGCGAGATCTTCGGCATCCTGGGCCCCAACGGGGCCGGCAAGACCACGACCGTCGAGTGCGTCGAGGGGTTGCGCGCCCCGGACGGCGGGACCATCCGCGTCTGCGGCCTCGACCCGCGACGCGACACCGGCGAGCTGCGGCAGCTGCTCGGCGCGCAGCTCCAGGAGAGCGAGCTGCCCGACAAGCTCAAGGTCCGCGAAGCGCTGGAGCTCTACAGCTCCTTCTACCGCCGGCCGGCCGACTGGCGGGAGCTGGTCGAGGTCCTGCGCCTGACCGACAGGCTCGACACGCAGTTCCGGCGGCTGTCCGGCGGGCAGAAGCAGCGGCTGTCGATCGCGCTCGCGCTGATCGGCGACCCGCGGGTGGCGGTGCTCGACGAGCTGACCACCGGCCTCGACCCCCGGGCCCGACGCGACGCGTGGGACCTCATCGCGGGCGTCCGCGACCGCGGTGTGACGATCTTGCTGGTCACGCACTTCATGGAAGAGGCGGAACGGCTCTGCGACCGGCTGGCCGTGATCAACTCCGGCCGGGTCGTCGCCCTCGACTCCCCGGCCGGGCTGGTCTCGCGGATCGGTGACCGGCAGCGCGTCCGCTTCCGGCCGTCCGCGCCGCTGGACCACGCCACGCTGACGGCGCTGCCCGAGGTCACCTCCGTCCAGCAGGCCGGTGACCGGCTGGTCGTGACCGGCACGGGGGACCTGCTGGTCGCGGTGACCGCCGTGCTGGCCCGCCACCGGATCACCGCGGCCGAGCTGCGGGTCGAGCAGACCTCGCTGGACGACGCGTTCGTCGCGCTGACCGGCCGCCCCGCCAACCCCTGAGGAGACCGCCGTGCCCGCCCTGTACCGACTCACCGCCACCGAGACCAGGCTGTTCTTCCGCGAGCCGGTGCTCGTGTTCTTCACGCTCGCCTTCCCGCCGCTCCTGCTGGTCGTCTTCGGCGCCATCCCCGCGATGCGCGAACCCTCCGACGACGCCGTCGGCCTGCGGGCGATCGACCTGTACGTGCCGATCACCGTCGCGTTGGGCCTGGCCATGTTCGCGCTCAACTGCCTGCCCCAGCTGTTCGCCACCTACCGGGAGAAGGGCGTGCTGCGGCGGATGCGGACCACACCGGTCGAGCCGAGGACCATGCTCGGCGCGCAACTGCTGATGGCCCTGGTCCTGTCCGCGGCGACCGCGCTGGTCGTGCTCGCCATCGGTCGGCTGGCGTTCGACGTGAGCCTGCCCCGGCACCTGCCCGCCTACCTGGCCGGCTACCTGCCGACGGCGCTGTCGGTGTTCACGATCGGCCTGCTCGTCGCGTCCCTGGCGTCGACCGGCAAGAGCGCCGGCGCGATCGGGACGCTGGTGTTCTTCCCGCTCGTGTTCTTCGCCGGCCTCTGGTTGCCGCGCGCCGGCATGCCCGACGTCCTGCGCGCGATCAGTGATGTCACCCCGCTGGGCGCGGGCGTGCAATCATTGCAGGACGCCACGGCCGGTCACTGGCCGCAGCCGCTGCACCTGGCCGTGGTGCTGGGGTGGGCGGTCCTGGCCGGGGTTCCGGCCGCGCGGTACTTCCGCTGGGAGTAGGTCGTGGGCGTCGAGGCCGAGTTGCGCGAGGAGTTCGACCGCTGGGAGCGCAAGGAGACCGCGGTCCTGGAGGTGCTCCCGTACCCGCTGCTGGCGGTCAGCGTCCTGTTCACCCTGTTGCAGCCGCTCTGGGGCGCGCAGGTGCACCTCCCCGCGGCGCTCGGCCTCTCGACCGCGCTCACCGCGTGGGTGCTGTGGTTCCACACGCTCCACCCGGAGTCGCACCGCGACGGCCCGCTGATGGGCCTGTACTACGCGGGGCTCGTGGCGATGACCGCCTGCCTGGTGCTGCTCACGCCCTGGTTCGGCTTCTTCGCCTTCATCGGCTACGTGCACGCGTTCCAGTACCTGAAGGGACGGTGGCGGTACGTCGGCGTGGCCGTCACGTCCGCGGTCACGGCGGTCTCCTACGTGGGAGGGTCGGCCGGCATCACCGCCAAGGAGTGGTGGAAGTGGCCCGCCGTCAGCGCGATCACCACCGTGCTGGCCATGGCGGCCTTCTACGCCGACGTGATGTCCGCCCGGCGCAACGACCGGCAGAAGCGGGCGCTGGTCGAGTTGCACAGGGCCAACGCCGACCTGGAGGCCGCGCTGGCGGAGAACGCGGGCCTGCACGCCCAACTGCTGGTGCAGGCCCGCGAGGCCGGCGTGCTCGACGAGCGGCAGCGGATGGCGGGGGAGATCCACGACACCCTCGCCCAGGGCCTGGCCGGCATCCTCACCCAGCTCCAGGCCGCCGAGCAGGCGTCGGACCACCCGGCGACGGCGCGCCGGCACGTGGCGAACGCGATGGACCTGGCCCGCGAGAGCCTCGTCGAGGCCCGCCGGACGGTGCGCGCGGTGGGACCGTCCGCGCTGGCGGAGTCCCGCCTGCCGGACGCGATCGGCGACGTGGCCAGGCGCTGGTCGGAGGTGAACCGGGTCGAGGCGGTGCTGACCACGACCGGTGACGCCCGGCCGATGCGCACCGACGTGGAGGTGGCGCTGCTGCGGACCGCGCAGGAGGCGCTCGCCAACGTGGCCAAGCACGCACGGGCCGACCGGGTCGCGTTGACCCTGTCGTACATGGAGGACCTGGTGACGCTCGACGTGCTGGACGACGGGGTGGGCTTCCTGGTCGACGCCAAGCGCGCCGGCGGTTCCCCGGACGGGGGCTTCGGGCTCGCCGGCATGCGGCAGCGGGTGCGGCGCCTCGCGGGGCGGCTGGACGTCGAGTCCGAGCCGGGTGGCGGCACCGCGATCACGGTGACGGTGCCGGCGATCCCCGCCGGGGGTGAGGGTTGATCTCGCTGCTGATCGTCGACGACCACCCGGTGGTGCGGGACGGGCTGCGGGGCATGTTCGGCGCCGATCCGCGCTTCGAGGTGCTCGGCGAAGCCGGTGACGGCGCGGAGGCGGTCGCGGCCGGGGAGCGGCTCCGCCCCGACGTGATCCTCATGGACCTGAGGATGCCCGGGACCGACGGGGTCGCCGCCATCAGGGAGTTGGCGAAGCGCGGCGTGCCGTCACGGGTGCTGGTGCTCACCACGTACGACACGGACAGCCACGTGCTGCCGGCCATCGAAGCCGGCGCCACCGGCTACCTGCTCAAGGACGCGCCGAGGGAGGAGCTCGTCCGCGCGGTGGAGGCGGCGGCACGGGGACAGGCGGTGCTCTCCCCCACCGTCGCGACCCGGCTCGTGGGGCAGGTGCGCAGACCGGCCCCGGCGCCGCTGTCGCAGCGCGAGCTGGAGGTGCTGGAGCTGATCGCCCGGGGCTCGACGAACCGCGAGGCGGCGAAGCGGCTGTTCATCAGCGAGACGACGGTCAAGACTCACCTGCTGCACGTGTACGCGAAGCTGGGCGTCAACGACCGGGCGGCCGCCGTGGCCGCCGCGTTCTCCCGCGGCTACCTGGCGCCGCGGGACTGACGGCGGGCCGGGCACCGGCAGGGCCTGCGGGGAGCACGACGAGCCCGAGCACTCCCGCGGTTCCTCTGCACGGACCACGCCGCCTACCGGCTCATGCGCAACGGCGCCGACGCCGGATACCTCCAAGGCCGCGGCACGGCCCACCGATGGGGGTCTCGCGCCGCGCAGCACGGCGTGCCCGGTGAATTCGACACCCGCGGTCGGCGCAATCGCCTGGTGGGCCGCGAACTCCGGCGGTTCGGGCGCATCCGGTCACGTCGCGCACGTCTGCGACCGCTTCGACGGCGCCACCTGGACCACCTCCACCTCATCCGGTGTCGACGACCTACAAGAAGGACACGGTCGCCGAGGAGCAGGCCGAGGCGCTGCCGGCGGCGTTCGTCTCGGTCCTGCGGGAGTGGGCGGGGGCGTCCGACCGGCGCCCGCTCCGAGCCGACGGCGCGCGGGGGTGGCGGTGAACGCGACGCTGCCCGAACTCGTCCGCGCCAGGGCGCGGGCCGGGCCCGGCGCGCCCGCCGTGTCGACGCCCGGCGCCCGGATCACCTACCGCGAGCTGGACGAGTGGTCCGAGGCGGTCGCGCGGCGGCCCGCGGCGTCGGGGCGGGCGACCGGGTCGCGGTGACCGCGCGGCGGTCGCTCGCGTACCCGGCGGCCGTGCTCCTCGCCTCGCTGACCTATTACCCGATCCTGGACGTGCTCATCGGCCACACCCTGGGGCGTCCCGCGGCAGAGGTTCCTGGCCGCGTGGCTCGACCACGCCGCGAGCACGCTGCGCCTCACGTGACCCCGGGCATCCCGCCCGGAGATCAGGCCTGGACGAGCGGATCGCCCGCGGTCGGCAACGAGACGTCCGCCTCGACGACGAGGCCCTCCTCCACCGACGACGGGTCGGACAGCCACGCGCGCAGTTCTGATCGCTTGATCTTCTTCGACGCCGTGTGCGGAAGTCCGCGCACGAACACGAACCGGCGCAACCGGCTCCACGCGCCGACTCCGGTGTCGACCAGGTCGCGCAGCTGCCCGGCGAGCACGTCGAGGTCCTGCGCCACACCGGCTTTGACGATCACGAAGGCGACGGGCACCTGGGTGAAGAACTCGTCCGGCGCGGCGACCACCGCGCAGCGCTCGACGGCGACGTGCGCGACGATGGCGTGCTCGACGTCGAGTCCCGACAGGCTGTCACCACCGACGTTGATGATGTCGTCCGTGCGCCCCGCCACCCACAGGTAGCCGTCCTCGTCGAGGTGGCCGGCATCGGAGGTGTCGTAGTAGCCGGGGAACCTCGTGAGGTAGGTGGCGACGAAGCGCTCGTCGTCACCCCAGATGGTGCTCAGGCAGCCCGGGGGCAGCGGGAGCCGGATGGCGATGTGGCCGGGGGCGCCCGGCGGCAGGGAGTTGCCGTCCTCGTCGAGGACCTCCACGTGGTAACCCGGCAGCGGGGTGGCGACCGAGCCGGGTTTGACGGCCGACAACCCGGGGCCGAGGCAGTTGGACGCGATCGGCCAGCCGGTTTCGGTCTGCCACCAGTTGTCGATGACCGGGCAGGCGAAGTACTCCTCCGTCCAGGCCATGAGATCGGGTTCGACGCGTTCACTCGCCAGGAACACCGCCCGCAGGTGGTGCCCTTCGGGCAAGGTCGTTCCCGCGCGGGTCTCGCGGCGGATTCGGCGCACGGTCATGGGAGTGGTGAACAGGACGTTCACCCCGTGCTCGGTGATCACCCTGGAGAACGCCCCGGAGTCGGGCGTGTCGACGGGCGATCCCTCGTACAACACCGTGGTGCACCCGGTGACCAGCGCACCGTAGACGCCGAAGGAGTGGCCCATCACCCAGCCGGGGTGGGAGTCGGTCCAGAACACGTCGTCCCGGCCCACCCCGAACACGTTCTCCACCGCCCAGCGCAAGGCGGTGAGGTAGCCACCCGTGTCACGGGTGATCGCCTTGGGCTTCGCGGTGGAGCCGGAGGTGTAGAGGATGTAGAGCGGGTGCCCGGCGGGGACGGGCAGGGCCCGCGGGCTCGGGGTGCACGCCCCGACCAGTTCGTCCCAGTCCAGGTCGCGCCCCTCGCGCAGGTGCCACCGCCCGGCATCGGGGCGTTGCAGCACCACGCACGCCGACGGCGCGTGGAGCGATTGGTCGAGCGCGGCCTCGACCACGGGCTGGTAGCTGACAGCCTGAGGTCCGTCGAATCCGCCCGACGCCGTGAGGACGACGGCCGGTCGGGCGTCGTCGATGCGATCACGGAGCACCGACGCGGGCACCGACGTGACCACAACGGAGTGGATGAGCCCCAACCGGGCGCAGGCCAGCATGGCGATCACGGTCTGCGGCGCGGCGGGCAGGAAGAGCAGGACCGTGTCGCCCTCCCGCAGCCCCAGGTCGGCGAGCGCCCCGGCGAAGCGGACCACTTCCCCGTGGAGCCGACGGTAGCTGTACGTCTCCTTCACCCCGGTCTGCGGGCTGTCGAAGATCAGCGCCGGGCGGTCGCCCCGGCCCTCCTCGACGTGCACGTCCAGGCAGTTGTGCGCCGCGTTGAGCGCGCCACCGGTGAACCACCGGCACAGCGGGTACCCGGTGTCGTCCAGGACCTCGTCCCATTCGCGGTCCCAGGTCAGCCGGCGGGCCTGCTCCGCCCAGAACGCGAACTGGTTTTCGGGCCACTCGTTGACGGATTCGGTGGTCATGACAGCATTTCCTCCACTGTGTCGGCATTTCACTCCCCCCGCGGGGGGGATCGCGCATGGCGGCTCTCCGGTGAAGTCTCACCGTCCGGTGGGTGGGTCCACCGTCGTCGCGACCAGACCACGACGCCGACGCGCGGCGCCCGTGCGGCCTCCGGCCACATGACTCGAACCTGCCGAGGCGCACTCTCCAAGATGGACGGTTCGGGCTTGCGGGCACAGCTTCCCCGCCATCCCGACGCCCGAGCGATCCCCCGCACTGCACGGTTCCGGTACAGCCAGCACCACCTGCGGTGTCCGGCTGGGCGCTCCGCGACCGCACCCGACGCCCCCACCTCGGCCGGACGTCCCCGATCGACCACGGGAACAGCCTCACCCCGACACCCGCTACGCGTGAACCACGCCGCATGGTGATCGGTGGCCCGCTGTGGGCACGGCCGGCGGTGGTCGAGCCGATCCGGCCGGTCGTGGGGATCGACGTGACCGAGCAGGGCGTGGGGCCGCTGCCGGGCAGCAGGAGCGCGGCGGGCAGCCGTTGTCCCCGGCGGTGGGCCGGGACGTGGAGCGTGCCGCAGGTCCTCGTGCCCTCGACGGTGAACACGACTTCGCGGTCGAGGGCCGGGACCAACCGGGGGTCGATTCGGCGGGGGTCGCGACCAGGGGCGCGGTCGTCGCCGGCATCGCGGTGGGCGCTGCTCGGCGCTGGAACACGGGCGACGCCTGTCGGGTGGGTGGCGAGGTGTTCCAACGTGATGGGGGCCGGGCGTCGCAGTCGCCATCCCGGCGGGAGGTGGTCGTCGACGGGGTCGTCGGCTGGTTGGTCCCGCTCGGCCGGTCATCGGCGGCCAAGGACGTGGAGCCGCTGGTGCTGCGGCGCGAAGTCGCCGCGCTGCGCCGCACCAACCCCCGCCCGCGAAGAAGTGGACCCACCGCACCGGCCGCCCACTGGTCGACGACACCATCGTGGCGTTGACCGAACGGATGGCACGGGAGAACGCCGGCCAGTCCACCACCTCATTCGACGCGGTCCTCGCCGACGCCGGCATCAAGGTCGTGGGGATCCCACCACGGTGCCCACGAGCCAACTGCGACGCCGAACGATTCGTCGGCGCCATCCGACGCGAAGCCACCAACCGACTGCCCATCATCAACGAACACCAATGGAGCCGACATAACCCCCCGCCGGCGGCAACGCAATCCTCGCGATAAAAACACGGCCATCGGGAGCCGGCGACCCGCGGGGCAGGTCAGGGGATGTGGCCGACTTCCGGAACCCCACGCGGACGGCATTTCGACAAGCACAGGACGGCACAGGCCGGCACGAGCCAGGGCTCGTCGTGAAGCCCCCTCACCTTCTTCGTGATTCCCGGTCGAAAGCCGAGAGCATTCCGCCCCGGGGAGAAGACCGGGACGATGTCGGCGTCGCGGGGCGCAGGTCGTGCGACGGGCGGTTGTCGGGGCTTGCGCACCACTCGGTGTGCGCCTGCTCGCGGGGTCGCCACCGGGGGGCGTGGAGTGAACGAAGGGGCGCGGGTGGTTCGCGCGCCTCTCCGGTTGTGAATGGACGGGCGTATCGAGGTGACGCCGGCGCACCCGGCCGGCTTCGCAGTTCCACCGACCCTGCGGCGCGCCTCGGTTCCGGGGAGGTCCTCGCGACGTCCGGCGGGTCCGGGAAGGCCGGCCGTCGAACAGGCCCTGCGAGCCGGGATTGGCGCCAAGTGCGGTCACGACACCGGGATCGGCTGCGATATTCCCACTCGCACGGCCCGTTCGTGCTCCCGGGCAGACCGACCCCCCGACGGCCCAGCGCACTCCTCGTCGAGTCCGAGTAGCAGTGTATTCACGCACAGTGTCGAAACGACTCACGTTCACCCCATCGGCTTATACCCACACCCCCCTTCCTGGCACCTAGCATGACTTACCCGTTGTTCGCATCTCACGCTTGACGCCTACTCCGGACGCAGTCGAACAAATGAAAGGGGAGCCACGCATAACCGGGCGCCTCGCACAGTCGCCTTGTTCACCTCGGGGCACGTCGAGCACCGACTCGCCCGCAGTGACGTTTCGACGGCGACCTCACCCGCTGTCCGACCCCGAGGCAGCTCGAAGCACCATCTGCGATCTTCGCGCAAAACCGCACCAGCCACATGCGGCGACTCCCGTCGGAATTCGTGACGGCACGCCGCCGACACCTCCTGCCACCTAGTCCGACGTTGACGCCGCGACCGCTTTCCACGCGGGCGGACACGCCGGACGAGTCGCGATACGTCGGTGATCGGCACCGGGGTTCCCGCTGCCAACGAGAAGGAGACGTGATGGCATGGGCGCGCGACAACTCGCCAAGCGAGGGGCGAACGAACGGCTGCGAGCGGTGATGCACGAAGCGGGGTGCTCCAACACCGGACTGGCCCGGCGGGTCAACGTGTGCGGCGCCGAAGAAGGGCTGAACCTGCGCTACGACAAGACGTCGGTGTCGCGCTGGCTAAGGGGGCAGCAGCCACGCGGGCGCGCACCGGCGATCATCGCCCAGGCACTGGGCCGGAAGCTGGGCCGCGTGGTGACCGTCGACGAGATCGGCATGGCGCCCGAGCCGGGTACCGCGCCGACCGCGGGCCTGCGGTACGAGCCGGTCCTGGAGGTGGCCCTGCGGGAGGTGTGCGCCCTGTGGCGCGCGGATGCGAACCACACCGTCGCGGCAGCGGGCGAAGGGCTGCCGACCTCCGTGCTCGTGCAGCCCAGCCGGGACTGGCTGATCACGGATCCGGACCCGACCGTCGCCTCTCCCGGCCCGTTCGCCGTTCGCACGGCGGACGTCACGGCCGCACGGGCGACGGCGGCGGCGTTCGCCGACCTCGACCACTGCTTCGGGAGCGGCACCATCCGCCCCTCCGTGGTCCACTACCTCGACGACGTGGTCTCCGGTCTCCTGATGGGCGCCCGTGACGACGCCACCGGGCGGCAACTGCTGGGCACCGCGGCGCGGCTCACCGAACTCGCCGGGTACATGGCGGTCGACACGGGCCAACCCGGTCTCGCGCAGCGCTACTACATCCAGGCCCTGCGCCTGTCCCACGCGGCGGACGACCACGGCATCGGCGCGTACGTGCTGGCGTCCGGCATGAGCCGCGGGGCGCTCCTGCTGGACAGCCCTCGCGAAGCCGTCCAACTCGCCCGCGTGGCGCAGCAGGGAGCCAGGAGGCGGGGCGCCCGGACCGCGGAAGCCGTCTGCCACGCGGCCGAAGCTCGCGGTCACGCGCTGCTGGGGGACGCGGATGCCTCCGACCGGGCGGTCGAGAAGGCGGTCGAGGCACTCGCCCAGGTGGAGCCCGACGAGAAGCCGGAGTGGGGCGCGCACGTCGACCGGTCCTACCTGGCCGAGGAACAAGCCCGCTGCCTGCGGGACCTGGACCGGCCCGCCCCCGCCGCGCGGTGGGCGCTCGAAGCCCTCCGGGCCTGTCCCGCCGGCCGGGCGCGACGCCGGGCGCTGCGGCTCCTGCTGGTGGCCTCGACGCAGCTGCGACTGGGGGAAGTCGGCCCGAGCTGCGAGACCGCCGCGCAGGCCGCCGAGATCATCGGCAGCCTGCACTCGACCCAGTGCTCCGAGGGCTTGGTGGTGTTCTGCGGTCGCCTCGCGGCGTCGGGGCACAGGGATGAAGCGCTTGCCCTGCTCTGAGGGCCGGGTGGGACCGGACCCCCACCGCGTGCGGGAAGCGGCCGACCGGGCGCGGTCCTCGGCCACGACCGGTGCGAGGCGGTCGCGGCAGCGCGATTTCCGAGGTGCTGAAAACGCGCGGCGACCGCGTCGGCCGGCATGCGCGGGGGGCAGCGGAAAGGCACGGGGTGCCGGTGGTGCACGCCCGCTCGCGGAAAAGCGTGGCAGGACAGCGATCGCACGTAATCCACCTGCGGACCGCCACCGCGAACCAGTGAGCCGGCGTGCCGGCGCCGTGCTCGTGCCATGCTGATTGGATTATGGGCAAGAAACTGGCACGACGCTTGGTACCCGACCCCTTCTGGGACCTGGTCTCACCCCTGACCCCCAGATTCGGTCCGCGACCGCAGGGTGGTGGCACCGTGCCGCTAGAGGAGCGCACCGTCTTCACGGCCGTGGTGTTCGTGCTGACGAGTGGATGCGCCTGGCACCGCCTGCCATCCGTTTTCGAGGTGTCACCGGCGACAGCGCACCGGCGGTTCTCCGCGTGGACGGAGTCCGGGTTGTGGATGCGGCTGCGGCAGGCGTTGCGGGAGGGCCCCGAGCTCGGCAACGAGGGGACGTGGGTGACGGCGGTCGTGGACGCCGCGGTCTCCCGCAACGCGCCCACCCCTGTCGACCGGCCCGGTGAGCCGGGCGAGGCCGCCGTCATCGCCCGGCGGTCCACGCGGCCGGGCGAGGTCCCGTGCGCCTGATGCCCCGCGCCGTGCCCGACAGCCGGGCCGGCACGGGACGGGCCGCCCCGCCCGGCGCCGCACCCGGTGACGGGCGCGGCGCCGGTCACCGGAGGAGGGTGCGAGGCCTGTGCGAAGGGCGTCGCGCCTCGTACTCCGCGATGCCGGACTCGTGTTCCAGCGTCAGGTCGATGTCGTCCAGGCCCTCCAGCAAGCGCCACCGGGCGTTGTCGTCGAGGTCGAAATTCGCCGTGATCCCCTCGGCGCGGACCTGGCGGTCGAGCAGGTCCACGGTGACCTCGGCCGCGGGGTCGGCCTCGGTCAGCTCCCAGAGCCGCTCGACGGTCTCCTGGGGCAGCACCACGGTCAGCAGACCGTTCTTGAGGGAGTTGCCGCGGAAGATGTCGGCGAAGCGGGAGGAGATGACGGCCTTGAAGCCGTAGTTCTGGAGCGCCCAGACGGCGTGCTCGCGCGAGGAGCCGGTGCCGAAGTCCGCGCCCGCCACCAGCACGGTGGCGCCCTGGCGGGTGGGCTGGTTGAGGACGAACCGCGGGTCCTTGCGCCAGGCGTCGAAGAGCCCGTCCTCGAAGCCGTCCCGGGTGACCTTCTTCAGCCAGTGCGCGGGGATGATCTGGTCGGTGTCGACGTTGCTGCGGCGCAGCGGGACGACCCGGCCGGTGTGCGTGGTGAAGGGTTCCATGGCGCTCAGGCTCCGACCGTCGTGGGGGATTCGGGCAGGTCGGCGGGCGAGGCCAGGTGGCCCAGGACCGCACTGGTGGCCGCGACCTGCGGGGACACCAGGTGGGTGCGGCCGCCCTTGCCCTGCCTGCCCTCGAAGTTGCGGTTGGAGGTGGACGCGGCGCGCTCGCCGGGCGCCAACTGGTCGGGGTTCATGCCCAGGCACATGGAGCAGCCCGCGTGGCGCCACTCGGCGCCGGCGGCGGTGAACACCTTGTCCAGCCCCTCCGCCACGGCTTGGAGCGCGACGCGCACCGACCCGGGCACGACCAGCATCCGCACCCCGTCGGCCACCGCGCGGCCCCGGAGCACGGCGGCCGCGGCGCGCAGGTCCTCGATCCGGCCGTTGGTGCAGGAGCCGAGGAAGACGGTGTCCACCGCGATCTCCCGCAGCGGCTGGCCTGCCGTCAGGCCCATGTACTCCAGCGCCTTCTCGGCCGCCGACCTCTCGCCGGGGTCGGCGAAGACCGCCGGGTCGGGAACGGAGCCCGACAGCGGGGCGCCCTGCCCCGGGTTGGTGCCCCAGGTGACGAACGGGGAGAGGGTCGAGGCGTCGATGACGACCTCGTGGTCGAAGACCGCCCCGTCGTCGGTGCGCAGGGCGCGCCAGTCGGTGACGGCGGCATCCCAGTCGGCGCCCTCGGGGGCGTGCGGGCGGCCCTTGAGGTAGGCGAAGGTCGTCTCGTCCGGGGCGATCATGCCCGCCCGGGCGCCCGCCTCGATCGACATGTTGCACACGGTCATCCGGGCCTCCATCGAGAGCTTCTCGATGGCCGGGCCGCGGTACTCGATGACGTGGCCCTGGCCGCCGCTGGTGCCGATCCCGGTGATCACCGCGAGGATCAGGTCCTTCGCCGTGACGCCGGGGGGCAGTTCGCCTTCGACCGTGACGGCCATGGTCCGGAACGGGGGCATCGGCAGCGTCTGGCTGGCCAGGACGTGCTCGACCTGGCTGGTGCCGATGCCGAAGGCGAGGGCGCCGAACGCGCCGTGGGTGGAGGTGTGGCTGTCGCCGCACACCACGGTCATCCCGGGCTGGGTCAACCCCAGCTGCGGCCCCACCACGTGGACTATGCCCTGCTCGACGTCGCCCAACGGGTGCAGCCGGACCCCGAAGTCCGCGCAGTTCTTCCGCAGCGTCTCCAGCTGGATGCGGGAGACCGGGTCGGCGATCGGCTTGTCGATGTCGGTCGTGGGGGTGTTGTGGTCCTCGGTGGCGATGGTGAGGTCGGTGCGCCGGACGCGCCGACCGGCCTTGCGGAGCCCGTCGAACGCCTGCGGGCAGGTCACCTCGTGCAGCAGGTGCAGATCGATGAAGAGCAGGTCCGGTTCGCCCTCGGCGTGCCGGACGACGTGGTCGTCCCAGACCTTCTGCGCCAATGTCCTGGCCATGAACTTCCCTCCGAGCGAATGGGTGGCGCCGGAGCCGGGGTGGCGCCGGGTTTCATGCTGTGCCCGCGGCGAGCCGACGGCTCCCGCACGGGTCGTCGGGTGCGAGTGCCCCGTGACTCGTCCACCGCGCCGGCGCGTGACCGCCGGAGCTCCGGGCGCGGCGCCCGGGCGCCCGGTGCGGGCCGGGCCGGCGGTCGACGGGGCGGCTCAGCCCGCCAGGCGTGCGGCGAGCGCGTCACCGATCTGCTCGGTGCCGCGGGGTGCGGCCGGGTCGCGCTCGGCGAGGTCGGCGGCGACGGCGGCCTCGATCCGCTCCGCCTCCCGGTCGTGGCCCAGGTGGCGCAGGAGCAGCGCGACCGACAGGACGGTCGCGGTGGGGTCGGCCGCGCCGGTGCCCGCGATGTCCGGGGCGGAACCGTGGACCGGTTCGAACATCGAGGGGTGGGTGCCGGCCGGGTTGAGGTTGCCGCTGGCCGCGAGGCCGATGCCGCCGGTGACGGCCGCGGCCAGGTCGGTGAGGATGTCGCCGAAGAGGTTGTCGGTGACGATCACGTCGAACCGCTCGGGCCGGGTGACGAAGAAGATCGTGGCGGCGTCGACGTGCAGGTAGTCGGTGGCGATGCCGGGGTGCTCGTCGGCGACCGCGTCGAAGGTGGTCCTCCACAGGTTGCCGGCGTGCACGAGCACGTTGTCCTTGTGCACCAGCGTCAGCTTCCGGCGCGGCCGGACCTCGGCGAGCTCGAAGGCGTACCGGATCACCCGCTCCACCCCGTAGGCGGTGTTGACGCTCACCTCGGTGGCCACCTCGGCGGGGGTGCCGGTGCGCAGCGCGCCGCCGTTGCCCGCGTACAGGCCCTCGGTGCCCTCCCGGACCACGACGAAGTCGACGGCCGGGTTGCCCGCCAGGGGGCCGACCGCGTTCGGGTGCAGCTTGCCGGGGCGCAGGTTCACGTAGTGGTCGAAGGCGAAGCGCAGCTTGAGCAGCAGTCCCCGTTCCAGGACGCCGGACGGGACGGAGGGATCGCCGATGGCGCCGAGCAGGATCGCGTCGTGCTGCCCGAGCGACTCCAGTTCGGCGTCGGGCAGGACCTCCCCGGTGGCGTGCCAGCGCCGGGCGCCGAGATCGTATTCGCTGGTCTCCAGCTTCACGTCCGGGGGGAGCACGGCGGCCAGGACCTTCAGCCCTTCCGCCACCACCTCCGGACCGATCCCGTCGCCGGGGATCACCGCGAGGCGAATGCTGCGACCGTGCGGCATGGCACCTGTCTCCTTCATCCTGGTGGGTGGTGTCCGGTTCCCGGACGTGCTCTCCGGGTGCGGGACGGGCCGGTCTCTCCGGGAGCCGGCCCGATGTGCCGCGGACGGGGGCGGACCTTGACCGCCTGCCCCCTGGTCCGCGAGTGGCCGCGGACTCCGCGTGTGGTGGGAGCGGACGTCGGGTGCTCAGGCGACGGGTTCCCTGACGGCCGCGTTCCGCGCGGCGCGCGGTGCGGCGCGCTTCTCGCCCAGTGCCCGTCGGGCGGCGGCCAGCGCGGCCCGCCGCACCGCTTCCGCCTCCTCCTCGTCGATGCCCACGCCCCACAGGGGACGCCCGTCCAGGGCGGTCTCGCAGAAGGCGGCGTACCCGGCGTGCCCCTTGAGCGGCTCCGAGGTGACGCCTTGGACCGCGCCGGGGACCTCCTGGGCGGTGAACGCCCGGGACACAGGGTTCTTCCAGTCACCGGGCGTCCAGCCGGCGGTGGAGATCCCCAGAGCCCCCGCCGCCCCCACGTCGTGCCCCGTGCCCGGCGCCACGTACCGCTCCGAGAAGATCTCCCACAGCTCCTCCGCGCCGACTTCGCCACCCCGCTGCTCGCAGAACTCCTGCATGACGTGGGCGAAGTCGATCTGCAACGACCTGGGGAGGGTCAGCCCTCGCGTGCTGAGCAGCAGGTGGGCGATGCCGCCCTTGCCGGATTGGGTGTTGATGCGGATCAGCGCCTGGTAGCTGCGCCCGATGTCGCGGGGGTCGACGGCGAGGTAGGGCACGTCCCACACGGCGTCCGGGTCACCCTCCTGCTCGCGGGCCTTGAGGCCCTTGGCGATGGCGTCCTGGTGCGTGCCCGCGAACGAGGTGTAGACGAACTCCCCCACCCAGGGGTGGCGGGCGTGGACCGGGAGCTGGTTGCACTCCTCGACCACGGAGCGGACGCGGTCCAGGTCGCGCAGGTCGAGCATGGGGTCGATGCCCTGGGAGAACAGGTTCATCGCCAGGGTGGGCAGGCACACGTTGCCCGTTCGCTCGCCGTTGCCGAACAAGCAGCCCTCGACCCGGTCGACGCCGGCGAGGATGGCCAGTTCGGATGCCGCGACGGCGCTGCCGCGATCGTTGTGCGGGTGCAGGGTGACGATGGTCCGGTCGCGGTGCGCCAGGTGCCGGCACGTGTACTCGATGCGGTCCGCCAACTCGTGCGGGGGGAAGCACTCCACCGTCACGGGCAGGGCGATCCGGAGGGTGTGGTCGGTGCGAGGGGCGCAGTACTCCTGCACCGCGTTGCAGATCTCCACGCCGAAGTCGGGCTCGGTCTGGCTCCACGACTCCGGCACGTAGGACAGGTAGAGCTCGGTCTCGCGCAGCTCCTCCTGGAGGCGCACGGCGTGCCGGGTGCCCTTGAGGGCCAGCGCCAGGGTTTCCTCGCGGCCGGCGTGGAAGACCACCCGCCGCTGCGCGACGGAGGTCGGGTTGATGTACTGGAGGACCGCCCTGTCGGCTCCGCGCACCGCGTCGACGCTCCGGTCGATGGCGTCGGTCCGCATGGAGCAGAGGACCTGGATGATGACGTCGTCGGGGATCGAGTCCGTCTCGATCAGGTGCCGCACGAAGTCGTAGTCGTCCTGGGACGAGGCCGGGTAGCCCACCTCGATCTCCTTGAACCCCATGGACACCAGGAGGTCGAACATGACGCGCTTGCGGGCGACGTCCATCGGCTCCAGCAGGGCCTGGTTGCCGTCGCGCAGGTCCACGCTGCCCCACAGGGGGGCGCGGGTGAGCCGACGGCCGGGCCAGGTGCGGTCCTCCAGCCCGATCGGCTGGTAGGGGGCGTACTTGTGCACGGGCATCCCGCTGGGCGTCTGCGCACCCATGTCCCGGGCGCGGAAGGTGCGGTGCTGCTCCGGTGAAAGGGTCATCTCTCTGTCCTCCGGCTTCGTGGTGGCGTCTCCCGCCGGTCCGAGTGGGGTTCCGGCACGAGAACGGGGTGTTTCGGAGCGGGTCGCGGGCAGGGGCACGCCCTCGCCCGCCGACGGGCCGGCGGTGGCGTGCGGACCGGGTCGCCGTCCTCGGTGGACTCGTCCGCATCGCCGGAGGTCCCACCCGCGGAGGGGGACGGCGGTTGTCACCTGCCGACGAGTCCCGACCGCCTGGTGGCGGGCCGGTCGCCGTGGTGCCTGCCGAGCCGCACGACGGGGAGCAGACCACCCGCGTACTGGTCCCGGATGGCCCGCTTGTCGTACTTGCCCACCGAGGTCTTGGGCACCGTCGGCAGGACCGCCCAGCGCTCGGGCACCATCCAGGCGTCGATGCGCTCGGCCAGGAAGTCGCGCAGTTCCGCCAGGTCCGTGCCGTCGTGGCGCAAGGACACGGTGGCCAGCGGGCGCTCGCCCCAGCGGTCGTCGGGCACCGCCACGACGGCGGCGTCGATCACCGCGGAGTGCTCCATCAGCGTGTTCTCCAGCTGTACGCTGGAGATGAACTCGCCGCCGGACTTGATGACGTCCTTCACCCGGTCGGTCAACCTGAGGAAGCCGTTCCCGGTGATCGACCCGACGTCGCCGGTCCTCAGCCAGCCGTCCGCGGCGAAGTTCTCCGCCGGCCGTTCCAGGGGAACCCCGTCGACCCCGCGGTAGGCGGACGTCACGTCGGGGCCGCGCAGCTGGAGCTCTCCGGTGGCCACGCCGTCGTGGGGCACCGGGGCGCCGTCCTGGCCGACGAGCCGGAACTCCACCGAGGGCGGGAACCGACCTTGGCTGACGCGGTAGGACCACTCCTCGTCGGCTCCCGTTCCCCGGGGCGGCACCGCCGCGGTGACCAGTCCCATGGTCTCGGTCATCCCCCAGCCGTGCAGGAGCTGGATGGAGTGCCGGTCCCGGTAGGCGGCCATCAACGCGGGCGGGCAGGCGGATCCGCCCACGAACGCCCGCCTCAGGCTCCCGGTGTCGTACGTGCGGGCGTCGAGTTCCTCCAGGAGGGAGGACCACACGGTGGGGACGGCGGCGCTGAAGGTGGGCCGTCCCTCTTCGATCATGCGGGCCAGCGATGCGGCTCGGGTGAAGTGGTCGGGCAGGATCAGCTCCGCGCCCGTGAAGAAGGCCGCGTGCGGGATGCACCACCCGTTCACGTGGAACATGGGCGCGATCGAGAAGATGGTGTCGCGAGGGCTGATGCCGTAGTGGCTCGGCGCCACCACCTGGAAGCAGTGCAGGTACGTCGAGCGGTGGCTGTAGACCACTCCCTTGGGCTTGCCGGTGGTGCCGGTGGTGTAGCAGATCGTCGCCGCCGCGCGCTCGTCCAGCCGGTCCTCCCACGGGTAGTCGCCGGGGCAGCCGCTGATCAGCTGCTCGTAGTCGTGCACCTCGCCGGTGAACCCGGACAACGCCTCACGGCCCCCGTCACCGGCGACGACGACGTGCCGCACGGTCCCCGACAACCGCGCGAGCACCGGGGCGAGCAACTCCGTCAGGCTCGCGTCCACGACGATCACCTCGTCACCGGCGTGACCGATGGTGTAGGCGAGCTGGTCCGCGTTCATCCGCCAGTTCAGCGTGTGCAGCACGGCGCCCATCGAGGGAACCGCGAGGAAGAGCTCGAGATGGCGGGCGTTGTTCCACATGAAGGTGCCGATGACGCCCTGTTCGCTCTCCGCCCGCGCGCCGGGGCGCACGCCCAGCCGGTCGCGGAGCGCGTGCGCCAGGCGGGCCGCCCGTTCGCCGACTTCCGCGTAACTCCTCCTGTCGAACCCCTTCCCGTTCCACGTGGCCACGGTGGAAGGAGCGTGGACCGTGGCGCCGTGGCGCAGGATGCGGGCGATGGTCAGCGGAGCGTCCGGCATCGTGCTGTGCATGGCGTGCCTCCGGGATTCGATGCCTGCGTCGGGGGCGGCGGTTCCGCGAACGGTGCTGCCCGTTGGCACGAAGCTATTCCCGTGCTCTCCCGGCCTGCAATCCGCGCGCCGGTCTCATGTGGCCGCTCGCCGGGGGAGTCCGGGAGCCGGCGCGGACGGCGCCCACCACTGCTTCCCGGCAGATCAGCGCCGTCGGCGCCGACCCCGTCCGACCCTCCCGGCCGGTGCCGGTGCGCGGAGGAGCGGGGCGCGGTGTGGCCGGCGCTCGGATCACCCCACATGAACCAGGCTTCTCCCCGGCCTCCACATGAGACGAGGGGCGGCTATCGCATTGGCGGTGCGAGAGGGGCGCAGTGGAGTCACTCCTCGCGCCCGCTGCGCGCCGAGCACATCCCGCGCAACGACAACGACTCCCTGACAACGGACCACTGTCGGCGGGCTGCACCCACCACTGCTGCGCTCGTCTCCCCGGGCGGGCACGGCCTCGGGGGTTTCGCGGACGCCCCCCCGGAGCGCGCCCGGACCGCACCGGCTGTGGTCGGGCGGGTTCCGCCGGTCAGGCCGGGATGTCGTGGTCGTGGGGTCCTCGCCACCTGCCGGCCTCGTGGACCGCTCGTGCCGACGTGGTCCACCAATGCCGACAGGGTGGGTGGCCCGGACGTCTCGTCCGGGCCACCCACCCTGTCCTGCGCGCGATTCGGTTGGTCGAGCCCGGTGGCAACCGGAGCTTCGACCGGTCCCGGTCCCCCGCCCTCCGGTCGGTCACCTGCGCCGGTCGAGGAGCCGGTCAGGTGACGGTGATCTTCGCGGCGGGAATGGTCAGGCGGGCGTGCCTGAGATCGGTGTTGACCACGGTCACGTCGGTGAAGGTGAGACTGGGCAACACCAGCGGCGGAGGACGGTCCGGGGTGAAGTCGACGGGGAGGCCCACGAGGCCGAGCACGCTCAGGGTTCCCTTCAACCGCAGGGTGAGCAGCTCGATCGGCTGACCGGTGGCGGTCGAGACGCTCCCGGGTGGCGCGGTGATCCGACCCAGGTGGCCGTCGACCAACTCGCTCACCTGGACCAGGCTGGTGATGTCGATGCGATTGGCGGTGAACCTGAGCACCTCGACCTCCACGCCACCCACCCTCGTGGTGCTCACGCCGTGGTACCGCAGCCCGGTCAGGTGCAGGACGGAGGCCGTCAGCACCCACACCCTTCCGGACGGAACAGCGGTGGTGGCGGCGGAAGCCGAGGGGGAAGCGGCCGGGGCGCCGACCACCGCGCCGACGAGGAGGACCGCCACCCCGGCGAGCCGGGTCCGCGACGGGCCCGACCCACCTTCCTCGTCGCCATCCCGCTCGTCGGCGGTCGGAGGCGCCCAGGAGACGGCCAACGCCCCACCCACGAGTCCCAGCGCGGTGCCCACCAGGAATCCCCCGAGGTTGCTGCTGACCAGCGCGACCAGCGACACGAGGATCGCGGTGACGCCGGCCGCCACCCGGTACTGCGGCCTGCTCCACAACGACACCGCGCAGATCAGGAGCAGGGCGGCGATCAGCAGCGCCGACATCCCGCCCATGGTCCTGATCGAGAGCACCACGTCACCCAGGCGGAACGAGGCGTACGGCGGAAGCCCTATCACAGCGGAGGCGGGCAGGAGGAACATCCCGGCGCCGAAGGGCCGGTGCCGTCGCCAGCCCTGGAACGCCCGCCATCCGGCCTTGACCCGCCCGAGCAGCCCGCTGCTCATCAGGACGGCCGACGGCCGTGGGCGGACTCAGAAGCATTCATTCTGGCCACTCCTCAGCGACAGCGCGAGGTTCTTCAGCCGCAGGGTCTGGGCGTTGGTGCTCCACGCCGTCTGCCGGAGTTGGCCGATCGTCGCGTGATCGGCCTGCAACCCGAACGACCCCGCCCTGCCCTTCGCCGCTTCCGGCCCCTTGGACAACAGGGCGGCGTCGATGCCGATCTGGGTGTCGGTCAGGAGGAGGTCGCCGGTGAGCGAGGCGATGCCGATGATGATGTCCGTGGCTTCCATCCCGCCGGGCCCACCCGAGGCGAGCACCAGGGTGATGTCCCCGACCACGGGGACCTTCGGCAGGAACACCGACTGGCAGAAGTTGTCCAGCGTGGCCTTGCGGAAGGCGCCCACCGCGACGGCGTGGGCCCCATCGGCGCCCTGGTCGACATCGCCGTATTGGACGAAACCTTCGCCCACCAGCCTGTCGGCGCTGATCTTGAACGTGCCACCGGACACCGTGAACGACGCCGCGAGCGCTCCCTGCGACAGTCCCGTGAGCAGCAGTGCCGCTCCGGCCAGCCCCAGTCCGAAGACCCCGGCGAACCGGGCCCACCGCGTTCTTCCCCGTGATTGCGAGCGCTTCATGTCCCTGTCCTTCCTCGGTCGCCCGGTTGTCGGGCGAGGACCGCGTCCGCGGTGCGGGCCGTGACGGCGCCACGGCCCGTCGACCCGGCGAAGTGCCGCTCGCCGGGCCGCCGTTCGGACGGTGGAGATGTGCGGTGCGCCGACCTCGTCGGCCCACCTGTCGAACGGCGGTGTCACCGGTGGCTCACGCCAGCCTCCGGTGGATCGCGCGCCCGGCGACCCGGCCGGTGAAGATGCACCCGCCGAGGAATCCGCCTTCCAGGGCGTGATAGCCGTGCACCCCTCCGCCGCCGAACCCGGCCGTCTCACCGGCCGCGTACAAGCCGTCGACGACGGACCCGTCCGGGCGCACCACCTGCGAGTCGAGGTTGGTCTGCACACCGCCCAAGGTCTTGCGGGTGAACAGGTTCAGCCGGATCCCGTACAGCGGCCCGTGCGCGGGGTCGAGCAGCCGGTGCGGGCGGGCGGTGCGCATCAACCGTTCGACCTTGTACTCGCGCACGTTGCGCACCGACATCAGTTGCAGGTCCTTCGAGTACTCGTTGCGCACCTGGAGGTCGCGCGCCAGGGCCTCGTGCTCCACGCGCCCGAGGTCCAGCGGTGTCCTGGGGGTGAGCGCGTTCATCGCCTCCACGAGCGCGGGGAGCTCCCGGCCGACCACGACGTCCTCACCCCGTTCGAGGAAGTCGCGCACCGGCTTCATCAGGCTCTTCTTCACCCGCAGCAGCAGCAATGCGTGGTTCTTGTCGGTCACGTCGGGGTTCTCGGCGGACCCCGACAGGTCGAACTCCTTGTCCAGCATCGTCCGGGTCATGATGAGCCAGGAGTGGGAGTGGCCGTTCCGCCCCAGGTGTCGCAGCACGTTCCCCGACGTGTGGCCCGGGAACAGCGGCGGCGGCAGCCGCCGCCCCGTCGGATCCAGCCACAGGGCCGAGGGTCCGGGCACGAAGTGCGCCGCGTGGCGGGGCCAGACCGGGCTGTGGTGCCTGAGGCCCTCGGAGTAGTGCCACATGCGGTCCAGGTTGACCACCGAGCCGCCGGCACGCGCGGTGATCTCCAGCATCCGCCCGTCCACGTGCGCCGGCACGCCGACGAGCATCGACTCCGGGAAGGCGCCGAGGCGGCCGGTCGGCCAGTTGGCGCGGACCAGGTCGAGGTTCCCGCCCATGCCGCCCGCAGTGACGAGCACCGCTTGCGCTCGCAGCTCGAACGCGCCGACTTCCCGCCGGGTGGAGGGAGCGCCGCGCGGCGCGTCCGAAGGCGCCAGCAGCGCACCGCGCACACCGACCGCGGTTCCGCCTTCCACCACGATCTCATCGACCCGGTGCCGGTGCTTGAAGGTCACCGACCCGCGAGCGGAGGCTTCCAGCACGGGGTCGCGGAAGACCCGCACGACCTCGGGGCCGCACCCCCAGGCGACGTGCGCCCGGGGCACGGAGTTGCCGGGCCCGGTCGCGATGCCCGCGCCGCGCTCGAACCAGCCGACGTTGGGCATCAGGGTCAGCCCGAGCCCGCGCAGGTAGTCGCGCTTGCCGCCGGCGGCGAAGGCCAGGTACGACTCGGCCCAGGCGCGGGCCCAGTGGTCCTCGCGGTCGCGGTCGAAGCCCGCCGTGCGCAGCCAGTCGGACCGCGCCAGTTCCAGCGAGTCCTTGATGCACAGCCGCTGTTGCTCCGGGCTGTCCACCAGGAACAGGGCGCCCTGCGCCCAGTGCGCCTGCCCGCCGAGGTTGGCTTCGTTCTCCTGCTCCACCACGAGCACCCGCCGTCCGGCCCTGGCCAGCTCGAACGTCGCGACGAGCCCCGCCAGGCCGGCGCCCACGACGATGACGTCCGCCTCGTCGCTCATGACAGCCACTCCCCCCGGACCTGGTCGTCGCCCACGTCGGCGAGGAACCGCCGGACCGCCCGCACCAGCTCCTCAGGAGCCTCCGACGGCAGGAAGTGGCTGGCCCACGGGACCAGCGCCAGCCGTCCGCGGCCCAGTCTCCGACGGGCCGCGACGCCCTGCCAGAAGGGCAGCTGCCGATCCTGCATGCCCCAGGCGACCAGGGTCGGCATCGGCAAGTCGCCCAACCGGCCCAGCACGGGGTCGCGCTGCCCGAAGAACCCGACCGCGGCGCGTTGCGAGCGCAGGCTCGTCTCCAGCGCCACCGGCGTGGAGAGCACCCGTGCCTGGCTCGACCACCAGGCCGGGTGAATCCGCCATGGCCGGCACGACCCGAACAGCGCCACCGCTGCGGTGTGCAACCAGGGGCCCCGCGGCAGCACCGGGACCAGCCACACCGTCAGATCCCCCAAGGGGGTGACGGACTGGAGGATCGCGAGCGGGTTGATGGCGCGTCCCAGGCCGGCGGAGCCGACCAGGACCAGTGCCGGCACCCGACTCGGCTGGTCCAGGGCGGCGTGGATCGCCACCGCTCCTCCCAGCGAGTGCCCGATGAGCACGGGTCGCCCCAAGCCGAGGGCGCGGACGAATCGCCACACGAACGCCGCGAACGCCGGGGCGGAGGCGTCGGCGATCGGCTCGGTGTAGCCGTAACCCGGCAGGTCGACTGCGACGACCCGGTACCGGTCCGCCAGACCTCGGATGACGTCGTACCACTCCTCGGCCACGGAGCCCTCGCCCGGGATCAACAGGACGGGAGGACCGGTGCCGGCCTCCAGGTAGCGGCTGGCCGTGCCGTCCACGTCGATCCAGTGCTCCTCGATCTCCAGCGTTCGCTCGGCGGTGGAGGCGGTCATGGGGTTCTCCTTGCTCGAAGTGCGGACGCTGCGGACCGGGTGGTGGCGGCGTCGCTCACGGCACCCACTTCGCCTTGTCGGGGCGGTTGGCGATCATGCGGAGGAACGCCGGCGGCACGTCGTCCTTGAGGAGGAACGCCTCGATGAGGACGAGCCGGTCCGTGGTGGAGGCGGCTCGGGCGAGCGCCTTGTCCACCTCGGCCGGGGTGCGGGCGGACAGCACGAGCGGGTCCGGCACGCCGAGTGCGGACGGCATCCCGGACCAGCGCCAGCGGACCACTTCGTTGTAGACGGCCCGCCTTCCGTTGGTGGTCCGCTCGACCGTGTAACCGCGGTTGTTCACCAGGAGCACGATCGGGTTGAGCCGGTGGCGGCCGATCACGCCGAGCTCCGGTGCGGTGAGCTGGGCCGCTCCGTCGCCGATGAGCAGGAACCCGCGCCGGGACGGGTCGGCGAGCTGCCCGCCGAGCAGGGCGGGGACGGAGTAGCCGATCGAGGACCACAGCGGTTGCGAGACGAAGCGGGCGCCACTGGGGAAACGCTGTTCCGCCGCGCCGAAGAGCGCCGTGCCGCTGTCCGCGTAGACGCTGTGGTCGACCCGCAGGATCTCGCCCACGGCTTTCCAGAGGTGGGACTGGGTCAGCGGGACCCAGCGCCCGCACAACGTCCGGGTGAGAGCTGTGGCGGAGTTCTTCACCGTCGTCAAGAGGTTCGTCGTCGACGGGCTTTCCGAGGGCTGCGTGGCGGCGGACGGGTGGGCGGAGGCTCGACGGCGCTCCCCGATCAACTCGGTCAGCGCCGTCAGCGCAGCCGCCAGCGGCACGCCGGGGAAGGCGACGCCGTTCACCCGGGCGGTCGTCGGTCCCAGGTCGATGCTCTCACCCGGGTCGAATTCGTGCGTGAACTTGCCGGTGATGTGATCGGTGAGGAGCACACCGGCCATGATCAGCGGGTCCGCGCGGTCGATGGCGGCGCGGACGTCCGCCTTGCTCATGGCGCCCGAGTACAGCCCGAGGAAGCCGGGGGCGTGCTCGTCCACCACGGTCTTGCCGGCCAACGTCGTCGCGTGCGGGAGCGGACCGGACGCCAGCAGCGCGGCCAGCTCCGACCGGGCGTCGAACCGGTCCACCAGGAAGTCCGCCAGCACGGCGACCTCGTCCGCCCCGGCGAGCCGCGCCCGAGCCGCGGCGCGGAACGCGTCGAGGCTGTCGGGGTCCGCCACCTTCAGGTCCGGCGGTTCCAGGGGCGGGAGCGGCGACGCGGGACCGAGGGCGACGTCGCGCGGCACCCGCAGGTACCCGGGTCGGCGCTCCCGCAGGCAGGCCGTCACCACGCGGTCGACCTCGGCCTGGGCATTCTCGGGTCGCAGCACGGCGTCCGCGCACACCACCTGCCGGTGCGCTCGGGCGAACCGGTCGAGATCACCGTCCCCCATCGTGTGGTGGACCGCGCTGCCCGCCCGCTCGGTGGCCGTGGTCGGTCCGATCGCGATGTGGAGCACCGGGACGCGCTCGGCGTAGCTGCCCGCCACGCCGTTGATCGCGTTCAGCTCGCCCACCCCGAAGGTGGTCAGCAGCGCGCCGAAGCCGTTGACACGCCCGTAGCCGTCGGCGGCGTACGCGGCGCCCAGCTCGTTCGTCGTCCCGACCCACTCCACCCCGGGGTGTGCCACCACGCGATCGAGCACCTCCAGGTTGTAGTCCCCCGGCATGCCGAACAGGTGCCGCACCCCCAAGGCGCTCAGGCGGTCCAGGACGTGGTCGATCACCGTGGCGCTCGTTTCCGCTCGCCTGGTTGTCATGTGCTTCCTTCTCTCGGCGTGGGAACCGGCGTCGCACCGGTGTTCCGCCGGGGCGCCGTGCGCCCGGCTCGTCGGCTCGTGCGGACCGCGCGCCGGGGCGCGCCGGTGGAGCGTGCGCGCCCCGGCCGCGCGGTGGGGGGTGGTGGGGGAGGCGCCGGGGTGAACGCGTCGGCCGGGCCGGCGCCCACCGCGGTCACCTCGTCCCCGGTGTCCTGGACGGTGGAGCCGTGCCCCCTGCCGCGTGCGGTGGCGAGCGGCTCGGCGGGTGTGTTGCTGTGCATGGAGGTCCTCCAGGCCGATGCCGCTTCGGGGTGGCCGGATCCCGGATGTCCGGTTCCGCACCACCGACCGTATGCAACGATGCGACGCGCGTCGTCCGCCGGCGCTGTCTCGTGTGGTCGGTTGGTTCGCCACGCCTCACGCGCTCGTCGCCGCCGCCCACCCGGGCGCCTGCGGTTCGGGCCTGCGCCCGGAACCCCCGCGACGAAGCGGCCGGTGGCGGTCGGCGACGGTTTCGCCACGTCAGCCACCATCCACGTGAGACAGCACCCGGTTGACGCCCGCGGCGTCGCGATCGGGGCGCGGACCCGGCCGCGAGCCACCCCACTGCGCCTTTCACCCCTCCCCCAACACCCGGTGAAGCCGCGACCCCGCCGACACGCCTGTCGACGCGCACCGCGCGGTCCTACGTTGTGCACCAGTAGTGGCTGCCACAGGCTCGCAGCCACCCGCGCCCTCTGCCGCGGCGCTCGGACGGTGCCAGGGCTCCCACTGCCACCACAGCGACGTTCGATGGAACGGCCGATCCGGTGAGGAGCACGACCAGTGGAATCGAACGATCGCGAGACGCACGACCTGGGCGGGTCCGAACGCCCGAGGGCACGACCGGGCGTCGGAGCGGGGCGGTGGTACCGCGACCTGCTGACGGCGATCGAGGCCGGGCCGGGCTCCGATGACGGACGGTTCCGCGACCCCGCCTGGAGCTCTCCCGGCTACCGCTCCGTGCTCCGGGGATACCTGGTGTGGCGCCGACTGGTGCTGGCGAGCGCCGAGGCCCCGTTCGTGCCGGAGCGGCGCCGGCAGCAGGCGCGGTTCGTGGCGGAGGTCGTCGCCGAGGCGTCGGCTCCCCCCAACACCCTCATCGGCAATCCCGCGGCACTCCGCCGCGCTGTGGCCACCCGTGGCGCGAGCGTGGTCCGCGGCACGGGCAACTTCCTCGACGACGTGCTGCGCCGCCGGGGCCGCCCGGCCAAGGCGTCCCCGGGCGCTCATCACCTGGGCGTGGACCTGGCCGCCACCCCCGGCCGGGTCGTGCACCGCGACGACTTGATGGAAGTGCTCCAGTACGAGCCGCGAACCACGGAGGTTCACCGGGTCCCCCTGCTGCTCATCCCCGCGTGGGTGAACAAGTACTACATCTTCGACCTGGCCCCGGGCCGCAGCCTCGTCGAGTGGGCGGTCCGGGAAGGGTTCACGGTGTTCGCCGTCAGCCAGCGCAGCCCCCTGCCCCACCACGAGGCGATGGGGTTGGACGAGTACTTCCGACGGGTGCCGCTACGCGCGCTGGACGTGGCGCGGGAGATCACCGGGGCCGCGGAAGCCCACCTGGTCGGGGTGTGCGCGGGCGGGGTGCTCGCCGCGTCCCTCGCCGCCCGGCTCAAGGCGACCGGCGAGACGGGTGCGGCGTCGCTGACGCTGCTGATGTCCGCCCTCGACCACCCCTCGCCCGGCGAAGGCGACGACCAGTGGTCGGAGCTGGAGATCCGGCTGTTGACCCGTGCTTTGTCCAAACGGGACGGCATGGTCGACGCCGGCCGGATCAGCCTGCTCTTCGACCTGCTGCGCTCGCGGGACACGCTGTGGCAGCCGTCGATCTCAGGTTGGCTGCTGGGGGAGAGGCCGGAGCCCTTCGACATCTGGGCGTGGAGCGAGGACGGGGTGGACGTGCCCCGCCTCCTGTTCGAGCAGACGCTGCGGTTGACGACCGACAACGCGCTGGCCCGCGGTCGGCTGCGGATCGGGGGCGGGCCGGTGGAACTCGCCGCCGCCACCCAGGACACCTTCGTGGTCGCCGGTGTCCGGGACCACATCGTCCCCTGGCAGACGGTGTACGGCAGCGCGCGGTTGCTCGGCGGCGACGTCGCGTTCCACCTGGTGCCCTCCGGGCATGTCGGCGGCATCATCAGCCCGCCGCGGCCCAAAGCCGCCTACCGCACGGGACCGAGCCCCCTGCCGGTCGACCCCTCGGAGTGGTCGGCGGGTTCGGTGTCGCACCAGGAGTCCTGGTGGCAGGCGTGGACCCGCTGGCTCGCGCCCCGTTCCGGACCGCGGGTGCCCGCCACTGCCGTGGGGAGCGACCGGCACCCCGCCGGCGACCCCGCGCCAGGTCACCACGTACGGGCGCGTTGACGCCCATTCCCCTGTGCCGCGGGAGGCGCGCTGGGCGCCGCTGCGGCGTCGACTCCCACCGCGGAGGTGGGTCCGCTGCGCCGCCGACCGGACCGCCCACCGGCGCAGCACGACTGCGGTCGGGGAGCGGGCGCACGGGGTCGCGAACCACCCGTTGCCGAGGAGGCTCGGCCTGCCCTCGCCGTGCGGAGGGAGGTTCCGCGGGCACGGGCCTCCTCCGTCGCGCCCCCGGTCATCTGCCACAACGACACCAAGGAGTCGACTCATGATCCTCGACCGGTTTCGCCTGGACGGCAAGGTCGCGGTGGTGACGGGCGCCGGCCGCGGCATCGGCGCGGCGATCGCCGTCGCGCTCGCCGAAGCGGGAGCGGATGTCGTGCTCGCCGCGCGCACGCGGTCACAGCTGCTCTCGGTGGCGGAGGAGGTGCGGCGCAGGGGTCGTCGGGCGCATGTCGTGGAAAGCGACCTGTCCGACCCGGCTGCGGGAGCGGCGTTGGCCGGTATCGCCGTGGCCGAGTTCGACCGGCTCGACGTGGTGGTCAACAACGTCGGCGGTGGCCGGCCCGGTCCACTGGGGCGCAGTTCGACGGATGTCCTCGAAAGGGCCTTCCGCTTCAACGTGTCCACCGCCGACGCGCTGACGCGGGCCGGGGCTGAAGTGATGCTGCGCGGCGACGGCGGCGCGATCGTCAACATCTCGTCCGCGATCGGCCGCGTCGCCGGTCGCGGGTTCCTCGCCTACGGAACGGCCAAGGCGGCGTTGACGCACTACACCCGGCTCTCCGCCGCGGACCTGGCACCCAGGATCCGGGTCAACGCCGTGGCGCCGGGGACCGTGTTCACGTCGGCGTTGCGGAAGTTGGTCGGTGAGGAGGCGATGCGCGAGCGGGTCGAGGCGTCGACGCCGCTGCGGCGCATCGGCGATCCGCAGGACGTCGCGGCCGCGGTCCTCTACCTCGCCACGGACGCGAGCGCGTACCTGACCGGGAAGGTGATCGAGGTCGACGGCGGGCTGCACGCGCCCAACATCGACCTGGGCCTCCCCGACCTGTGAGCGCTCCCCCGCGAGGCCGGGCGGATCTCCTCGTCCCGACGTCCTCGTGGCAGCACGCCCGCATCCACGACGACCAGCTCGTCGCCGGCGTACCGGACGGTGCGTCCCGGCCGCGTCGTCCCCGCACCGGAGCGCTCGCTCCCAGCGGACGGGCTCGCGCCCGGCAACCGCGTCCGGTCCGCGGTGGTGACGACGTCCCCGTACACCAGGAGGAGCAGCATGAGTTCGTTCAGCGTCAGCGCGCCGACCGCCGTCCTCGGTTCGGCCGGCTTCGAGCACGAGCAAGTCATCCTGTGCCAGGACCGGGCATCGGGGTTGAAGGCCGTCATCGCCCTCCACTCGACCGCGCTCGGCCCGGCACTGGGAGGAACCCGCTTCCGCGCGTACGGGAGCGACGAGGAGGCCATCGCGGACGTGTTGGCCCTGTCGCGCGGCATGTCCTACAAGAACGCGGTCGCCGGCCTCGACTTCGGTGGCGGCAAGGCCGTCATCATCGGTGACCCGCTCCGGGTCAAGTCCGAGGAACTGCTGCTGGCCTTCGGCCGGTTCGTCGCCTCCCTCGGCGGCGCGTACGTGACGGGCTCCGACCTCGGCACCACCACGTCGGACATGGGCGTCGTGGCCCGGGTGTGCCGGTGGACAGCCGGCTCGTCGCGCGAGGGCGACGGTGTCGGGGAGACGGCGATCCACACCGCTCGCGGCGTGCTCAACGGCATGAAGGCCGGCGCTCACCACCGCTGGGGCACCTCGTCGCTGCGCGGTCGGGCGGTCGGCGTCGCGGGACTGGGCAAGGTCGGGCGCCCGTTGGTGGAACTCCTCGTCCGCGAAGGCGCGACGGTGGTGGTGACCGACGTGCTGGAGGAGGCGGTGGCCCGGGTCACCCGAGGACTTCGCGAGGTCGCCGTCGTCGACGACACCGACACCCTGGTCCGGACCCCCGGGTTGGACGTCTACGCCCCCTGCGCGCTGGGCGCGACGCTGAACGACGACGTCGCGCCTGTGATCACCGCCGAGGTCGTGTGCGGAGCCGCCAACAACCAGCTCGCCCACCCGCGCGTGGAGCGGCTGCTGGCCGATCGCGGTGTCCTCTACCTGCCCGACTACGTCGTCAACGCGGGTGGGGTGATCCAGGCCGTCGGTCAACTGCGCGGGCACTCGGCTCTTGAGACCTCGCTGAAGGTGGAGGAGATCTTCGACACCACGCTCGCGGTGCTGACCCGAGCGGCCTCCACGGGCGTCCTGCCCGGCGAAGCCGCCGACGGCATCGCCGAACAACGCATCACCGCCGCGGCGGGCAGGAGGCGATCGGGCGCGAAGCCCTGAACCCCGTGTCCCCCGGTGGCGGGATCGTCCCCGGACCGGGATTCCGACCGCGGGAACCGAGGCCCGGTGGTCGTCGGCGCCGACAGCGGGGAACGCCGCTCGCGGCGGGTGGACCGGTGGGCCGGGTCGGACCCGGACCAGCGGGTACCCGGTGCCGGCCCCGCCGCCGGAGCGGTTCCGGCCGCCCCGCGAGCTGCGTCGGGTGCGGTCCGGCGAGACCGCGCGGGCCTTGGTGCTCCGGCCGTAGTGCGTGATCAGTGGCTGATGGCCCCTCAGACCGGCCCGGGCGCGACATCGTGCAGGACGAAGGTGGCGAACCCGAGCTCACGCCGCAAGCCGCCGAGCCAGGTGTCACGGTGCTCGCGGGCGGCGGTGAGCGCCTGGTCGCGGTCCTCGGCGGTCGGGGCCGACCGCACGGCCCAGTCGACGAGCGAGCCGGTCCAGCTGAACTCGTAGTCGTCCCACCGGTCAGTGTGCTGACATGCCCGAAGGACGGCTCGAGGCCGTGCCGGTGGAAGGCCTGCACCAGGCCGGCGAGGTCGGGGACGGAGTCGGCCGGGAGTCCGAGCGCGGCCGTCGCCGCCGCGGACGGGGTCCCTTCCCAGGTCATCTCGCCGATCAGCGCCTGACCGCCGGGGCGCAGGTGCCGCCGGACGGCGACCAGCATGTCCTCCAACCCGCCGAAGGCGTGCCGGGCGCCGACGCAGAGCACCACGTCGAAGAGCCCGTCGTTCCAGGTGGCGGCGTCGGTCTCGATCCAGCGCACCCGGTCCGTCAGGCCGCGCTCGCCGGTGCGCCGGGCGGCCGAGGCCGGCAGCACGTGGTCGACCCCGACGCCTGTCGTCGCGGGATGGTCCAGCAGCACCTGTTGCAGCCACTCGCCCTCACCGCAGCCCAGGTCGACCGCGCGGGCGCCGACGGCGGGGCTCAACCACCCGACCAACTCGCGCAACCGGTCGGGCGCGACCGGGGCCGCGATGGGATGGCGCAGGTGCGCGATGTCGAAGATCTCCGATCGGTCCACCGAGCTGACACTAGTGCTCCAGCCGTTGTGCGTGATCCGCGGCTGATGGCGGCTGCTCGCCGTCGGCAGTGGCCGGCCTGGGCACGGGCTTGGCGCCGACGACGCCACCGGGTCCCCGCGACGGAGACGAGTTCGTCGTCGGGTGTGCCGGTGGGGCCGAAGCACGGGTGGACAGGAGGCGGTGTCGACTGCCCGGGTTGTCGGGGCGGTCTGGTAGAGAGTGGGGCATGTTCCGCGACTTCAACTTCAAGCTGCTGGTGATCGACAAGCTCATGTACCAGGACAAGGTGATCCAGCCACCTTTCCGGATCGCCGACGTCCTCCACGCCAAGGGCGCCACCGGCGACCTGTGGAAGTACCTGTACGAACAGGACCTGCTGTACACCGTCCTCGAGGAAGCCCGCCGGCACTTCACCGACTTGGCGATCACCCCCGACCAACTGGCCGCGGTGGAGGAACTGACCACCGACGGCGGCTTGGAGATCTACCACCAGTGCTCGCCGTTCTGGGACGGGGAGGACGACCTCTTCGACGTCACCTCACTGGACGACCTCGCCCTGCTGCCCAACCTCCGCGTGATCCACGGCGGCGACGAGGCCATGATGGCCGCCCCCGGCGCCGAGGACATCCTCAAGGCCCGCGGGATCGCCGTGGGGTGAGCAGCTTCCAGCCGGCACCTCGCGAAGGTGGCGATGGCGAAACCCGTCCCGAGCACGGCTGACGCGGAGTCGCTGGTGCTTCGGACATCGGGTAGCCGCTTCAACGGTGCGCTGACCGTATTGCCCCGTTCACCCTTAGGGGTCAGGCCGCCGGACTCAGGGGTGCGGCCGGATGTGGCGGGTGGACGGGCGGCCTAGGGTTCTCGTGTGCCACTCATCGAGACCACGGCGCTGGGAATGCGCTACGACGGCAAGGTGACCGCCCTGTCGGACCTGACGTTGGACGTCGAGGCGGGCGTAGTCGGCTTGGTCGGGGTCAACGGCGCGGGGAAGACCACGCTGATCAAGCTCGCGCTGGGGCTGCTCACGCCGACCAGCGGGCGGATTCGCGTGCTCGGCCTCGACCCGATCGCGGACGGGGAGCAGGTCCGGGCGAAGGTCGGCTACATGCCCGAGCACGACTGCCTGCCGCCCGACATGATCGCCGCGGAGTTCGTCACGCACATGGCGCGGGTCAGCGGCCTGCCCGCCGCGGCGGCGCGGGAGCGGGCGTCGGAGACGTTGCGGCACGTGGGGCTCTACGAGGAGCGCTACCGCCGGATCGGGGGGTACTCCACCGGCATGAAGCAGCGGGTCAAGCTCGCCCAAGCGCTGGTCCACGACCCCGAACTGCTGCTCCTCGACGAACCCACCAACGGGCTCGACCCGGCGGGCAGGCGGGCGATGCTCGACCTGGTGCACCGCATCGGCACCGAGTTCGGCATCTCGGTGGTGGTCTGCTCCCACCTGCTCGGCGAGATCGAGCGGATCTGCACGTCGCTGGTCGCCATCGACGCGGGCACCCTCCTGCGCTCGGCGACGCTGTCGTCGATGACCGGGCACAACGACCTGCTCGTCGTCGAGGTCGACGAGGGCGCCGAGCGGCTGGCCACCGCGCTCACCGCCGGAGGTGTGGACGTGCGCCGCGAGAACCGCGTGCTGACCGTCCGCCTCGGCCAGGACGACGGCGCGGTGTACGACCTCATCCGGGATGCCGTCGCCGACCTCGACCTCTGCCTGCACCGGCTCGAACGCCAGCGCTACCAGGTCGCCGACCTGTTCCGCGACCGCCCCGCCGAGGAGGTGTCCCATGCCTGAGTCCGGCGTCATCCACGACATCGGCTACCAGCGCTACACCGGCCCGAGGCTCGGCCCCGGCTACTCGGCCCGCGCGCTGTACGTCCACGGTGTCCGCAGCGCTTACGGCCTCGGCCGCAGCCCGTGGGCGAAGGTGTTGCCGATCGGGCTGATCGGCCTGGCCGGCCTCGCCTCGCTGATCATCGTGATCATCAACAGCCAGATGCCCCAGCCGGTCCTCGACTACGTCGGCATCGCCTCCACCTTCACCTTCGCCGCGGCGGTGTTCGTCGCCGTGGTCGCGCCCGAGCTGGTGTCCGTGGACCTGCGCACGAACCTGCTCCAGCTGTACCTGTCCCGCCCGCTGGGCCGGGCGAGCTACGCGCTGACCAAGGTCGCCGCGCTGGCCACCGCGACGTTCCTGCTGTTCGCGGCCCCCATGCTGATCATGTTCATCGGCATGGCCTTCAGCACCGACGACGGCGTCGCGGGGGTGGTCGAGGAGTTCGGCGGGCTGCTCGTCGGCCTCCTCGCCGCGGTCGTCCACGCCTCGCTGCTGGCGGCGCTGGGACTGCCGATCGCGTCGCTGTCGGGACGCCGGGTGTTCGCCACCGGCATGATCATCGGCGTCTTCCTGATCACCGCCCCGATCTCGGCCTTCCTGCGCGAGCTGGACCCCGGGACGATCGGCCGGCTCGCCGGGCTGCTCGACCCGAACAGCCTGCTCAACGGCGTGGACCAGTGGCTGTTCGGAGCGGATGTCAGCCTCGTCTCGATCGGCTCGTCCGGGCCGGTGTACGGCCTGGTCACAGTCGCGCTGACCGCGCTCGGCACGATGGCCGCGGTGTGGCGGTACAAGGGGGTGAAGTCGTGAACACCGTCGAACTCGCAGGTGTCTCCCGCTGGTACGGCAACGTGGTCGCGGTCAACGACGTGACGTTGTCGATCGGTCCGGGGCTGACCGGCCTGCTCGGACCCAACGGCGCGGGCAAGACCACGGTGCTGCACCTGATGGCGGGCCTGCTGGCCCCGTCGCAGGGCGAGGTCATGATCGGCGGTGAGCCCGCGTGGGCCAACCCCGCCGTGTACCGCGAGCTCGGCCTGGTGACCGAGCGCGAGAGCGTCCCGGGATTCCTCACCGCGTGGGAATTCGTCCTGGCCGGCGCCAAGCTGCACAAGCTCCCCGACCCGGCGGCAGCCGCCCGCGCCGCGCTGGACCTCGTGGACCTGCGCGACGCGCAGGACCGCCGGATCTCCACCTACTCCAAGGGGATGCGGCAGCGGTGCCGGGTCGCCGCGGCGCTGGTGCACGATCCGGACGTGCTGCTGCTGGACGAGCCGTTCAACGGCATGGACCCCCGGCAGCGGATGCACATGATGGAACTGCTCGACGGCATGGCCGGGCAGGGGCGGACCATCGTGTTCAGCTCCCACATCCTGGAGGAGGTCGAGCAGCTCTCCGGCACCGTGCAGGTGATCGTGGCGGGCAGGCTCGCCGCCTCCGGCGACTACCGGCACATCCGGCGGTTGATGACCACCCGCCCGCACGTGTTCACCATCGCCTCCTCCGACGACCGCCTCCTCGCGACAGCGCTGATGGGCGAACCGTCGGTCTCCGGGGTGAGCATCGCCGAGGCGGGCCTGCAGGTGCACACCAGCGACTACGGCGCCTTCACCCGCGCCCTGGCCAAGCTCGCCAGGGCACGGGACATCCGGCTGACCGCGATCCTGCCTTCGGACGAGTCCCTCGAGAAGGTCTTCTCCTACCTGGTGACCACATGAACCCGACGATCATCCGCCTCACGGCGAGGGCGCTCCTGGGCCGCAGGCGCGTGCTGCTGCTGCTCCCCATGCCGATCATCCTGATCGGGCTGACCCTGCTGGGCGTCGCCGGCGAGGACGAGCACGTGACCCCGTCCGAGTGGGGCCCGCTGGTCTTCTCCAACCTCGGGCTCGCGGTCATCCTGCCGCTCACCGCGTTGATCGTCGGCAGCAGCGCGCTCGGCCTGGAGATCGACGACGGCACCATCACCCACCTGATCACCAAGCCGCTGCCGCGCTCGGAGATCATCCTGTCCAAGCTCCTGGTGGCCTGGCTGGTGACCACCGCGGCCACCGCCGTGCCGCTGGCCGTCGCGGCCGTGATCGCGGGCTCCGGCACGCTGGCGGTCGGCCTGGTCGTCGGCACGGCCCTCGGCGCGTTGGCCTACAGCGCCCTGTTCCTCTCCCTGAGCGTGATGACCAAGCGCCCGGTCGCGGTCGGCCTCGTCTACATCGTGCTGTGGGAGAACCTGCTGGTGTCGTTCGTCGACGGCGCCCGGGTGTTCAGCATCCGCCAGCACGCGACGGCCATCGCGGACGCGATCGGCGACACCCCGCTGATCTCCTCGACGATGTCGGTGACGACCGCGTTGACCATGGCGTCGGTGTTCGTCGTGGCGGGCACGGTCGGCGCCACCCGACGGCTGCGGTCGTTCGCGTTGACGGGCGAGGCGAACTAGGGGTCCTCGCCCGCCGCCGAACCGGACCTCGTGCCGCGCTCGGCCCGGTCCCTCAAGAGCCGGCCTGAACGTCACCACCGGCGGCTCGACGTCCCCCCGGGGCGGTCGGGGTTCCACCGCGGACGGAACCGGTCCGGCACGGCGTGATCGGGTCAGCGGTGGCCGAAGGTGACGGTGAGGGCGTCGTTCGCGCCGATGAAGGCAATGCCCGTCACCCTCGCGGTGACCTGGCGCTGCTCCTCGTAGTAGGCGTAGGTCGCCGGACCACCCACGGCCTGGAACTCCACGGCCGGGACGGGCGAAGGCCGGTCGAGCAGGCTGTCGCCGATCAGCCCCACGTGGTCCTGCTCGTCGTCCAGCGCGGGCGGCCGGAGCACCACCGGGCGGGTGCCGGCGGACGCGGCGTTGCGGACGAAGTGCGGGCAGTCCGCCCCGACGTCGGCGGCGCTCAGGCAGGTGGCCAGGTGCTCGGAGATCCTGGTGTCGAGCTCGGCCCGCAGCGCCTCGGTCGTCGTGTACTCCAACCGACCCCGGCTGAACTCCTGCCCGCGCGAGGGCTGGTCGGGCCGTGCGGAAACCTCGGTGGGTTCGGCGGCGAGGTAGCGCGACCCGATCCCGCGCACCTCGTAGACCGCCGGGTAGGCGGGGACGGCACGCAGGTGCCCCGGCGCGCCGACCGGGACGGTGGCCGGGCCGATGCGAGCGGTGGAGGTGCGCGGCTCGTTGGTCTCCACGACCACGGAGGCCAACAGGGGGTCGAGGACCCGCCAGGTGTCCAGCACGCCGAACTCCGCCCCGGTCCGCTGCACCCTCAGCCGCGTCGAGGAGAACCCGGGTTCGGACAGCCTCCAGTCCACTTCCACCTCCACGACCTCCCCCCACGGCTGCGGGGAGGTCGTGCGCACGTCCCCGACCACGAGCCGTTGGCGAGCCGAGCTCAGCACCTCGTCGGTGAGCAACGCGGTCCGATCACCGGTCCCGGGGTCCACCAGCCCGTTGGCCCTGGTGGCGTCTCCCCGGGCGATCGCCTCGACGTACTCGCGCACCGCCGTGACAGGGACGTCCTCGTTGTGCGAGGACACCAGCGACCAGCCGGCGACCACCGCCACGGCGAACAGCCCCACCGACCAGCCGACCAACAGCCGCTTGCGCGTCACGCACACCCCCCACGCCTCCGCGTCCGCCTCACCCGGATGCGACGGGTGAAGGCGACCAGCGGTTCCGCGCCGGGCCGATCCGGTCACGACCGCTCTACCTGATCTTCGTCCGACTCGGGGCCGCCTGGGCTCACACCTCCGGGGCCCGTCCGGCAGCTTCCCGGGTCGTCCCCCGACCACGTGCGACGCGTGGACGACCCGGGGTGGAGGCGGCGACGACCAGGGCGAGCAGCGCCGCCGCCGCGCCGGCCGGCAGGACGGTGGTGGACGCGGCGGGGCCCGGGACTGCGCGCCCGCTCACCGTCGTGGTCCCGGCGGCGAGGAGCAGTCCGGTCACGAGCATCGACTCGCCGAACCCGTACCCCGCCGTCGCGGGCATTTGCCGGAGCTGGGTGAACACCAGCGAGTTGGTCGGCATTTCGACGAGCACAGCGTCGTCACATCACGCCAGAGCCCTTGGCACCGTGTGTTCCTCCGGTGGGCTCCGGTCGATCGGCGGCGGACCGGAGGTAGTGCTGGCTGTACCGGAGTTGTGCAGCACGAGGGATCGCGAGGCCGCCGGGACGGTGGCCACACTGTGCGTGTCAGTGCAAACCGCCCACTTCAGGGAGTGCGTCTTGCCGAAGGAGGCGTGCGCCGCCTTTCAGGAGGCATCGTGCGGGTGTCAGGCGCGCTGAACGTGGTGTGCACCAACGAGAAAGGCCGGACAGTGCCCGAGCCGCTCGCGGCCCAGCTCGCCCTGGTGGCGACACAGCTGTTGCAGCGGGCCGACGAGCTGGTGGCCGCGCAGTTGCGGGTGACCGGTGCGATCGGCTCGTATCGGGTGGTTCCCCCGTCGGAGGTCCAGCCGTCCGCGTACCGCAACGTCGTCCGCGTGGTCTGCGCCCTGCGCGGTGAGGACCACCTGCCTGCCGGCGTGGCGGCGGACGAGCGGGAAACCGGGCGGCGCCGGGCTTTGCAGGGCATACCCGGCGCGGATGTCCTGACCGCCTATCGGAGTTGCATCGCGTTGCTGCGCGACGAGTTCCTCCGGGTCGCCCAGGCCCGGGCAACCCCTGCCGACGCCGTGCTGCTCGGCACGCAGCGGATTTGGCGGCTTGGCGACCACTACAGCAACGAGTTCCTCGACGGTTACCGGGAGGCCGAGCTCGACCTCACCCGTCGTGCGGAGCAGCAGCAGACGATCCTGCTCGCCCGCTTGGTGGAGGGCACGATGACCACGGATCAGACGGTCGCGGCGGGGGTCGGGTTCGGACTCGCCGCGGACAAGCGCTACTGGGTCCTGCGGGCACGGTCCGACGGCGCCGATCCGCTCGCGCTCAGGCGGCGGCTGGAACGCGCGGCCGGTGCGCAGGACACGGCCCTGGTCGGCACCTACGGCGGTGACGTGGTGGCTGTGCTTTCCCGGCCCATCACCGGCGAACTGACCGACGACGTCACGGTCGGGCTGGCCGGCCCGACCGGACTGCCGCAGCTGCGCGCCGGATTCGCGGAGGCCACGCAACTGCTCGAGGTCGCCACCAGGTTCGGCCACCGCGGGATCGTGGACCGGGATTGCCTGGCGCTGCGGCTGGCGGTCGCGAAAGAGCCGGAGCTGGGAAAGCACCTCCACGCCCGGTACGTCGAACCGGTCGAGGCCAACAGCGCCATCGGCGAGGCTTTGCTCACGAGCGTCGAAACATATTTGACCCGGCGGCGGTCGATCCCCGAGGCCGCCACCGCCCTGTCCGTCCACGTCAACACACTGCGGTACAGGTTGGAGCGGTTCGCGACGCTGACCGGGGCGGACCTCCAGGACACGGACACCATGTTCGAGATCTGGTGGGCCCTCCAGTACCGAACCTTGTACGAACCTCCAATTTAAATCCGGCCGCCTCGTAGCACCGCACCTGTTCTTGCGCGAGGGTCGATCGCTACGGTTCTTTTGTCAGTTTTCGACGAACTGGCCCATGTGCGGCTGGGTTCTCCCGGCACATCGAAGACAGAAGGAGTGGCACATGAATTTCCTGACCAAACGGTTGCGCCCGGTGCTCGCCGGCCTTGCCGCTGCCGTTGTGGCCACCATGGCGTTCTCCCCCTCGGCCTCCGCCGAGGACAGGTACACGATGAGGATCATCCACGACGGGTACTACGTGGCCGACTTCTGCCTGCTGAGCCAGGCTTATGGCGCCAACAAGCCGGTCAGGGCGCAGTGCAGCGGGAACAAGGGCGCCAATGCCGACTTCACGATCTCCGTTCCACTGGGAGTCGGTGATCGGGTGTGGCTCGACATGAATGTCGTGGCGGGGAGGGACGTCAAGGGCATCACCGTCCACAACGGTCACATCCAGAACCTCGGGCGTCACGGGTACAACTTCAAGACCTGCCTGGCACAGGGACTCGTGAATTCGTACGACATCTTCTGCAACCGAGATGGCGAGCAGCCCGTGCGGTTCCACTAGAACGGGGTCGGATCGTCGTCCACCGGAAGCGCGGACGGCGCCACCTCGACGGTGAACGCAGCAAGATCGGGGGGCGGAGCTCGCTTCGCGGAGTGGGCTCCGCCTCCCGACGGCCGCTCCTCCTCGATCAGTGGAACTCCGGCTGCGCCGCTCCGATCGGCCTACCGCCGGACAGGGCGGGCAGGACGAACACCGCGCCGCTCGTCAGCCGCTGTAGGCGCGGGTGGCCACCTTCGGGTGGTGGCAGCGCAGGTTGGCGGCGATGACGCGGTCGAGCGCGCGGTCGGGCAGCACCCGGGTCAGGCGGGTGATCGGGGCGGCATCCCGGCCGGCGGTGTAGCGGGTGCGCGGTCTGCGGGTCGTCACGGCCTTCGCGACGACCCGGGCGGCGGCGTCGGCGGTCAGGCCCGATGCGGTGCCCGAGGCCGTCGGCGCGTCGGTCGCCTGGACCAGGCCGCCGTAGCGCTCGTGCTGCTCCGGCGTCATCCGGGCGGCCGGGTCGTTCGCCGTCGCGATCCCGCGGGTGGCCATCTCCGTGCGGACGCCGCCGGGCTCGACCACGACCACCCGCACGCCCAGCGGCGCGACCTCTCGGCGGAGCGAGTCGCTGACCGCCTCCAGGGCGAACTTCGCGCCGGCGTACGCGCCGTACGTGGCCATGGCGACCTTGCCGCCGACCGAGCTGATGTTGATCACGCGACCCCTGCCGCGCAGCAGCGCGGGCAGGAGCGCCCGGGTGACGGCGACGTGGCCGAACAGGTTGACTTCGAACACCCACCGCCACTGCGCCATCGGCAGGGCTTCGACCGGGGCGTTCACCTGGATGCCGGCGTTGTTGACGAGCGCGTGCAGCGCGCGCGGGTCGCCGGCGGGCCAGTTCGCGGGCGGCTGACGCGCCCATGCCCGTGGAGGCCCCGGTCACGACGACCAGCTTCCGATTTTCGGATGACGTTGTCACCTTGACGACGCCACCGGTTCAGATGACAGCGTCAACTGCATGATGGGCGTCATGGCCACCCGTGCGGAGTCCGCCGCCGCCACCCGCCGCGCCCTGCTCGACGCGGCCGCCGAGCTCCTCGACCTCGGCGGCCCCGAAGCGGTCGCCCTGCGCGAGGTGGGCGCGCGGGCAGGCGTGACGCGGGGAGCGCCGTACCGGCACTTCGCGGGCAAGGACAGCCTGCTGACCGCCGTCGCGGCCGAGGGCTGGGAACGGATCGGCGACCGGGTGCACGCCCTGCGGACCGACCCGGCCCTGCCGGCCTCCGAGAAGCTGCGCGGCGCCCTCCGCGCCCTCATCGGTGTCGGCCGGGACCAGCCACACCTCTACCAGGTGTTGTTCAGGCAGCGCGGAGACCGTCCCGGCGAACGCGGTGAAGGACTTGAGCGCGTTCGGCTCCAGCTGTGCGGACCGGAGGGCGACCCGGCCGCGGCCGTTCGCGCGGCCGGACGCTTCCAGGACGAGTTCCTGGCCATCGTCGCCACCCTCGTGGGGGAGCCGAACGCACCGCACTACGGCGCCCTGCTGCTCAGCAGCGCCCACGGCATCGCGGGCATGGAGCTCAGCGGCCACCTCGGCCCGGACAAGTGGCGCACCACCGCCGACGAGCTCGTCGACACCCTCGTCCGCATGGTCGCGGACACCGGTCACCGGGGTGACAGTCCGCAATTCGCCTGAGCCGGCCGAGGCAGTGGTCCCGACCTCCGATCCGCCTGTCCCGGACCGGGGGTCGGGAGGCCGTTGCCGGGAGGTCATCGCAGGGCGGTGAAGAAGGCCCGGATGTCGTCCACCACGATCTCCGGGACCTCCAGTGCGGCGAAGTGACCGCCCTCCTCGAAACGGCTCCAGTGCACGATGTTGGAGTTGTCCCGTTCCGCGAACACCTCGATGGTCTGGAAGTCGTCGGCGAACACGGCCACGCCGGTCGGGGCGGCGTTCACCGGGGCGGGGTCGTCGGCGGGGGCGGCCGCGTTGTCGAAGTAGGACCGGGCCATGCCCGCGGCGGCGTTCGCGAACCAGTTGACGGACACCTCGGTGAGGATGGTCTCCAGCGGCACCAGGGACGTGCCGTCGCCGAAGGAGTTGAACAGCTCGCTGTAGGCGAGCATCCCGATCGGCGAGTCGCTGAGCCCGGCCGCGACCGTCTGCGGCCTGCTGGCGTTCATGGTGTTGTAGCCGCCGACCTTCTGGAACCACCGCATGTGCTCCAGACCGGCGTGGTCCCGCGGTCCGAGTCGTTCGAACTCCGCGGGGTCGCCCGACGGGAAGGAGAACAGTTGCAGCACGTGCAACCCCAGGAAACCCTCCGGGGCGAGGACGCCGAGTTCGCGGGCGACCATCGCGCCGTGGTCGGAGCCGTGGACGCCGTAGCGCCGGTAGCCGAGCCTGCGCATGAGGGTGTCGTAGGCGCGAGCCACGCGGGCGGTGGTCCAGCCCGATTCGGCGACCGGGTTGGAGAAGCCGAAGCCGGGTGCGTCCGGCACGACGACGTGGAACGCGTCCTCGGCGCGCCCGCCGTGGGCGACGGGGTCGGTGAGCCTGCCGATCATGTCGAGGTAGTCGACCGACGAGCCGGGGTAGGTGTGCGCGAGCAGCAGCGGCGTCGCGCCCTCGTGCGGCGACTCGACGTGGATGAAGTGGATCGGCTGGTCCTCGACCTCGGTGATGAAGTGCGCGTGGGCGTTGACGCGCTCCTCGGCGGCGCGCCAGTCGAACGCGCGCCACGCCGCCACGGCCTCACGCAGGTAGTGGTTGGGGGTGCCGTGCTCCCAGGTGTCGCCCGGCGCCGGCCGCGGCAGGCGGGTGCGGTCGAGGCGGCCGGTCAGGTCGTCCAGCTCGGCCCGCGTGACCTCGATGCGGAAGGGGCGGATCTCCGTGTTCGTCATGACACAGACGTTAGAGTTCATATAGGAAAGTTTCGTTCCTATATGACGGAGGTGGTCGCAGTGACCGCGGACACATCGGCGCGGCTCCTCGCGCTCCTGGCGCTGTTCCAATCGCGCCCGTCGTGGAGCGGCGCCGAACTCGCCGACCGGCTGGGCGTCACGACCCGCACCATCCGCAACGACGTGGAACGCCTCCGCACGCTCGACTACCCCGTCGAGGCCACCCGCGGCGCGGCGGGCGGCTACCGGCTCGGGGCGGGCGGCAAGCTCCCCCCGCTGCTCCTGGACGACGAGGAGGCGGTGGCCGTGGCGATCGGGTTGCGCGCCGGCCGCGGCATCGCCGGGCTCGAGACCTCCAGCGCCCGCGCGCTGGCCAAGCTCGAACAGGTCCTGCCGCCACGCCTGCGGCCGGCGGTGGAGGCGCTGGCCTCGGTCGTCGACCACGCGCCGGAGAACACCGACACCGACGCCCCGGACCCCGGGGTCGACCCCGCCGTGCTGCGCACCATCGCGACCGCGATCCACGACGTCGAGTGGTTCCGCTTCGACTACCGCGACGCCTCGCTGCTCGTCGAGCCCTACCGCCTGCTCGCCTGGAAGCGACGCTGGTACCTCGTGGCCCGCGACCCGTCCAGTGGCGAGTGGGACGTCTACCGGGCGGACTGGATCACGCCGCGCATGCGCACCCACCGCCGGTTCGCCCCCACCTCCCTCCCCGACGAGGACTACACGAGCTTCACCATGCGCCGTGTCGCGTTCAGCGGCTGGCAGGTGCACGCGCGCCTGCGGATCGACGCGCCGGCCCAGGCCGTCCTCGACCGGATCCACCCGGCCGTCGGTGTGGTCGAGACGGTCACCGACACCACCTCGGTCCTCGTCACCGGCGCCGACTCGCTGGACACGATCGCCGCCTACGTCGGCATGCTGGGCATGGACTTCACCGTCGAGTCGCCCAGCGAGCTCAGACCACTGCTGCACGCCCTCGCCGAGCGCTACGCCCGCGCCTGACCACCGCGACCACCCCGGAGAGCGGGCGGCGTCGGCTCGTGGCGACGGCTCCGGCGGCGGAAACGCGGTGGAAACACCCCGCTCCCTATCCTGGACCGATGCGCGTGCTGCTGGCCGAGGACGAGGTGGAGTTGGCACACCTGGTGGCGATGGGTCTGCGCAAGCACGGGTTGGTGGTGGACGTGGTGCACGACGGGTTGGCCGCCGACGAACGGCTGACCTGCCACGACTACGACGTCCTCGTGCTCGACCGCGACCTGCCGGGCAGGCACGGCGACGAGGTGTGCGCCGCCCTGGTCGCGCGGGGCGGCCGCACGAAGGTCCTGATGCTCACCGCCGCCGGTTCGCTGGAGGACCGGGTGGACGGTCTGCGACTGGGCGCGGACGACTACCTGGTCAAGCCCTTCGAGTACCCGGAACTGGTGGCGCGGGTCCACGCGCTGTGCCGACGCAGCCAACCGGCGCTGCCGCCGGTCCTGGAACGCAGGGGCGTGCGGCTCGACGTCGCCGACCGGACCGTCACCCGCGACGGCCGCCCCGTGGACCTCTCGCCCAAGGAGTTCACCGTGCTGGCCGTGCTGCTGCGCGCGCGGGGAGCCGTGCTCAGCCCGGAGCGGCTGCTCGAACTCGCCTGGGACGAGCACGCCGACCCGTTCACCAACGCGGTGCGCGTCGCGATGTCCAAGCTGCGCGCCAAGCTGGGCGACCCACCGGTGATCGAGACCGTGCCGGGTGCCGGCTACCGCCTCTGAGGGACGACGACGTGCGAGTCACCATCCGGGTCAAGCTCACCCTGCTCTACGGCGGCCTCATCCTGGCCAGCGGCGCCCTGCTGCTCACCGCCGTGTACCTGGCCATGGACCGGCGGCTCGAACCGCAGTTGGCACAAGCGGTCCGGGGCACCCCCGCCTTGCCGGCGGGGGACGTCCAGGTCTATTCGCGCGACAGCGACCAGGTCGTCGAGGTGGCCCGCACGACCGCCCTCGACACGCTGATCGTCGTCTCGGGCCTGTGCCTGCTCGGCGTCGCCGCGCTGTCGCTGCTGGGCGGCTGGTGGCTGTCCGCCCGCGTGCTCCGCCCGCTGCACACCATCACCGCCACCGCCCGGCGGCTCTCGGCCGGCACCCTGCACGAACGGCTCTCCCTCGACGGACCGCGCGACGAGCTGATCGAGCTCGCCGACACCATCGACGGAATGCTCGACCGCCTCGAATCCGCTTTCCGGAGCCAGCGCCGCTTCGTCGCCCACGCCTCCCACGAGCTGCGCACCCCGCTCGCGCTGCAACGCGCGGCGCTCCAGATCGGCCTCGACGACAACCCGGCCCCCGACGTGGTCAGGACCCGGGAGCACCTGCTGGCCACCAACCGCCGCATCGAGCGCATCATCGACGGCCTGCTGCTCCTCGCCCGCAGCGACCGCGGCCTGGAGCACCGGGAACCGGTGAACCTGCGCGAGGTCGTCACCGAGGTCGTCGACCAGCACCGCGACCTCGCCGCGGAACACCGGGTCGAACTCGACGTCGAGGCAGCGGACGCCGCCGTACCGGGCGACCGCGTCCTGCTCGTCCAGCTCACCGCCAACCTGGTGGTCAACGCCATCCGCCACAACGCGCCCGGCGGCACCGCTTGGGTGCGCACCGACGGGCACGGTCGACTCGGCGTGGCCAACACCGGTCGCCACCTCCCCGAGGACCAACTCCCCCGGCTGTTCGAACCGTTTCACACCACCGGCGCCGGCGCCGGCCTCGGCCTGTCCATCGTGGACTCGATCGCGCGGGCGCACGACGGCGTGGTCACCGCCACGCCCCGCCCCGGCGGTGGCCTGCGGGTCGAGGTGGTACTACCGACCGGCTCGTGACCGGGGGTCACGTGCAGGCCGTTGATCCGCTCCAGGTACCACTCGTCCGCCGGCGTCGGGCCCATCCGCCCCGCCGGCCGCGTGATGCCGCCCTCGTCCCCTGCGGACACGCGCGACGAAGTGAGGTGCGTCGCACCGCGCGCGTTCGTACTGGCACCGCGAACAGCACCCCCGCCGCAGTTCCGGGCGCCCGCGGCGGAAACCGCCTGGAAACACCCCCCTCGGTAGACCTGTTCCCGACGGATCCGCGAACCGAGGAGGAACGACGTGGGAACACGCCTGGGAGCACTGGCGCTGCTGTTCGCCGCGCTGGTGGTCGGCTGCGGCGACACGACCGGGAGCGACAGCGGGAACGCCGCGCCCGACGAGAAGACCAAGGCGTTGAAGTACGCGCAGTGCATGCGCGACAACGGTGTCGACATGCCCGACCCGACGTTCGGGGAGGACGGGTCCGTCCGGGGCGGCGTGATGGCCCTGGGCAAGGACGACGACCCGACCGCGTTCACCAAGGCCCAGGAGGCGTGCGAGGAGTTCCAGTCACCCGCCCGCTTCGACCCGGACGACCCGAAGGTCGTGGAGGAACGGCTGGAGTTCGCGCGGTGCATGCGCGATCACGGCGTGGACGTGCCCGACCCCCAGGCCGGGCAGGGCATGGCGATCGACGAGGGCGGCGTGGACGACAAGACGCTCCAGGACGCCCTGACGGCGTGCGGCAAGGCCGGTTCCGTTCCCGCCGCACCCGCGGAAGGCGGCCGGTGAAGCGGCTCCCGGGGGTGGTCGCGGCGGCGGTGCTGGTCGCCGGCGCGGGTGGGGTGGCCGCCGTCGCGGTCGCCGGGCAGGACCGGGTCGCGGAGGTCGTGCCGGACCCGCCCGGCGGGACGGCCACCGCGGACCGGGGGGACCTGGTGCAGCAGGAGCAGGTCGGCGGCACGCTCGGCTACGCGGGCTCGTACCAGGTGACCGCGCGGGCCGGCGGGGTGCTCACCTGGCTGCCCGCACCGGGCTCGGTCGTGCGGCACGACGAGCGGGTGTTCGCGGTGGACGACCGGCCCGTCCCGCTGTGGCGCGGCGACACGCCGCTGTGGCGGCGGGTCGGGGCCGGTGTGGGCAAGGGCTCGGACGTGGCGCTGGTCGAGCAGAACCTCAAGGACCTGGGCCTGTTCTCCGGCACGCCCGACGACGCGTTCACCTGGACCACGGCGGCGGCGCTGCGCGAGTGGCAGCGGGCGAAGGGCCTGGAGCGCACCGGCGCGCTCGACGTGGGCGACGTGGTGGTGCTGCCCGGCGAGATCCGGGTCACCGAGGTGACCTCGGTGCTCGGCGCGGGCGCGGGTGGCCCGGTGCTGCGGGCCAGCGGCACCGGGCGGCTGGTGACGGTGGAGATGCCGGTCGCCAAGCAGGCCATCGCCCGCGAGGGCGCGGAGGTGGAGGTCCGGCTGCCCGGCGGCGCCCGGACGAAGGGCGCGGTCGCCTCGGTGGGGACGGTCGCGAGGAACCGCGACGACGGCACGGCGGTGATCGACGTGCTGGTCACGCTGGTCGACCCGGCGGCGGCGGGCGGTCTGGACGGCGCTCCGGCCACCGTGCACTTCACCACCGAGCGGCGCGAGGGCGTCATCACCGTCCCGGTCAACGCGCTGCTGGCGCTGCCCGGCGGCGGCTACGGCGTCGAGGTCGTGCGCCCCGGCGGCGTGGACCTCACTCCCGTGGAGCTGGGCCTGTTCGGCAACGGGCGGGTCGAGGTCACCGGCGTGGCCGAGGGCGCGGAGGTCAGGGTGGCCACGTCGTGACCCCGCCGGTGATCGAACTGGACCGGGTCGGCCGGACCTACCCAGGGCGCGTGCACGCGCTGCGGGGCGTGTCGCTGCGCGTGCGCGCGGGTGAGCTGCTGGCGGTGGTCGGCCCGTCGGGCTCCGGCAAGTCCACGATGCTCCAGCTCATGGGCACCCTCGACCGGCCGACCGAGGGCGTGGTGCGACTGCTCGGCCACGACGTGGCGCGGTGGGGCGACCGGCAGCTGGCGGCCGTGCGGGCGAAGCGGATCGGGTTCGTGTTCCAGCAGTTCCTGCTGACCGCGCACCTCACCGCGGCCCAGAACGTCGCCACCGGCCTGCTCTACCACGGCGTGGGCCACGCCGAGCAGGTGCGGCGGTCGACCGAGGCGCTGGAACGGGTCGGTCTCGGCCACCGCGCCGCGCACCGGCCCGCGCAGCTCTCCGGCGGGGAGAAGCAGCGGGTCGCCATCGCCCGCGCGCTGGTCTCCGGCCCGGCGGTCGTGCTGGCCGACGAGCCGACCGGCGCGCTGGACTCGGCCACCGGCGCGGGCGTGCTCGACCTGCTGCGGCAGCTCAACGACGAGGGCACCACGATCGTCGTGATCACCCACGACCTCGGTATCGCGGCGTCGCTGCCGCGCCGGGTCGAACTGCTCGACGGCCGGGTCCGCCACGACAGCGCGTCGGCGTCGCGGTGAGCGCCCCGCTCCCCCACCCGGCCCGCGTCCGGTTCTCCCAGCTGATCCGGGTGGGGCTGGTGGGCGTGGCCGGCCGGCCGGGCAGGGCCGCGCTGTCCGCGCTGGGCATCGCGATCGGCGTGGCGGCACTGGTGGCCCTGCTCGGCATCGGCGCGGCCGGGCAGGCGGAACTGGCCGCGAAGCTCGACGCGCTGGGCACGGACCTGCTCCGCGTGACCGCGGGCAAGACGGCGCTGGGCGAGGAGACCAAGCTGCCCCGCGAGGTCGTCGCGATGGTCGCCAGGGTGTCCGGTGTGCGCCAGGCGGGCGGCACGGGCGCGGTGCCCGGCGCCACCGTGCACCGCACCGACCTGACCGACCCGCGGTCCACCGGCGCGATCGAGGTGCTGGCGGCGCGACCGGACCTGCCGGACGTGGTGGGCGCGCAGGTGCGCACCGGCACGTGGCTCAACACCGCCACCGGCCGGTACCCGAGCGTGGTCCTGGGCGCCGCCGCGGCCGAGCACCTGGCGGTGGACTCGCCCGGCGCGCAGGTGTGGCTGGGTGGTCGGTGGTTCACCGTCCTCGGCGTCCTGGCCCCCGTCGACCTGGCGCCCGAGCTGGACCGGTCCGCCCTGATCGGCTGGGAGGTCGCCGAGCGGCTGCTCGGCTTCGACGGCCACCCCACCACCGTCTACGAGCGCTCCGACGACGACGCCGTGCAGCGGATCGCCGAACTGCTGCCGGGCACCGTCAACCCGCAGAACCCGAACGAGGTCGAGGTCAGCCGCCCGTCCGACGCCCTCCAGGCGAAGTTGGCCGCGCAGAGCACCTTCGCCGCCGCCTACCTCGGCCTGGGCGTCGTCGCGCTCGTCGTCGGCGGCATCGGCGTGGCCAACACGATGGTGGTGTCCGTGGTCGAGCGCCGAGCCGAGATCGGCCTCCGCAGGGCCCTGGGCGCGGGCAGGAGGCAGATCAGGACCCAGTTCCTCACCGAGGCCGTGCTGCTGTCCGTCCTGGGTGGGCTCACCGGCGTCCTGCTCGGCCTGGCGACAGCCGCCGGGTGGGCGTTGCGCAGCGGCTGGCCGATCACCGTTCCGGCGGCGGCGGTGGCGGCGGGCGTCGGCTCGTCGGTCCTGATCGGCTCCGTCGCCGGTTGGTTCCCCGCGGCCCGCGCCGCCCGGCTGTCGCCCACCGAGGCGCTGAACGCGGCCTGATGCCACCCACTCGGGTGAACCTGCCGGCCAGGACGTGCCCGGCGACCGCGATCAGGCGGTCGCCGGGCAGGTCGGGGCCGTTCGCGCGGCGCAAGCGGGGAACGTGATCGGCCTGGGCCGGGTTCGCAGTGCTTTGCGTGTCACTTCCACGTGTACGTTCGCCTGTCGGAGGGCATCCGGTCCGGTGTCGACCTCGTGAAGGTGGTTCGGGTGGATCCATGGCGTGACGGGCTTCATGTGGCGGTGGTCGTTCACCCCGGCGCCGTGGTGGACCACTCCGGATTGCGGGACCTGGTGTCGCGGAGCGCCCGGGACCGCGGCTGGTGCGAGCCGCGGTGGTTCGAAACCACCTGTGACGATGCCGGGACGGGGGTGGCGGCGCTCGCCCTGCGCGACCACCCGCGCCTGGTCCTGGCGTGTGGTGGGGACGGCACGGTGAACGCGGTGGCCTCCGGTTTGGCGCACACCGGGGTGGCCGTGGGAATAGTGCCGATCGGCACGGGGAACCTCGTGGCCCGGAACCTGGGGATCGGCAGTGGGGTGCGGGACGCCGTCGCGTCCGCGTTCGACGGGGCGGACCGCCGCATCGACATGGGCCTGCTGGACGAACGCCCTTTCGTCGGCATGGGCGGGATCGGCCTGGACGCGGAGATGGTCCGCGACACCTCGCCCAGGATGAAACGCCTCCTGGGATGGCCCGCATACGTGCCGGCGGTCCTCAAGGGCCTGAGATCAGGCGCCGGCCGGGTGGCCGTCCGGTTGGACGGTGGCCGTTGGCTGACCCGCCGCGTCCTGGGGGCGGTCGTCGGCAACATCGGCGCCTTGCAGGGCGGGGTCTCCCTCCTGCCGGAGGCAGATCCCGCCGACGGGCTCCTGGACCTGGCGTTGCTGCGCGACGTGCGCACCAGGGGTTGGCTCGTCACGGCGGGGCACCTGATCGGTTCCCGCCGGGTGGACGGGCCGGCGGTGGAGCGGTTCCGGTTCCGGCGCTTGGAGTTGCGCAGCAGTCGCCCCAAACCGTTCGAGGTGGACGGAGAAGTCTGCGGGACGACCAGGTCGCTGAAGGTCGAGGTGGACCCCGGAGCGCTCGTCGTCAAGGTGCCGGCGTGAACCCGGCGACCCCATCACCGAGCACAGACAAGCCGCCTGAGCAGCAGCGATGACTTTTCGAGCGGCGCACGACGCGGCACGTCCGTTGCGCGGACCTCGGCGGCCCTTGTAGCTTCGCGGTCGGTGGCGCTCGCGAAGCCTTGGGGGAGAACATGTTCGAGGCACGATCCGACTGGACCACGTCCGGTGTCGCCGGACTGAGCGCAGTGGTCAACTGCGCGGCCAGGGCCGTCGAGTCGACCCGCGCCGAGCCGTTGATCGACGACCCGCTGGCGGCGCTCTTCGTCGAACGCGTCCGCGTCCCCGCTGTGCTGCCCACCAGTGTGCGGGAGGTCGAGCGGTCCGGCGCCGCGGGAGCGATGGTGGCCTCCCGGTTCGGCGGGGTCAGGGCGCGGGTGGTGGACGACTTCCTGTTGGCCGCCAACGCCGACGGGATCTCGCAGGTGGTGGTGTTCTCGCCGGGGTTCTGCACTCGCGCGTACCGGCTGGGCTGGGGTGCCGGTGTGGACCTGTACGAAGTCGAGCAGCCGGAGCTGCTGGACGTGAAGGAAGCCGTGCTGCGGGAGAGCGGCGCGGTGCCGCGGGCTCGCCGGCACGGGGTGCGGGTCGATCCACGGCGGGAGGAGTGGGGGAGCGCGTTGTTGGGCGCGGGTTTCGACGTCTCCCGGCCCGTCGCGTGGGTGGCGGAAGGGATCCTGCTGTACCTGTCGGCACGGGGCGAGGAGCAGTTGTTCACCTCCATCCGCGAGCTCTCCGCCCCCGGCAGCAGGCTGGTGATGCAGTACATGCCCGCCGAGTTGATCAGGTGGTTCGCCGGGAACTCCGCGCTGACCGACACCTCCGCCACGCTGGGCGAGGACATCGGGAGTGCCAACTGGAACACCGAACCCCGGTTGTCCGCGCCCGACCGGCTGCGGCGCGAGGGGTGGGAGGTGCGGATCGACTCCACCGTCGAGCGGGCGCTCGCGCTGGGGGTGCCGATCCACGAGGAGTTCAGCGACACCGGCAACGACGCGGGCATCGAGTTCCCCGAGGTCGACGAGCCGGACGGGTTCCTCTTCGGCACGTCGGCGGGGTGAGACCGCGGCCGGTGACCGTGCGCGGGCGTCACCAGCCGACCGGCAGTCGCAACGGGCCGTGCACCAGCGAACCGGTGTTCCAGGTGGCCTCGCCCGCCAGGTGCAAGCCGGGGATCCTGGTCAGCAGCACGGCCAGCGCCTCCTGGAGTTCCAGCCTGGCGAGCTGCGCGCCGGGGCAGAAGTGCGCGCCGTGGCCGAAACCCAGGTGCCGGTTGTCCTCGCGGTCCAGCACGACCTCGTCCGGGTTCGCGAACCGCGCGGCGTCCCTGTTCGCCGCGCCGACGGAGACCAGCACCGGCTCCCCCGCGCGCACCAGCACGCCGCCGACCTCGACGTCCTCCTTGGCGTAGTTGGGGAACGAGCCGCCCGCGCTGAGCGGGACGAATCGCAGCAGTTCCTCGACCGCGGAGCCGATCAGGTCCGGCTCCGCGCGCAGCCGTGCCACCAGTTCGGGGCGGCTCAGCAGGACGTGCGCGAAGTTGCCGATCTCCGCCGTGGTGGTCTCGTGCCCGGCGATCAGCAGCCCGCCGCACAGGTCGAGCAGGTCCTCCTCGCTCGGCCTGTCCTGCGCGTCGCGTTCCCGTGCGAGGGTCGACACCAGGTCGTCACGCGGTTCGGCACGGCGTTCGCGCACCAGGTCGGCGAAGTACTCGCGCAGCTCGGCGCCGATCCGCACCCGTTCCTCGACGGTCAGCGGCGCGGTGGGCATCAGGCCCGCGCTCCAGTCGCCGAACCGGGTCCTGTCCGCCTCCGGCACGCCGAGCAGCTCGCAGATCACCGCTACCGGCAGCGGCATCGCGAAGTGCGCCATCAGGTCCGCGGGTGGTCCGGCGTCCTTCATCCCGTCCACCAACGATCCCGCGAGGCCGCGCACCCACCCGCGCAGCCGTTCGACGCGGTGCCGGGTGAACGCCTTCGCCGCGGGTGCGCGCAGCCAGGTGTGCTCCGGCGGGTCGGCCGACAACATGCCGGCGAGCTTGTACTCCGTCAGCCGCGGGTAGTCCCGCTCCACCGCGGCGGCACGGCTGAACCTGCCGTCCCCCATGACCAGCCGGACGTCGTCGTACCGCGTGGCGAGCCAAGCCGGTTCGCCGTGCGGCATCCGCACCCTGAGCAGGCCGGGCGAAGCCATCGCCGCCGCGTAGGCCGGCGCGAGGCCCGGCCCGGGCCCGGCCTCGAACGGGTACGGCACGGGTTCCTGGGCCACCGAGTCCATCAATCCCCCATTCCGCGCAATCGCGCGTTGTGATCACCGGCTGCCGGCGAAGGCACCGTTACTCGTGCGGGCAGATACCGGGCAACCCGTTGTGATGCACGACATAGCACCGCTTGCCACCGTCCTGCCTTTCGGTTAGCGTGCATGACAGAGAGCGCTGGTGGCAACACAGCGCGCAACCCGGAGGAGATGATGCGGATTACGCCGGGAACAGGTCCGACCGCGCGTTCCGTGCGCTGACGTCGCCGCACCGAATCATCGCCGCAAAATCACGCCCTGCGCGCGGCCTCCGTTTGCCGCGCATCTCGTGTTGCGCCGGATCTTTTATTTCGCACGTGCGTTTTCCGCCTGACGTTCCCGCTGCCAGGGGGGTGATCGGGAGATGCCCTCCCGTCGCAGTAGCACGAACCCGGGTGCCCGCTCGTGACGGCGGCGCCGCCGATGTTGACCCAGCCACCGCTCACCACCGCACCGGAGCAGGCCCCCGACCACGTGCTCGGGGCACACCTGCAGCAGTCCCGCGGTTTGCAGTGGCTGCACGCCGCCAACGGTGATCCGCACGCCCGGCTGTTGTGCGGCCTGGACGACTCCGCCGACGAGCTGCACCGGGAGATCCGCGACCGCGGCCCGCTCTGGCGAAGCCTGACCGGCAGCTGGGTCACCGCGAGTCACGCCGTCGCTGCCGAGGTGCTGGCGGACCCCGTCTTCGAGCAGGGCGTCGATCCCGTGCAGCACGTGCTCCCCGCGATGTCGTTCGACCCGGGCGAACCGCGGCTCGCACCGGACGCCGTGCACGCGTTGCTGCCCCGCGCACGTCAGGTCTGCGACGCCCTGCTCGGCCCGGTGGGCGCCGAGTTCGACCTGATCACCGACTTCGCGACCCCCGCGGCCACCGCGGTCGCGGCCGCCGTGCTGGGCATACCGGACGATCGGCACGACGCCTTCGCCCGCTGCTGCCGGGACCTCGCGGTCGTTCCGGACGGAGTGCTGACCGCACAGCCGCTGGACGTGGTGCGCAGAGCACAACGCGCGTCCGCCGAACTCGCCGGCACGCTCGCGGAGGGCGACCGGCGGCTCGGTCTCCTGCTCGCGACCGTGACGGTGCCGCTGATGGCGAACCTGACGGCGCAGTGCGTGGTGTCGCTGCTCCAGCACCCCGATCAGGCCTGGGGCGACGACGCGGTCGAGGAGACGCTGCGCCACAGACCACCGTGGCGGATCGAGTCCAGGGTGGCCGGGCGCGACGTGACCCTGGCGGGCCGGGACCTCCCGGCCGGCGCGCACGTCGCGGTGCTCCTGGCAGCCGCCGGACGCGACCCCGCCGTGTTCACCGAGCCGGACTCGTTCCTGGTCGGCCGGCCCGACGTGGACCGCCACCTCGCGCTCACCGGCGGTGCGCACCTCACCGCCGGCGCACACCTGGTGCGCGCCCACGCCCGCACGGCCGTGGCGTCGCTGCGGGACCGGCGCCCCGGGCTGCGGTTCGCCGGCCCCGTCCGCCGCACCCGCCGCACCGGCGTCACCGACGGCCTGGTCAGCGCACCTGTCCGCACCTGACGCCGCGACCCCACCGGAGAGGAGCCGACCCAGTGCGCGTGTTGCTGACCTCGTTCGCCCACACCACCCACTTCCAGCCGCTCGTCCCGCTGGCCTGGGCCCTGCGCGCCGCCGGCCACGAGGTCAGGGTCGCGAGCCAGCCCGCGCTGACCGACGTGATCACCGGGTCGGGGCTGATCGCGGTCGCGGTGGGACGCGACCACGAGATCGCGGCCGTGCGCGAGCGGATGGCCGGCGAGCCGAGGCTGAACCACCCGGCGACCGTCTTCCCCACGTCCCTGACCGAGCCGCTGACCTGGGAACACGCGCTTGGCATCGACACTTTGGCGGTTCCCTACTACTACGCGCTCGTCAACAACGACTCCATGATCGACGACCTGGTCGCGTTCGCCCGCGCCTGGCAGCCGGACCTCGTGCTCTGGGAGCCCACGACGTACGCGGGCGCGATCGCGGCGAGGGTCTGCGGCGCGGCGCACGCACGGCTGATGTGGAGCCCGGACGTCGTCGGCGACGCCAGGGTCAGGTTCCTCGACCTGCTCGCCCGCCAGCCCGCGGAACACCGGGAGGACCCGCTCGCGGAGTGGCTCACCTGGACCCTGCGCCGGTTCGGCAGCACGTTCGACGAGGAGGTCGTGACCGGCCAGTGGACGATCGACCCGACGCCGCCGAGCCTGCGACCACCGACGGGACTGCCCACGCTGGGCATGCGGTACGTGCCGTACAACGGGCCGTCCGTGGTGCCGCCGTGGTTGCACGAGCCGCCGGCGCGGCCCCGGATCTGCTTGACCCTCGGCATCTCCGCGCGGGAGGGCCTCGGCCCCGACCGGGTGTCGGTCCCCGAACTGGTCGAGGCCATCGCGACGCTCGACGTCGAGGTCGTCGCGACCCTCGACGCGACCCAGCGGGCACGGCTGCCCGCGGTGCCCGCCAACGTCCGGGTGGAGGAGTTCGTGCCGTTGCAGGTGCTGCTCCCGAGCTGTGCGGCGGTGATCCACCACAACGGGGCCGGCACGTACGCGACGGCGATGAGCTACGGGGTCCCGCAGATCATCGTCCCGGACATCTGGGACGGCGTGTACAAGGCGAAGGCAATAGCCGAATTGGGTGCCGGTGTGCACGTCGACAGCGCGGAATTGACGGTCGACGTCATTCGCAAGGCGTGCCTGCGCGCGCTGGAACCGGAGATGAAGGAGGCCGCGCGAAGACTGCGCGAGGAAATGTTGCGCGAACCGTCACCCGCCGAACTCGTCGGCGAATTGGTGCGCCTGGCGGACGAGCACGCGAGAACGCGAACACCGGGCTGAGAGGTGCGGCTGCTTTCGACGGGTCGAATTCCTGGGGAGACACGTGAAGCGAACCATCGAGGACCTTGCGCTGTTCGGCGGGCGCAAGGCGTTCCTGCACCCGCTGTACGTCGGCAGGCCGAACAAGATCGACCGATCCCGGTTGTTCGACCGGCTCAACTGGGCACTCGACAACCAGTGGCTGACCAACGGCGGCCCGCTGGCCCGTGAGCTGGAGGACCGCGTCGCCGAGCTCACCGGCGTGCGCCACTGCGTGGCCACCTGCAACGCGACCGCCGCGCTCCAGCTGCTGATCCGCTCGGCGGGGCTGACCGGCGAGGTGATCGTTCCGTCGATGACCTTCGCGGCGACCGCGCACGCGGTGCGCTGGCTCGGCCTCGACCCGGTGTTCGCCGACATCGACCCCGTCACCGCGTGCCTCGATCCCGCCGACGTGGCCGCGCGCATCACGCCGCGGACGTCGGCGATCATCGGCGTGCACCTGTGGGGCAGGCCCTGCGCGGTGGACGAGTTGGAGAAGGTCGCAGCGGACAACGGGATCCAGTTGTTCTTCGACTCGGCGCACGCGTTCGGTGTCACGACCGGCGGGCGCGACATCGGCGGTTTCGGCGGCGCCGAGGTGTTCAGCTTCCACGCCACCAAGGTCGTGAACTCGTTCGAGGGCGGGGCGATCGTCACCGACGACGACGGGCTCGCCGAACGGTTGCGCGCGCTGCACAACTTCGGCATCGGGCTGGGCGAGGTAAACGAGGCCGCCGGCACCAACGCCAAGATGAGCGAAGCCGCGGCGGCGATGGGCTTGACGTCGCTGGACTCGTTCGGCGAGGCGATCGCGCACAACATGGCCGGCTATGAGCTGTACCGGCGGGAGCTGGGCAGGATCCCGGGTCTCGGCCTCATCGAGTACGACGCCGAGGAGCGGCAGAACTACCAGTACGTGATCGCGCGCGTCGATCCGGAGACCAGCAGCCTGCACCGCGACCTGCTGCACGCGTTGCTGCACGCGGAGAACGTGATCGCGATGAAGTACTTCTCCCCCGCCGTGCACCAGATGGAGCCCTACCGCTCGCAGGCGCCGGTGAGCCTGCCGCACACCGAACACCTCGCGGACCAGGTGCTCGCGCTGCCGACCGGCACCACCGTGTCGCTCGAGGACATCCGCCGGGTGTGCAACATCGTGCGGCTCGCGATCACCCACGGCGCCGAGATCACCCGCAGGGCCGCTCGGCAGCAGAGCCAGTCCGCCTGATCACGACCGGAGAACGGACCCCGAGATGATCGTTTCCACGGACGCGAGCGACGACGTGATCGAGAACTGCGCCATGCCGCACGGTGATCCGGCCGCGGCGGTGCGCGCGGTCGACCGGTTGCTGGGGGCCCGGCGGCCGGACCCCTCGTCCGCCGCGGACCTGGTGCGGCTGGCCAGGATCTACGGAACCGAACCCTTCACGCCGCTGAGCGAGGCCGCGCGGGTGCTCGGCGCCGACCGGGAGCGGCTCACCGGTCTCGTCGCGCTGTTCCGCGAGATCCCCCAGCTCCGACGGGCGGCGGAGAACGGGCCCGCGGGCAAGTACTGGCACAACACGGTGCTGCCGCTGGAACGCAGCGGCCGGCTGGACGCGGTCGTGACGTCCACCCCCGCGTTCCCGTCGAGCGTGGGTTTCTACCCCGGCCCGACCTGCATGTTCCGCTGCCACTTCTGCGTGAGGGTCACGGGCGCGCGCTACGACCCGGCGGACCTGGTCCCGGGCAACGAGATGTTCGCGTCGGTGATCGACGAGCTGCCGACGGACAACCCGCACCTCGCCTACCTGTCCGGCGGCCTCGAACCGCTGACCAACCCCGGTGTCGGCGACCTGGTCGCCAGGGCGGGCGCGAGGGGTTTCGCCCTCACCACGTACACGAACGCCTTCGCGTTGACGGACCAGACGCTGGCGCGGCAGCCAGGGCTGTGGGACCTGCACGCGGTGCGCACCTCGTTGTACGGGCTGGACGACGCCGAGTACGAGGCCACCACGGGCAAGAAGAACGCGTTCAGCAGGGTGCGGGACAACCTGAAGCGGTTCCAGCGGTTGCGCGCGGAACGCGAGTCCCCCGTCCGGCTCGGCCTGAGCTACCTCGTCCTGCCGGGGCGGTCCGGGCGCCTCGTCGAACTGGCGGCGCTGATCGCCGAGCTGAACGAGGCAGCGCCGGCGCGCCCGCTCGACTTCCTCAACGTGCGCGAGGACTACAGCAGTCGTCCGGACGGCGCGTTGCCGCCGGCCGAGCGCGCCGAACTCCAGGACACGCTGCTCGCGTTCGACGAGCGCATCGCCCAGGTCGCCCCGACCCTCGACGTGGACTACGGCTATGCGCTGGAGTCCGTGCGGATGGGCGTCGACGCCCGGCTCCTGCGGATCGTGCCGGAGACGATGAGGCCCGGCGCGCACCCGCAGGTGTCGGTGCAGATCGACCTGCGCGGCGACGTGTACCTCTACCGCGAGGCGGGGTTCCCCGACCTGCCCGGTGCGACCAGGTACATCGCGGGCACGGTGGGACCGCGCACGTCGCTGCACGACGTGGTGGAGCGCTTCGTCACCAGCGGGTCCGTCGTCACGCCGGTCGCCGGTGACGAGAACCTCATGGACGGCTTCGACCAGGCGGTGACCGCGCGGCTCAACCAGATCGAGACCGACCTCGCGGACGGCTGGGGCGCCGCGCGCGGATTCCTGCGCTGAACCCCGTTCGGACGCGGTGAGCACGCCGGACCGGCGTGCTCACCGCGTCGTCCGGCGGGTCGTCAGGCCGAAAGCCAGGAGTGCACCGCGTCGGCGGTGGTCTGGGCGTGCCGGGTCATGACGCTGACGTGGTGGCCCGGCACGGTGACCGCCGTGTGCTCGCCGCCGGTCCACCGCGCCATCCACCCGTCCGGTTCTCCGTCCCAGGTGGACAGCGGGTCGCCCGCCCGCACCAGCAGCACCGGCGCCTTGGTCGGCCTGGGCTTCCAGTCGAGCAGCATCGAGTTGTAGGCGGCCATCGCGGTCAGCCCCGTCTCGTCGACCGGCCGGTGCGAGCGGTCGGACAGCCAGGTCAGCAGTTCGTTCTGCCACAGCTTCAACGGGCCGGGGTCGCCGGGCGGGTAGAGGTCGACCAGCACCAGCGCCTCCGGTCCCTCACCCAGGTCCTCCAGGCGCAACGTCAGCTCGTGGGCCATCGCGGCGCCCGCCGAGTGCCCGAAGAGGACGAACGGGGTGCCGATCCGGTGGTACAGCAGCGAGGTGGCCTGCACGTCGATCAGCTCGGCGAGGGAGGACGGCAGCGGCTCGCCCGCCACGAACCCCGGCTGGGGCAGCACCGACACCGGCTTCCGCCCCTCCAGGGCCGCCGCGAAGGCCTGGAACTCCCCGGGCCCCGAGCCGAGCGCCGTGCCCGCGCAGCAGACCAGTTCGAGGCCCGTGCCGGTGGTGAGGGGCACGGGCTCCGCCCGTTCGGCCGCATGGCGTTCCGCCGCCGTCCAGGTGGGCCGGAAGCGCGCGACCGGTGAGAGCATCTCCACCGCCTCCGCTCCCCTGCCCGCACGCACCGCCGCCGTGTAGGCCAGCACGAGCAGGCTTTCCGTGCTGGGGGGCGGGGGCCCGGTGGTGGCCGCCAGCGCGCGCATCGCGTCCGCGATCTCGCGCGCCGACCAGTTGTCCAGCACGAAGTTCCCGTCGACCGGCAGACCCGTCGCCGCGGCGAGCCTGGTAGCCAGGTCGACGGCGGCGAGCGAGTCGAAGCCGAGCTCCCACAGGTCGACCTCGCCGTCGACGACCTCACCCTCCTCGTGGCCGAGCACCTCGGCGGCCAGTCCGCGCACGAGCAGGAGCAGGTCGACGTCGCCCGCCCGTTCCGGCACGGGGGCCGCCCGCCTCGCGGGCGCCGGGGTGGCGTCCGGCTCGGTCCAGAAGCGCCGGCGGGAGAAGGGGTGCGGGGGAAGGCCGACCCGGCGCGCGGGTGCTCCCTCGAACAACGCCGTCCAGTCGACCGGCGTGCCCCGCACCCAGGCCTCGGCGACGCCGGTGAGCGCGGCACGCGCGGAATGCGCCGGCACGCTGATCACCGGCACCGCGTCGTGCGCCGGTTCCCGCGTGCCGATCGCCAGCACCAGGGACAGTCCCCCGGTGTCGATCAGGTCGGTCTCGTCGCCGGTTCGGTGGCCGTCGACGAGCGCCCACGCCTGCGCCACCGTCAGCTCGCCCGTGGCGCAGGCGAGCGAGATCTCGCCGATTCCCCGTCCCAGCACCGAATCCGGCGTCATGCCCCAGCTGCGCAGCAGGCGGTCGGTGGCGACCTGGGTGACGAAGGTGGCGAGGTGTCCCGCCTCACCCGTGGTCTCACCGAACAGTTCTTCGGTGAGCGCTCCGGTCACGTGCGCCGGGCAAGCGGCCACCAGTTCGTCCACGGCGGCCGCGAACACCGGGAACTCCGCGTACAGCGAGGTCACCGGGCCGGAGGTGCTCTCGGCGAAGTACCACGCCACCGCACCGGGTTCGGCCGATCCGACGACGGCGTGGGGGCTCGTCCCGGCCGCCAGTCCGGCGAACACGTCGCCCGCGGGCGGGGTGCCCGGTCCGGTGATCACGACGGCCCTGTGCTTGAGCGCACCGCCACCGCTCGCCAGCGACCAGCTCAGGTCGAGGGCGGCCTCCTCGTTCGCCAGGTCCCGTGTGCGCGCCGCTCGTTCCGCCAGCGCCTTCGCGGACCGGGCGCTGAGCACCCACGGCAGCACGGTCGGAACGCGGCCGGGCTCGCGTTCGGGCAGGGGCGGCGCCTCTTCGAGGACGACGTGCGCGTTGGTGCCGCTGACGCCGAACGAGGACACGCCGGCGCGGCGGGGGGCGCCGCCGGTCTCCCACTCGCGGGCGTCGGTCAGCAGCGCGACGTGTCCCGCGCTCCAGTCGACCTGGGTGGTCGGCGCGTCCACGTGCAGGGTCTTCGGCAGCTTCGCGTGGCGCATCGCCTGCACCATCTTGATCACGCCGCCGATGCCCGCCGCCGCCTGCGCGTGGCCGATGTTGGACTTCAGGGACCCGATCCGCACGGGCCGGTCCGGTGAGCGGTCCTGACCGTAGGTGGCGATCAGCGCCCGCGCCTCGATCGGGTCGCCCAGCCTCGTCGCGGTGCCGTGCGCCTCCACCGCGTGGACGTCGGCCGCCGTCAGCCTCGCGTCGGCCAGCGCCTGCCGGATGACGTTCTGCTGGGCGGGACCGCTCGGCGAGGTGAGCCCGTTGCTGGCGCCGTCCTGCGCCACCGCCGAACCGCGGACCACGGCGAGCACCCGGTGCCCGTGACGTCGCGCGTCGGAGAGCCTCTCCAGCACGAGCACGCCGGCGCCCTCCGCCCAGCCGGTGCCGTCCGCGGACTCGGCGAACGCCCGGCACCGGCCGTCCGCCGCGAGACCGCGTTGCCGGGCGAACTCCACGAACCCCGCGGGCGACGCGCTCACCGCGACCCCGGCGGCGAGTGCGAGGGCGCACTCGCCGCGGCGCAGCGACTGCGTGGCCAGGTGCACCGCCACCAGTGACGACGAACAGGCCGTCGCCACGGTGAGAGCAGGCCCCTCCGTGCCGTAGGTGTAGGCGATGCGCCCGGACAGCACGGCGTCGGCGGTACCGGTGAGCAGGTACCCGTCGGTGCCCTCGGGGGCACGGCCGGGGTCGGTGATGTAGTCCTGGTGCCCGGCGCCCACGAACACGCCGGTGCGGCTCCCCCGCAGGTCCTGCGGGGCGACGGCGGCGTGTTCCAGCGCTTCCCAGGTGGTCTCCAGCAGCAGGCGCTGCTGCGGGTCCATCGCGAGCGCCTCGCGCGGGGAGATGCCGAAGAACTCGGCGTCGAACTCGTCCGCGTCGTAGAGGAACCCGCCTTCGCGGCAGTAGGTCGTGCCCGGCACGCTCGGGTCCGGGTCGTACAACGCCTCCAGGTCCCAGCCCCGGTTCGTGGGGAACGGACCGATGGCGTCCCGTTCGGCGGCGACGAGGTCCCAGAGGTCGTCGGCGGACCGCACGCCGCCGGGGTAGCGGCAGCCGATGCCGATGATCGCGATCGGTTCGCGTTCCTGCCTGCGGAGCCGTTCGTTCTCCTTCAGCGAGGCCCTGAGCGCGTCGAGCAGCTGTGCCGGTGTGGTGGACATGGTGGGTCTCCTCGCTTCAGTGCCGGGGCGGGGTGCCACCGTGGGCCAGGGCGATCAGGGCTTCGGCGTCCAGCTCGTCCACGTGGGACGCGGGTTCCGGGTCGTCGCGCAACGAGAGCAGGCGGTCCAGCAGGCCGGACTCGCGCAGCCGTTCGACCGGCAGGGCGGCCAGCAGGTCGCGGATCCGGGCCTCGTCGCCGGACTCGGGGTCGCCGGTGAGGCGGGCTTCCAGCATCGTCGCCACCGCCGTCGCGTTCGGGTGGTCGAAAACGGTGGTGGACGGCAGGTCGAGGCCCACCGCCGCACCCAGCCCGGAGGCGAACTGCACAGCCGTCACCGAGGCGAAACCCAGGTCGCGGAACGCGGTCTCCTCCCCGATCTCACCGGGGTCGTCGTGCCCGAGGACCGCGGCGACCTGCCGGCGCACGAGGTCGAGCAACGCCCGTCCTCGCACGACGACCGGTTCCGCCGGTCCCTCCTCGTGCAGCTCGCTGAACAACCGGCTCGGGCGCGTGCTGGTGACGCGGGGGACGAACACCGCCCAGTCGACGTCGGCGACGGTGGTGACGGGTTCCCCGGACGCCACCAGCCGTGCCAGCAGGTCCAGCGCGGTCTGGGCCGCGAGCGGCCTCAGCCCGAGCCCGCGCAGGTAGGCGGAGCCCTGCTCGCCCGCCATCCCCGTGCCCGCCCACAGGCCCCACGCCACGCAGGTGGCCGGCAGTCCGGCCGCGTGCCGGTCCAGGGCCACGGCCTCCAGCGCGGCGTTCGCCGCACCGTAGGCGCTCTGCCCGCCCGCGCCCCACGTGCCGCTGCCGGACCCGAAGAGCACGAACGCGTCCAGGTCCAGGTCGCGGGTCAGTTCGTCGAGGTGGCGCGCACCGTCGACCTTGCCGGACAGCACCTCGGCCAGCAGGTCGTCGTCGGTGTCCAGGGCCGCGGCCGAGTGCGGGACGCCTGCCGCGTGGAACACGGCGTCCACCCGGTACCGGTCGAGGACGGCGGCCAGCGCGTCCCTGTCCCCGACGTCGCAGGCGATCTCCACCACCTCGGCCTCGCCCATGCCGGTCGCCTGACCGCCGGTGCGGCCGAGCAGGACCACGCGTTCGGCGCCGTTCGCGGCCAGCCAGCGCGCCAGCCTGCCCCCCACCGCGCCGAAGCCGCCGGTGACGAGGACGGTGCCGCGGGGCCGGTAGGACTCCCTGCCGGGTGGTGGCGCGGTAACCAGCCTGCGACCGAACGCGCCTGCGCGCCGGAGTGCCACCTGGTCCTCGTGGCCCTGTAGCGCCGGACCGAGTCGCACGGGGGTGTCGGGGTCGGGCGGCAGGTCGATCAGGCCGCCCCACAGGGTGGGGTGCTCCAGGGCCAGGCAGCGGCCCAGGCCCCAGACCTGGCTGGGTTCCACGGCCACCGCGTCGTCGGAGGTGACCGCCGCGGCGCCGGTCGTCACCGCCCAGACGCGGCAACCGGGATCGGCGGCGGCCAAGGCCCGGAAGGCCCGCAGGGTGCCGGACACGTCCGACACGACGATCACGCCCGCGGCCGGACCCGCTGCGGCCACCTCGTCCAGGCTCGTGGTCACGACTCGCGCGCCTGCTTCGCCCAGCGCCGCCGCACACCGCCGGCCGATCACCGATCCGGGCTCGCACAGGACGAGCCACGTGCCGTCCAGCGCCGGGGAGCCGGTTTCCAGCGGTCGCCAGGCCTCGCGGAGGACGAGCCCGGTGACGTCGGCCGGTTCGGCGGGGTCGGCGGTCAGCCAGTGGCGGCGGCGGTCGAAGGCGTAGGTCGGTGTCCTGACCGGGCGGGTGGGCGCGGTCGCGAACAGGGCGTCCCAGCGCACCGGCAGACCCCGCACCCACCCCTGGGCCGCGTTGGTGACCAGGGACGGGATACCGGGCTCGTCGCGCCGCAGCGAGCCGATGGCGCACACGCCGCCCGCGATGTCCGTGACGGCGCCGGTCAGCACCGGGTGCGCGGACATCTCCACCGCGCACGTGACGCCGTCCTCCACCGCCTGTCCGGCCGCCTCGGCGAACCGCACCGGGAGCCGCAGGTTGTCGTACCAGTAGGTGGCGTCCAGCTCGGTGCCGCTCAGGCGGCCCGGACGCACCGACGAGTACATCGGGACCGTCGCCGGGGCGGGGGTGATGCCCGCCAGCGCGGTCAGCAGGTCGTCGCGGACCGGTGCGACGCGTGCGCAGTGCGAGGCGTAGTCGACGGCCAGGCGGTGGGCGCGCACGTCGTTGCGGGCACATGCCTCGGCTGCCGCCGCCACGTCCGCCGGGTCGCCGGCCAGGACCGTCGCGAACGGGCTGTTGAGCGCGGCCACCTCCAGCGCGTGCTCTCCCGCCAACGTCGCGGCGGCCTGGGCGGGCAGGGCCACGGCGAGCATGGCGCCGGTGTTCGTCAGGTGGCGGGCGATCGCGGACGACCTCGCCAGCACCACCCGCATGCCGTCCTCCAGCGACAGGGCCCCCGCCACGACGGCGGCGGCCACCTCGCCCTGGGAGTGGCCGAGCACGGCGTCCGGGCGCACGCCCCAGGAGCGCCACACCTCCGCCAGCGAGACCATCACCGCGAAGCAGACGGGTTGCACGACGTCGACCCCCGCGAGGTGCGGTGAGGTCACGGCGTCGGTGAGCGACCACGGGACGCACCGCTCGCAGTCGGCCCAGCGCGCCGCGAACTCCGGTGAGTCGCGCAGCAGGTCCGCCGCCATCCCCGGCCAGTGCCAGCCCTGGCCGGGGAAGACCCACAGGACGCGGGCCCGGCTCCGCGCCACGCCGGTCAGCACGTCGGGGTGCGGGGTCGAGGACGCGAGCGCCGCCAGCGCGGCCGGGCCCGGGTCGAGCAGCACGGCCCGGTGGTCGAACGCGGTCCTGGTGCTGTGCAGGGCGTGCGCCACGTCGGTGGCCGGGGCTTCCGCGTGCTCTGCCAGCCTGGCCGCCTGTCCTCGCAGGGAAGCGGCCGACCGCGCGGACAGCACCCACGGCGCCCGGGGCACGCCGGGAACGAGGCGGGCGGGCACGTCGGACGCGGCCGGCGCCTGTTCGACGACCACGTGGGCGTTGGTGCCGCTGACCCCGAACGACGACACCGCGGCACGGCGCGGGCCCTCTCCCGGCCACGGCTGGGCGCGGGTGGCGAGCGTGATGCCCCCCGACCAGTCCACCTCGGTGGACGGCGTCTCCGCGTGCAGCGAGGCCGGCAGCACGCCCGCTCGCATCGCGTAGGCCATCTTCAGCAGGCCCGCCACACCGGCGGCGGCCTGGGTGTGCCCGATGTTGGACTTCACGGAGCCGAGCGGCAACGGCCGGTCCTGCGGGCGCTCCGCGCCGTAGACGGCAGCCAGCGCGGCGGCCTCGATCGGGTCGCCCAGCGCGGTCCCGGTGCCGTGCGCGTCGACCGCGTGCACGTCGGCCGGGGTGAGCCGGGCGTCGACGAGCGCGGCGCGGATCACCCGTTCCTGCGACGCGCCGTTCGGCGCGGTCAGGCCGTTCGACGCGCCGTCCTGGTTCACCGCCGAACCGCGCACCACGGCGAGCACTCGCCGCCCGTTCCTCAGGGCGTCCGAGAGTCGTTCCAGCACGACGACTCCAGCGCCCTCGGCCGGTCCGAACCCGGTGGCGCCCTCCGCGAACGCGCGGCACCTGCCGTCCGGGGACAGCGCGTTCTGCCGGGCGAAGCGGACGAAGACGTCGGGAGTGGCCATCACCGTCGCACCACCGGCCAGCGCCACGTCGCACTCGCCGGAACGCAGTGCCCGCACCGCCAGGTGCACCGCCACCAGGGAGGACGAGCACGCCGTGTCGACGGTGATCGCCGGGCCTTCGAGGCCCAGCGCGTACGACAGCCGCCCGGAGGTGAAGCTGTTCACGCCACCGGTGAGCAGCTGTGCCTCCAGCTCCGCCGACGGCCGGCGGACGCCCTGCGCGTAACCGCTGTGCCACGCGCCCACGTAGACGCCGGTCCGGGTGCCGCGCAGGTGCTCGGGCACGATCCCGCTGTGCTCCAACGCCTCCCACGAGGTCTCCAGCAGCACGCGTTGCTGCGGGTCCATCGCCAACGCCTCGCGTGGGGAGATCCCGAAGAACGCGGCGTCGAACTCCGTCGCGGCGTCCAGGAAACCGCCTTCACGGCAGTAGGTCCGCCCGCTCACGCCGGCGTCGTCGTCGAACAGGTCGTCGAGCGGCCAACCCCGGTCCTCGGGAAACCCGCCGACCGCGTCCACGCCGGACTCGACCAGCCGCCAGAGCTCCTCCGGCGACGTCACGCCACCGGGGAACCGGCACCCGGCGCCGACGACGGCGATCGGCTCGTGGGCCAGTTCCTCCATCTCGGACAGGCGTGCGGTGGTGCGCCGCAGTTCCGCGGTGGCCCGCTTGAGGTATTCGCGGAGCTTCTGCTCATCCGACATCCTGAAACCTCCTGTCCGCACTGCGCCCGGATCCGCTCACGACGCACCGAACCGCTGGTCGAGGTAGGCGAAGATGTCGTCGTCCGCCGCGCTCTCCAGGTCCGCCGCTCCCTGGTCGTGCTCTCCGAGCAGCGCCGCCCACTGCGCGGTGAGCGCCGCCAGCCGGGCGCCCACGTCCACCCCGCCCGTGTCCGGCGGGTGCTGCCCCGCCAGCGCGCGGACCGCGGCCTCCACCCGTTCCAGCTCCAGCACGACGGCAGGGCGTTCGACGGGGAACAGCTCCTCGTGCAGGAAGTCCGCCAGCGCCACCGGCGTCGGGTGGGCGAACACCAGGGCGGCGGGCAGGCGCAGCCCGGTGAGACCGGCCAGCCGGTTGCGCAGTTCCACGGAACTGAGCGAGTCGAACCCGAGATCGCGGAACGCGGTGCGCTCCCCCGCCTGCCCGGCGCGGCCCAGGACGGCGGCGGCGTGGGTGAGCACGAGGTCGAGCAGGACCTCCCGCCTGCGTTCCGGCGCGACACCGGCGAGGTCCGGCACGGTGGTCTCCTCGCGGCCTTCCGGCACCGCGGCGGCGTTGCCCGCACGCGATCGCGCGCGGTCGAACCTGATCGCCGCGACGGCCGGTGGGCCCGCCCGCAGCGCCGCGTCGAACAGCGGCCCGACCTCCCCCTCCGCCAGCGGAAGCACGCCACCACGCGCCATCCGCTCGCGCAGCGCGGTCTGGTCGATGTGACCTGTCATCCGGTTCGCCCCGCTGACCAGGCCCCACGCCGCCGCCACCGCGGGCACGCCGCGCTCGCGCAACCGCCCGGCGAACGAGTCGAGGAACCCGTTGGCCGCCGCGTAGGCGCCCTGCCCCGGCCCGCCGAGCACGGCGGCGGCCGAGGAGACCAGCACGAACGCCGTCAGGTCCAGGTGGGCGGTCAACTCGTGCAGGTGCACCGCCCCGTCCACCTTGGGCCCGCGCACCGCCGCCAGCTGACCGGTGGTCGCGGTCGCGACCGTGGCGTCGTCGAGCACCCCCGCCGCGTGCACCACGGCCGTCACCGGCCGATCGGCCAGCAGCGCGCGCACCGACTCCCGGTCGGCCACGTCGCAGGCGACGACCTCGACCTCCGCCCCGTGCGAGGCGAGCTCGGCGGCGAGGGCCGGCGCCTCACCCGAGCGCCCGGCGAGCACGAGGTGCCGGACGCCGTGCACCGCGACCAGGTGGCGTGCGATCACGCCGCCGAGGTGGCCGGTGCCGCCGGTGATGACCGTGGTGCCGTGCGGGGTGAACGACGGTGGCAGGACGCAGACGACCTTGCCGACGTGCCGGGCCTGGCTGAGCCCGCGGAAGGCGTCGGCGAGGCCGGACAGCTCGCAGGTGCGCACGGGCAGCAGCCGCAGCCGTCCGTCGCCGAACATCTCCAGCAGTTCGGCCAGCATGGCCCCGATGAGCTCGGGACCGGCGTCCACCAGTTCGAAGGCCTGGTACCGCGCGCCCCGGTGGGTGGCGGCCACCTCGGCGGCGTCGCGGACGTCGGCCTTGCCCAGTTCCACGAAACGGCCGCCGTCGGCCAGCACCGCGAGCGAGGTGTCGACGAACTCGCCGGTCAGGGAGTTCAGCACCACGTCGACACCACGCCCGCTCGTGGCGCGGAACGCCGCGCCGAACTCGGTGGTGCGGGAACTCGCCAGGTGCGTGCCGGGGACGCCGAGCCCGCGCACCACGTCCCACTTGCCGGGGCTCGCCGTGGCGTAGACCTCCGCGCCGATGCCGCGCGCCACCTGCACGGCGGCCATGCCGACGCCTCCGGCCGCCGCGTGGATCAGCACGGACTGGCCGCTCTCCAGCTCTGCGAGGTGACGCAACGCGTAGAAGGCGCTCAGGAACGCGGCGGGAACCGAAGCGGCGTCGGTGAACGACCAGTCCGGCGGCATGAGGGCCACGGTCCGCGCGTCGGCGACCACGAGGTCCCCGAACGCGCCGTCGAACAGGCCGAAGACCCGGTCGCCGACCTCGAACCCGCGCACGCCGGGCCCGACCTCGACGACGACACCGGCCCCTTCCACGCCCGTGCTCGCCTCGCCCGGGTACACGCCGAGCGCGATCAGGGTGTCGCGGAAGTTCAGCCCGGCCGCTCGCTGCGCGACGCGCAGCTGTCCCTCCTCCAGGGTCGCGCGGCCCTGTGGCGAGGCGACCAGGCGCAGGCCGTCGAACGTGCCGTCCCCGGTCTCCAGCCGCCATCCCGCCGCCGGTGGCCGCAGCGCACCGTCCACCGCGGAGGTCAACCCGGGCGCGCACACCTGTCCTGCCACGACGGCGTACCGCGGTTCGTCACCGGCGGCTGCCGCGAGCAGGACGGCGGGGTCCGCGGGGAACTGGTCGAGGAGCGTGATGCGGCCCGGTTCCTCCGACTGCGCCGAGCGCACGAGGCCCCAGACCGCGGCGGCCGCCGGGTCGCCGGTGGTGAAACCCTCGGTGACGATCAGCAGGTGGGCCGGTGTGGGTAGCCAGCGTTGGAGCAGGGCGAGCGCCCTGGTGGAGGCGTCACGGACCGCGGCGATCTCCGGGCCTTCGGCGCGCACGACGGCGAGGACGACGTCCGGTCGGTCCTGGACCAGTTCGGCGCCTGCCGCGCGCACTGCTGCGGCCAGCTCGTCGTCATCGCCCGCGATCGCCCACCTCCCGGCCGGGCGCACGGCCGGGAGCGCCGCGGGAACCCACTCCACGTGGTGGAGGAGCTCCTCGGCCGCCTCCACCAGCCGGCGCGGCTCGATCGCCGTCATCACCAGCTCACCGATCAGGCAGACCGGCCCTCCGGACTCGTCCGCGCACTGGACCCGGACCGCGTCCTCCCCCGCCCGCGAGACGCTGACCAGCAGACGCCTGCTCCCGCCGGTGCGCAGGCGGACGTCACGCAGCACGTGCGGCACCCTGATCAGGCCGTCGTCCGGGAAGAAACCGCCCAGTGCCGCGCACTGCACGGCCGCGTCGAGCAGTGCCGGGTGCAGGAGGAACCCGTCGGCACCGGTCCGCGCGGGCAGCTCGACCTCGGCGAGGACCACGCCATCGGCCAACCGACCCGACCGGACGCACCGGAACGCCGGCCCGTACTGGTACCCCTGATCGGCGAGGCCCAGGTAGAAGCCGTCGACGTCGATCGGGACGGCGGTCACGACCGGCACCTCCGCGTCCTCCGCGACGGACGGGGCCAGCACCGCCTGCGCGTGCTCGGTCCACTGCTCAGCGCCGGTGTCCGGACGTGAGTGGATCACCGCCGTGCGACACCCGTCGGCCTCGGGCGGGCTCACGACCAGCCGCAGCCACACCGCCTCCTCGCCGGACAGCGCGAGCGGCGCCGACAGCTCCAGTTCCCGCAGCCCGGCCGCGCCGACGCGCGTGCAGGCGACCAGGGCGAGTTCGGTGAACACGGCTCCGGGCACGACCACCTGGCCCAACAGCCGGTGGTCGAGCAGCCACGGGGTGGCGCCCGGGTCGAGCCTGGCGGTCCACACGACGCCGCCCGCGGGCAGGTCGAGGGCTCCTGCGAGCAGCGGGTGGCCCTCTTCGGTCAGGCCGAACGCGCCGGCGGCGGCCGCGGGCGCGGGCTGTTCCGCCCAGTACCGCTCGTGCTGGAAGGCGTACGTCGGCAGCTCCGCCGGCGGGCCGGGCGCGGTGGGCAGCAGTCGCGACCAGTCGAACGGCAGGCCGCGCACCCACCCCTCGGCCGCCGACCGCACCAGCCTGGCGAGACCACCCTCGTCCCTGCGCAGCGACCCCACGACGACGGACGGGTCGGGGTCGAGGACCTCCTGCACGGCCGGCACGAGCGCGGGGTGGCCGGAGATCTCCACGAAGCCGTCGAACCCGTCCGCGGCCAGCCGGCGGACCGTCTCCTCGAAGCGCACCCGCTGCCGCAGGTTGCGGTACCAGTACTCGGCGCCGGCCTCGGCGCCGTCGAGGACGCGCGCGTCCACCGTCGAGTACCAGGCGACGGACGCGGCTGCGGGGGCCAGGTCGCGCAGGGCGTCGACCAGCTCGTCGCGCACCGCCTCCACCTGGGCGCAGTGCGAGGCGAACCCGACCGGGATCCGGCGTGCCCGCACGCCGCGGCGGTCGCACTCCGCCAGCACCTCGTCGAGTGCCCCTCCCGAGCCCGCGACCGCTGTCGACGCCGGTCCGTTGATCGCCGCCACCGCCAGGTCCGCGGACCACGGCGCGATCAGCTCCGCTGTCTCGGCGCCGGACAGGGCCACCGACATCATCCCGCCCCTGCCGCCGAGCTCGGCGTCGATGATCTTGGCGCGGGTCGCGATGACCCTTGCGCCGTCGGCCAGGGAGAGGGCTCCCGCGACGACGGCCGCGGCGACCTCGCCCTGCGAGTGCCCGGCCACGGCGTCCGGTTCGACGCCCCACGACCGCCAGACCTCCGCCAGCGACACCATCACCGCGAAGCACTGCGGCTGCACGGTCGCCGCGGGGCCGTCCACGTCACCGCCCTCGCGCAGCCGGTCGAGGACCGACCAGCCGAGGTGCGGTTCGAGCGCGGCGGAGCACTCCGCAAGGCGGGCGGCGAACACCGGTGACTCCGCGAGCAGCCCGGTCGCCATGCCCCGCCACTGCCAGCCCTGGCCGGGGAACAGCCAGGCCGTCCGGCCGCCACCGCCCGCGACCTGGCCGATCACCGTCGTCGTCGCGGGTTCTCCCCCGGCCAGTGCGACGAGTTCGGTGGGCGCGTCCACGTGCAGGACGGCCCGGTGCTCGAACGCCGTGCGGGTGGTGGCGAGCGCGAGGGCGACCGGGACCGGGTCGAGGCCGGGCCGGGCGGCCAGTTTCGCCGCCTGCGCGCGCAGCCCCCGTGCCGACCGCGCGGACAGCACCCAGGGCACGGGCACGGGTTCTCGCGCGGCAACGGGGCGCGTCGCGGGCGGCTCCTCCAGGACGAGGTGGGCGTTGGTGCCGCTCATGCCGAACGACGACACCGCGGCCCTGCGCGGGCGTTCTCCCCGCGGCCACTCCTGGTTCTCCGCGAGCAGCGCGACGGAGCCGCTCGACCAGTCCACCACCGACGTCGGCCGGTCCGCGTGCAACGTCCTGGGCAGCACGCCGTGCTTGAACGCCAGCACCACCTTGATCACGCCGGCCACCCCGGCGGCGGCCTGGGTGTGCCCGATGTTCGACTTCAGCGATCCCAGCCACAACGGCCGTTCGCCCGGCCGTTGACCGTACGTCGCCAGCAGGGCCTGGGCTTCGATCGGGTCGCCGAGCTCCGTGCCCGTGCCGTGCGCTTCCACGACGTCCACGTCGGACGGTCCAAGTCCGGCGTCGGCGAGCGCGGCACGGATCACCCGTTCCTGAGACGGGCCGTTCGGCGCGGTCAAGCCGTTGGACGCGCCGTCCTGGTTGACCGCCGAACCCCGCACCAGGGCCAGCACCTGGCGCCCTTGCCGCAGGGCGTCCGAGAGCCGCATCAGCACCACGACGCCGACGCCCTCGGCGGCGCCGAACCCGTCCGCCGCGTCGCTGAACGGCTTGCAGCGCCCGTCGGGCGCCAGCGCGCCCTGCCGGGAGAACTCGGTGAGGACGTCCGGGGTGGACATGACGGTCACACCGCCGGCCAGTGCCACGTCGCACTCGCCGGAGCGCAACGCCCTCGCCGCCCAGTGCATCGCCACCAGCGACGACGAGCACGCCGTGTCCACGGTGATCGCCGGTCCCTCCAGGCCCAGCGCGTACGAGACCCGTCCGGACATCACGCTCGCCGCGTTGCCGGTGCCCCAGTACCCGGCCAGCTCGTCCTGGCGGGCGAGCGGCAAGTAGTGCTGGCCGTTGCCGCCGACGAACACGCCGGTCCGCGACCCGCGCAGCGCCCCCAGGTCGAAGCCCGCGTGTTCGACGGCCTCGACCGACACCTCCAGCAGCAACCGCTGCTGCGGGTCCATGGCCCGCGCCTCCCGCGGCGAGATGCCGAAGAACTCCGCGTCGAACAGGTCGGCGCCGTCCAGGAAACCACCGCGGGCGCAGTAGGTGGTGCCGGGGAGGTCCGCGTCCCCGGTGAGGTCTCCCAGCGCCCATCCCCTTCCGTCCGGCAGCCCTGACGTGCCGTCCCGTCCCGCGGACACCAGTTCCCAGAGGTCCGCGGGCGTGGCCACGGACCCAGGGAACCGGCATCCCATTCCCACGATCGCGATCGGCTCGTCGTCCGGAGCGGACTCGCCGGTCGCTTCGGGAGTCGCTCCCGCCGCACCGAGCAGCTCCACGAGGTGGTCGATCACCCGCTGCGGCGTCGGGTGGTCGAAGACCAGGGTCGCCGGCAGCGCGAGACCGGTGCCCGCCTGCAACCTGTTGCGCAGCTCGACGCCCCCGACGGAGGTGAGGCCCTGGTCCAGGAAGGGGAGGCCGGGTGCGACGGCCTGCCTGCCGTCGGCGCCGAGGACCGCCACGACCGCGTCCAGCACCAGACCGCGGACCTCCTGCCGGCGGCGTGCGTCCGGCAACGCGCGCAGTCGGCCGGCACCGCCGGTCTCCGACCGCGACCGCGCGCCTGCCAGCTCGTCGAGCAGGGACGACCGCCCGGCCATCAGCGTGGCGGCGAGGCGCTGCCAGTCGACGTCACCGATCATCGCGGTGCTCGCGCCGCTCGCGACGGCACGGCACAGCGCGTGGAACGCCTCACCGGGCTCCAGGGGGTTGATGCCGACCGCGCGCAACGCGTCCTCGTCCACGCCGGGATCCGCTCCCCGCCAAGGGGTCCAGGACACCGAGAGCGCGTGGACGCCCCTGGCGCGCAACCCGTGCGCGAGCGCGTCGAGCACGGCGGAACCCATGGCGTAACCGGCCTGGCCCGCACCGCCCCACACCCCGGAGACGGAGGAGAACAGCACGACCTTCGTCGGGTCGCCGTCCCGCAACAGGGTCGCGACGTGCCGTGCCGCCGAGGTCCTGAGGTCGACCGCCTCGGCCAGTGCGGAGGTGGACGTGCCGGTCAGCCGCGCGAACGGCGGCACGCCGGGCATCACCACCACCGTGCTCGGCCGCAGGTCTGCGACCAGTCGCGCGACGTCCCCGGCGGACGCGCGGACCACCCGCTCCGCCCCGGCCGCCCGCAGCAACCCGTCGAGCTCGGTCGTGACGCGCTCGTCCCGGCGTTCGTCGACCAGCACCACCGTGCCGCCGGGTCGCCACGGTTCGGTGGCGGGGATCCGCACGAGGCGGCGGCCGAAGACGCCGGACGGGCGCACCGCGACGTGGTCCTCGTCGGCGCCGAGCGCGGGGATCAGCGCGGCGGGCGAGCACTCCGCCGCCACGTCGAGGAGGGCGCACCGCGGTCCCGTCAGTTCGGCGGCCGCGACCCTGCCCAGCGCGCCCAGGAGCGCCCCGGTGTCCGAGACGGTCTCGCCGGCGTCCAGCGCGACCCCGCCGCGGGTGACGATCCAGCACCGGACCCGGCCGGTGAGTCCTCCCAGCAGCGCGAGCGTCGCGGCGACGGCGTCCGGCCCCGGCAGCGCCACCACACCGGTCAGGTCCTCCGGCAGCCTGCCGGACCCCGGTCGCCGCCGCACGACCTCCGCGCCGTGCTCGGCCATGCTCGCCGCCAGCCGCTCGGCGAAGTCGCCGGACCCGGCCACGAGCCACCGGCCCCGCAACCGGGCGCTTCCCGGCAGGGCCAGGCGCTGCCAGCCGACCCGGTGGCAGTGCGGGTCGAACGCCCGCTCGGCCGGCCGCCCCCGCAGCCAGAAGTGCCTGCGCTGGAAGGCGTACGTGGGCAGGTCGCGGGCCGGCGCCCGCTCGGGCAGGACGTCCGCCCAGCGCACGCCGAGGCCCCGCACCCAGCCGTGGGCGCAGGAGCGGACCAGCCCGCGCACACCGCCGTCACCGCGGCGCAGCGATCCCACCGCGCAGATCGGGACCGGCGAGGACTCAGCCGTCTCCTCGACGGCGTTGACCAGCACGGGGTGCGCGGACAGTTCGACGAACGTGGTGAACCCGTCGTCGAGCAGCGCCCGCACGGCGCCGGCGAACCGCACCGGCAGCCGCAGGTTGCGGAACCAGTGGCCGCCGTCCAGCCGGGTGCCGTCGATCACCGCGGCGTCGACCGCCGAGTAGATCGGGACGTGCGCGGACCGCGGCGCCACGTCCGCGAGCTCCTCGGCGAGCTCCGCGGCCACCAGGTCCGCGTGGGGGCTGTGCGAGGCGTAGTCGACCTCGATGCGGCGCGACCGCACGCCGCGGCGTTCGCACTCCCGCAGCAGTTCGGCGAGCGCCTCGGTGTCACCCGCCACCACGGACGACACCGGGCTGTTCTCGGCGGCCACCACCAGCCCCTCCCAGCGGGAGACCAGCTCCTCCGCCTCCGCCGCGGGCAACCCGACCGACGCCATCGCGCCACGGCCGGCCAGCCGGCGCGCCACGAGGCGGGACCGGCGTGCGATGACCCGCGCGCCGTCGTCGAGGCTCAGCGCTCCCGCCACGACCGCCGCGGCCACCTCGCCCTGCGAGTGCCCGACGACCGCGTCCGGGACGCAACCCCAGGCGCGCCACACCTCGGCCAGCGACACCATGAACGCGAAGCAGAGCGGCTGGACGACGTCCGCGCCGACCGGTTCCCCACCGCCGGTCGCCACCTCGGTCAGGGACCAGCCGACCAGCGGCGCCAGCGCGCGTTCGCACTCCGCCCAGCGCGCGGCGAACACCTCCGAGTCCTCGAGCAGCCGGGTGGCCATGCCGGCCCACTGCCAGCCCTGTCCGGGGAACACCCAGACCGTCCTGCCCGTCGCGAGCTCACCGGTGCCGACGACCACGTCCTCACGCACCCGCCCGTCGCGCAATGCCTCCAGCCCGTCCGCACCGGATTCCAGCACGACGGCCCGGTGCTCGAAGACCGACCGCGAGACAGCCAGCGCGCGCGCCACCCGGTCCCCGGCGACGTCCTGGCGCCCGGCGATCCAGTCGGCGAGACGGTCCGCCTGCGCGGTCAGGGCCTCCGCGGACCGCGCGGACACCACCCACGGCGCGGGGAAGTCGCCGGACGGCAACGGTTCCGGTTCGGATTCCGGGGCTTCCTCCAGGACCACGTGCGCGTTGGTGCCGCTGATGCCGAACGACGAGACCGCGGCCCTGCGCGGCCGTTCCCCCCGCGGCCACGCCTGCTTCCGCGCCAGCAGCTCGACCGAGCCGGACTCCCAGTCCACCACCGTCGTCGGCCGGTCCACGTGCAGGGTCGCGGGGAGGGTCGCGTGGCGCATCGCCTGGAGCACCTTGATCACGCCACCGACCCCGGCGGCGGCCTGGGCGTGGCCGATGTTGGACTTCAGCGATCCCAGCCACACCCGTCGTCCACCCCGGCCGTAGGTCGCCAGCAGGGCTCGCGCTTCGATCGGGTCGCCGAGTTTCGTGCCCGTGCCGTGCGCCTCCACGACGTCGACGTCTGACGTGGACAGTCCAGCGTCCTTGAGCGCGGCACGGATCACCCGTTCCTGCGACGGGCCGTGCGGCGCGGTCAAGCCGTTCGACGCGCCGTCCTGGTTGACCGCGGATCCCCGCACGACAGCCAGCACCGGGCGACCTTGTTCCAGGGCGTCCGAAAGCCTCATCAGCACCAGGACGCCGACGCCCTCGGCCCAGCCGGTGCCGTCGGCGTCGTCGGAGAAGGCCTTGCACCGACCGTCGCCCGCGAGACCACCCTGGCGGGCGAACTCCACGAAGATCCCCGGCTCGGCCATCACCGTCGCACCACCGGCCAGCGCCACGTCGCACTCGCCCGAGCGCAACGCCTTCACGGCCAGGTGCAACGCCACCAACGACGACGAACACGCGGTGTCGACGGTGATCGCCGGTCCCTCCAGGCCCAGGAGGAAGGAGATCCGGCCCGACGCGACGCTCCCGGCCGTGCCGGTGCCGAGGAAGCCCGCCGTCTCGGCGTCCTCCGCGGGGTGCCCGGCCGCGTAGTCGTGGTGCATCAGCCCCATGTAGACACCGGTGTTGCTGCCGCGCAACGACTTCGGGTCGACCCCGGCACGTTCGACCGCTTCCCACGACACTTCGAGCAGCAGGCGCTGCTGCGGGTCCATCGCCACGGCCTCGCGCGGCGAGATCCCGAAGAACCCCGCGTCGAACTCGCCCGCGTCGTGCAGGAAACCACCGACGGCGTCGGAGTCCCAGCCCCGGTCGACGGGGCACGCGCCGACCGCGTCCGTCCCCGAGGAGACGAGGTCCCACAGCTGTTCCGGTGTCCGGGCACCACCCGGGTACCGGCACCCGGCGCCGACGATCGCCACCGGCTCGCGCACGCGGTCGCCCAGCACCTTCACCTGCTCGCGCGCGGTGTGCAGATCGGTCATCGCCCGGCGCAGGTACTCGCGGAGCCTGCCCTCGCTGGTGTCAGCCATCACGTTCCCCTGAGTCGCCGCTTTCACAGCTTGAAGTCGTTGTCCAGCAACCGGAACAGCTCGTCCTCGGACGCCTCCAGCAGGTGCCGTGCCATCGGTTCCGGGGTGGACGGCGCCAGCTCGGCCAGCACGTCGCCGAGCCGTGCGACCACCTGGTCGCGGCCGCCGCCATCGAGCGCCGACACCCGGTCGCGCACGCGGTCGATCAGCTCCATCACCGCGCCGAGGTCCTCCCGCGGCACCCCGCCCTCCGCGACGACGAACTCGACCAGCTCGGCCGGCGTGGGGTGGTCGAAGACGGCGGTCGCGGCCAGCCGCACGCCGGTGCGGGCGGCCAGGCGGTTGCGGAACTCCACCGCGGTCAGCGAGTCGAACCCGGCCTCCTTGAACGACCTGCCCATGTCCACCGCGCCCGCCGACCCGTGTCCGAGCACGAAAGCGATCTCCTGCCGGACAGCGGACTCGACGTCGGCCCTGCCGTGCACAGCGGGCTCCGCGACGACCGGTGGCGTGCCGGTCCGCGCCCGCAGGACCGCCGGAACCGTGCCCGGGTCGCTCCCCGCCAGGTCGACGCGCACGGGCCACACGACGGGAAGCGGTTGGGCGAGCGCGGCGTCCAACGCCCGCAGCGCCTCGGCCGGCTCCATCGCGACGAGCCCGGACCTGCGCAGCCTCGCCGCGTCCGCGTTCGCGAGCGCGCCGGCCATGCCGGCGGACCACGGTCCCCAGCCGAGCGAGAGCGTGGCGAGCCCCCGGCGGGCCCGCCAGCCGGCGAACGCGTCGAGGTAGGAGTTGGCTGCCGCGTAACCGGCCTGACCCGCGGTGCCGAGCACGCCCGCGGCGGAGGAGAAGAGCACGAACGCCGGTCCTGACGACTCGGTCAGCTCGTGCAGGTGCCAGGCGCCGTCGACCTTGGGGCGCAGCACCCCGGACACCCGTTCGGCGGTGAGGTCCGTGACGGGGGCGTCGTCGAGCACGCCGGCGAGGTGGACCACGGCGGTCAGCGGGTGCTCGGGCGGGACGGACGCCAGCAGAGCGGCGACCTGGTCGCGGTCGGCTATGTCGCAGCGGGCGGTGGTGACGGTGGCGCCGAGGCCGGCGAGCTCGGCGGAGGGGTCGTGGGCGGGGTCGGACCGGCCCGCGAGCAGGAGGCGCCGGGCGCCGTGGGCACGGACCAGGTGCAGGGCGAGCTCTCGGCCGAGGGCGCCGAGCCCGCCGGTGACGAGGACGGTGCCGCCGAAGGCGACGGCGGTGGAGATCGCCGGGTCCCCGGAAGCCGCCGCGAGAGGCCCTTCCCCTCCTTCCCGCACCTCCCGGGCCCGGCGCAGCACGGGCCCCAGCACCACGCCGTCGCGCACCGCGACCTCGTCCGTCCCCGCGCCCAGCGCCAGGTCCAGCCCGCCGGCGCTCTCGTCCAGGTCCACCAACGCGATCCGCTCGGGGTGCTCCGTCCGCGCCGACCGCACCAGACCCCACACCGCGGCCCCCGCGAGGTTCCCGGCGCCGGATCCGGTGTCCACGGCCCCGCTGGTCACCACCACCAGGCGGGCCGCGCCCCGGTCCTCCCGCAGCCAGTCCCGCACCACCTCCAGCACCGACTCGCAGGCCCGGTGCGCCTCCTCCGGTCCGGTTCCCGACGCGTCCACCCGCACGACGTGGTCGTGGACGCGGGGCTCGCCGACCGGTAGCGGGGTCCAGTCCAGCAGGTGGAGCGGGGACGCGGGGCGGCCCGACTCGCGCACGGTCAGGGCTCCCGCGGTGAGCACCGGTGAGCCGTGCTCGTCGGCGACGTGCACGGACACGGAGTCCGCGCCCAGGTCGGTGAGTCGCACGCGGACGAAACGAGCCCCTCGGGCGAACACCCGCACGTCTCGCCATGAGAACGGCAGCACGGCGCGCTCGCGTCGTTCGCCCAGCAGCAGGATCGGGCGCAGTGCGGCGTCCAGCAGCGCCGGGTGCAGGGCGTGGGCGTCGTCCGGGACGTCGTCGGGGAGCCTGACCTCGGCGAAGAGTTCGTGGCCGCGGCGCCACACCGCGCCCACGCCCTCGAACTCCGGCCCGTACTCCACCGTGCCCGGCACCCGCGCGGCGAGGTCGGGCAGCGGGACGGGCTCGGCGTCGGCCGGCGGCCAGGCGCCCGTCGGCGGCGAGGGGGCGGTGACCTCGGCGAGCGTGCCGGACGCGTGGCGGAGCCAGGTCGACGTGCCGGCGCGGGAGAAGACGGCGAAGGCGGTGGCGCCGTCCGGCCGGGCGTCGCGGGTGATCCGCAGTTCGGTTCGCGCGGTGATCTCCAGCGGTTGTTCGAGCAGGAGTTCGGCGACGTCTCCGTCGTGCAGCGCGAGGTCGAGCAACGCGGTGCCGGGCACCACGACGCGGCCTTCCACGCGGTGGCCGGACAGCCACGGCAGGGTCGCCGGGTCCACGTGGCCCGTGCTCGTGGACCCCAGGCCGTCCGGGCGGTCGAGCGTCGCGGTGAGCAACGGGTGGCCCGCCCGCTCGGACAGCCAGTAGCGGCGGCGCCGGAACGGGTACGTGGGCAGGTCGGCCGCGGGTCCGTCGCCGCTGTGCGCGGCGAGATCCAGGTCCAGGCCGTTCGCGTGGGCGGTCGCGAGGGCCCGGTGCAGCACGTCGCGGCCGCGCCGGGCGACGGGCAGCAGGAGCACCGGTTCGGTGGTGAACTCCTCCGCCATCGTGCTCAGCGCGGCGTCCGGGCCGAGTTCGAAGAGCACGTCGACACCGCTGTCGAGCAACGCGCGCAGGCCGTCGTGGAACCGCACGGTGTCACGCACCTGGCGCACCCAGTGGCCGGGAGCGCACAGCTCCGGGCCCGCCAGGCCACCGGTCAGGGTGGAGAACACCGGGATCCGCGGCGGGCTGTAGTCGATCCCCGCGGCCACCTCGGCGAACTCCGCCAGCACCGGGTCCATCAACGGCGAGTGGAACGCGTGGCTCACCGCCAGGCGTTTGGCCCGGTAGCCGCGTTCGGCGCACCGGGCGAGGACGGCCTCGACCGCCTCGGCAGGCCCGGAGAGGACGGTCGAGCTCGGACCGTTCACCGCCGCCACGCCGACGCGTCCGTCCGCCACGAGCTCCTCCAGCGCACGAGCCGGCGCGTTGACCGCGGCCATCGCGCCCTCCGCGGGCAGTGCGCCCATCAACCTGCCCCGGGCGGCCACGAGCGCGGCGGCGCCGTCCGCGGGGAGGACGCCGGCGACGTGCGCCGCGACGACCTCGCCGATCGAGTGGCCCAGCACCGCCTCCGGCCTGGTACCCCAGCTGCGCAGCAGCTCCGCCAGCGACGCCTCCAGCGCGAACAGGGCGGGCTGCGTGTACTCGGTGCGGTGCAGCAGGACCTCGTCGCCGAACATCACCTCGCGCAGGCCCGGCACCGAGTGCCGCGCGAAGGCTTCGGCCCAGCCGTCCAGCGCGTCCCGGAACACCGGGTACCGCTCGTACCACTCCCGTCCGGCGCCCACGCGCTGACTGCCCTGGCCGGTGAACAGGTATCCCGCCCGCCTGCCCTCGCGTGCCCTGCCGCGCACCAGCCGTTCGTCGGGAACGCCCGCGGCCAGGCCGGCGAGCGCGTCCGCCAGCTCGGCGCCGGACCGGCCGAGCACCACGGCGCGGTGGGAGAACGCCGTGCGGCGGCCGAGCGCGCGGCTCACCGCGGCGGCGTCGTGCTCCGGTGACAGGTGCCGGCGCAGCCGGTCCGCGTGGTCGCGGAGGGCGGCGGCGTCCCGCGCGGACAACGGCCACAGGTGAGGACCGGGCACCTCCGGCCCGCCCGCCGCCGCCTCGGGCGCCGCCTCCAGCACCAGGTGCGCGTTGGTGCCGCTCGCGCCGAACGAGGACACGGCGGCCCGGCGCGGCCTGCCGGTCACCGGCCAGTCCCTCGGCTCGGTCAGCAGCCGCACGGCGCCGGAGTCCCAGTCGACCTGCTCCGACGGCCGGTCGACGTGCAGGGTGCGCGGCAACCGGCCGTGACGCATGGCCAGCAGCATCTTCATCACCCCCGCCACACCGGCGGCGGCCTGGGTGTGGCCGATGTTCGACTTCAGCGACCCCAGCCAGAGCGGCAGACCCGCCTCCCTCCCCCGGCCGTAGGTCGCGAGCAGCGCCCGCGCCTCGATCGGGTCGCCGAGCCGTGTGCCGGTGCCGTGCGCCTCGACCGCGTCGACCTCGTCCGGGGCCAGGCGCGCGGCGGCGAGGGCGGCCCGGATGACGCGTTCCTGCGCAGGACCGCTGGGCGCGGTCAGGCCGTTGCTGGCGCCGTCCTGGTTGATCGCGCCGCCGGAGATCACGCCGAGCACGGGGCGGCCGTTGCGGAGCGCGTCGCCGAGGCGTTCCAGCAGCACCAGGCCGACTCCCTCGGCGAAGCTCGTGCCGTCGGCCGCCTGCGCGAACGGCTTGCACCTGCCGTCCGCCGCGAGTCCGCGCAACCGGGCGAAGTCGATCAGCATCGCCGGCGTGGCCAGCACGGTGGCGCCGCCCGCGAGCGCGAGGTCGCACTCACCCGAGCGCAACGCGCGCGCCGCGAGGTGGAGCGAGACCAGGGACGAGGAGCAGGCGGTGTCCACGGTGACGGCGGGACCCTCCAGCCCCAGCGCGTAGGCGATCCGGCCGGAGGCGATGCTCCCGGCGCTGCCGTTGACGAGGTAGCCCTCCATGCCCGGGGGCGTGACGCCGATCCGGGAGCCGTAGTCGTGGTACATCACGCCGACGTAGGCGCCGGTGCGGGAACCGCGCAGGTCCGACGGGTCGATGCCGGCCCGTTCGACCGTCTCCCAGGAGGTCTCCAGCAACAGGCGTTGCTGCGGGTCCATCGCCAGCGCCTCACGCGGGCTGATGCCGAAGAACTCCGCGTCGAACTCCGCGCAGTCGTGCAGGAAACCGCCCTCGCGCGAGTACACGGTGCCGGGCCGGTCGGGGTCGGCGCTGTAGAGCGCGTCCAGGTCCCAGCCGCGATCGGTGGGGAACCCGGACACGGCGTCGGCGCCGGTGTCGAGCAGCCGCCACAGGTCGTCCGGGCTCGACACCCCGCCGGGCAGGCGGCACCCCATGCCGATGACGGCGATCGGTTCGTGGTCGCGTTCCTCCAGCGCGGCGAGCCGCTGCCGGGTCCCGTGCAGTTCCGCCGTCACCCGCTTGAGGTAGTTGCGAATCTTGTCGTCGCTCATCCCCGCTACCCCCGTTCCCGGTTCACAGCTGCTCGTCGATGAAGGCGAACAGTTCGTCGTCGGACGCGCCGGCCAGCCGGTCGGCGACGTGTTCCTCCTCCGGCCGGGCGTGGTCCAGTTCCAGCAGCACCTCGCGCAGGCGCCTCGCCAGCACGTCGCGCCTGATGTCCGTGCCGGACATGCCCGCCACGGCCGCCGCCAGCGCGTCGGCGGTGCGCAACGCCTCGTCGCCCGCCAGTTCGTGGTCGCGGCCACCGAGCAGGTCCGCCAGGTGCCGGGCGAGCGCGCGAGGTGTCGAGTGGTCGAACACGACGGTGGACGGCAGCCGCAGCCCGGTGATCGCCGCCAGCCGGTTGCGCAGCTCGACGGCCGAGAGCGAGTCGAACCCCGCGCCCCTGAACTCCGCGCCGGCCGCGACGGCCAGCGGGTCGCCGTGCCCCAACGAGGCGGACGCTTCCGCTCGCACCAGCCGTTCCAGGTCCCGCACGTCCGTCGGAACGGCCGTCGCCGGACGCCTCGTCGTGGTGCCCGCCAACTCGCGCAGCAGCCACGGCGCCGGTTCCCCGGCGACCGCGGACCGGCGCAGCGCGGCCAGGTCGAGCCGCGCGGCCACGACCACCGGCCGTTGCCCGCGCGCGGCCGCGTCGAACAACGCGAGCCCCTCGCCCGTCGTCAGGGGCACGAACCCGCTGCGGGACAGGCGGTGCAGGTCCGGTGCGGCGAGCCGGGACGCCATGCCGTCGCCCCACACGCCCCACGCGAGCGAGACCGCGGGCAGTCCGGCCACCGCACGACGGCACGCCAGCGCGTCCAGCGCCGCGTTCGCCGCCGAGTAGAACGACTGCCCCGCGTTGCCGACGATCCCCCCGGCGGCGGAGAACAGCACGAAGGTCGACACCGGTGAGTCCGCCGTGAGCTCGTGCAGGTTGAACGCGCCGTCGACCTTGGGGAGCAGCACCCGGTCGAGGGCGGCGGGGTCCGCTGTCGTCACCGGTCCGTCCTCGACGACACCCGCCGCGTGCACGACCGTGGTCACCGGCTTCCTCACCGCCGCCAGCACCTCGGCGAGCCCGGCGCGATCAGCGGCGTCGCAGCGGACCACCGACGCGTCGGCCCCGAGGGCGGCCAGGTCCGCGACCAGGGACTCGCCTCCGCCGGTCCGGCTCAGCAGCACGAGGTCCCGCACGCCGTGCTCGGTGACGAGGTGCCGGGCGACGGCCGAGCCGAGCGCGCCGGTGCCGCCGGAGATCACCGCCGTGCCGCCGGGGTCCACCGGGGTTGCCGGTGCGGCGGGCGCCACCGCGAGCGACGGGACCAGTGCCACGCCCTCCCGCAGCGCCACCTGGTCCGGCAGCTCCGACGACAGGAGGGCGAGCGAGGCCTCCGTTCCGTCGTGGTCGGCCAGCACGATCCGGCCGGGGTGCTCGGTCTGCGCGGACCGCACCAGACCCCACACCGCGGCCCCCGCGAGGTCCACCACGTCCTCGCCGGCGACGGAGACGGCCCGTTCGGTCACGACCACGAGGCGGGCGTCGTGCCGTGGTGCCTCCAACCACTCCCGCAGCCTCGCGAACACCTCCGCGACCGCCTCCCGGACACGTCCGGCGTCCACTTCGGGACAGCGCGGCGCCACCAGCACGTCGGTCGCCCCGCCACCGCTCAGTCCGGTGGCCGACCAGGTCACCTCGTACAGCGGCGGCACGTTCGCCCGGTGGGGCAGCAGCACGACGGAGTCCACCGCGCACACCAGCCGCGACTCGCGATCGACAGCGGTCAGCGAGACGGCGGACGGACCGGTGCGCCGCACCCGCACCCGCAGCGGACCTTCGCTCCCGCCGTTCAGGGTCACGCCCTCCCAGCCGAACGGGAGCAGCGGCGCGTCCCCGATCAGGTCGAACCACGGTTGCAGCGCGGCGTCCAGCACCGCGGGGTGCACCAGGTGGGAGTCCCCCTGCCGCGGAGATACCTCCGCGAACACCTCGTCGGCGGTGTGCCACAGTCCGGCGACACCGGTGAACGCGGGACCGTAGTCGTACCCCGCGGCCGCGAACCGCCGGTACAGCGAGTCCGGTTCGGCCGCGTGTGCGCCGGGTGGCGGCCACACCTCCGCCCACCGCGTGTCGGCGGGCTCCGCCGCGCCGGGTTCGACCCGGGCGACCGCGTGGCGGACCCAGTCGTCGCCGGTGCCGGAGTGGACGGTCAGTTCCCGTTGCGCGTCGACCACCACCTGCAACCGCACCCCGCCCTCCCCGGGCACCACCAGCGGTGCTTCCAGCGTCAGCTCGGCGATGCGCGGTGCTCCCGCCGACGCCGCGGCGAACGCGGCCATCTCGACCACGGCCGTGCCGGGCACCAGGATCGCGCCGCCGACCGCGTGGTCCGCGAGCCACGGGTGCGTGCTCAGGGCCAGTGCGCCCAGGCAGAGCCGGGAACCGTCGGCCAGCGTCGTCGTCGTGGTCAGGAACGGGTGCTCCGCGCGATCCCGGCGGGCCCGCCGGGCCGGTGCCCAGTAGCGCTGCCGCTGGAACGGGGTCGTCGGCAGGTCCGCGACGCCGTCGCCGGTGCCGTCGAACACCGCCGCCCAGTCCACCGGCGCACCGCGGACGTACGCGGTCGCGACGGCGGCGAGCGCCGTGGACGTGGCAGGCGTGCCAGGCCGGTGCGCGGGCACCGCGACCACGTCCGGGCAGTCGTCGAGGCACCGGCTCACCAACCCGCTGAGCACCGGCGCCGGTCCGGTCTCGACGAACGTGCTGACGCCGTGGGCGAAAGCCGCCCGCACGCCCGCGTGGAAGCGGACGGGTTCACGGACGTGCCGCACCCAGTAGTCGGCGCGGGAGAGCTCGGCGCGCCCGGCGATCCGGCCCGTCACGTTCGACACCACGGCGATCTCCGCGGGCCGGTAGTCCAGCCGCTCGGCGACCGCGCGGAACTCGCCGAGCATCCCGTCCACGTCCGGGGAGTGGAAGGCGTGGCTCACCTTGAGCCGCCGCACGGACCTGCTGGGGAACTCCCGCGCCACGGCCTCGGCGGCGTCCGCGCGGCCGGAGATCACGACGGCGCCGGGGGCGTTCACGGCCGCGAGGGACAGCTCGTGCTCCCGGCCCGCGAGCTTCGCGGCGACCTCGTCCTCACCGGCGGCCAGCGCGATCATCACGCCGCCCTCGGGCATGGCCTGCATGAGACGGCCCCTGGCGGCGATCAGCGCACACGCGTCGCGCAGGTCGAACACACCGGCGACGTGCGCGGCGGCGATCTCGCCGACGGAGTGGCCGAGCACGACCTCGGGACGCACGCCCCAGTGGCCGAGCAGGCGCGCCGTCGCGACCTCGACCGCGAACAGGGCGGGCTGGGCGTACTCGGTGCGGTCCAGCAGGTCCGCCTCCGGTGTGCCCGGCGCGGCGAACAGCACGGTGCGCAACGACCGGTCCAGCAGCGGGTCGCACCACTCCGCGACCTCGTCCAGGGCCCGCGCGAACACCGGCAGTTCCTCGTACAGCTCGCTCGCCATGCCCGCGCGCTGGCTGCCCTGGCCGGTGAACAGCAGGCCCAGCGACGGATCGGCGAGCGCCTCACCGCTGATCGCCCCGGACCGCGCCGCACCCAGCGCCTCGATCCCGCGTGCGGTGTCGCGCACGAGCACGACCTCGCGGTGCCGTCCTCCGCCGCGCGAGACCGCGAGGGAACGACCGACGTCGTGCGCGTCCACGTCGGCGTCGAGGTGGGCGGCGAGACCGCTCTTCCGGTCCGCCAGCGCCTTCTCCGTGTGACCGGAGAGCACCCACGGCACGACGGGCAGCAGTCGTCGCGGTGCTGTCCTGGTGGCGGGTTCCGGAGCTTCTTCGAGGACGACGTGCGCGTTGGTGCCGCTGACGCCGAACGCCGACACCCCTGCCCGGCGCGGCCCGTCCTGGTCCCGCCACTTCCGCGCGGAGCGCAGCAGTTCGACCGAGCCGCTCGACCAGTCCACGACCGACGTCGGCCGGTCCACGTGCAACGTCCTGGGCAACACGCCGTTCCGCAGCGCCAGCACCATCTTGATCACACCGGCCACCCCCGCAGCGGCCTGCGCGTGCCCGATGTTCGACTTCAACGAGCCCAACCACACCGGCCGATCACGTTGGCCGTAGGTCGCGAGGATCGCCTGGGCCTCGATGGGGTCGCCGAGTTTCGTGCCCGTGCCGTGCGCCTCCACGGCATCGACATCCGAGGTGGTCAATCCGGCATCGTCGAGCGCCGCGCGGATCACCCGCTCCTGCGACGGACCGTTCGGCGCGGTCAATCCGTTCGACGCGCCGTCCTGGTTCACCGCCGAACCCCGCACCACCGCCAGCACCTGGCGACCTTGTTCCACGGCATCGGCGAGTCGCATGAGCATCAGAACACCGACGCCCTCGGCCCAACCCGTGCCGTCGGCGTCGTCGGAGAAGGCCTTGCACCGACCATCGGCCGCCAGACCCCCCTGCCGGGCGAACTCCACGAAGATCCCCGGCTCGGCCATCACCGTCGCACCACCGGCCAACGCCGCATCGCACTCACCCGAACGCAACGCCCTCACAGCCAGGTGCAACGCCACCAACGACGACGAACACGCCGTGTCCACCGTGATCGCCGGACCCTCCAGGCCCAACACGTACGACAACCGACCCGACGCGACACTGACCGACGTCCCCGTCAGCACGTGTCCTTCCTGATCGGGATCCGCCTCGTGCATACGGGCCCCGTAGTCCTGGTGGGTCATGCCGACGTACACACCGGTGTTGCTGCCGCGCAACGACCTCGGATCGACCCCGGCCCGCTCGACCGCCTCCCACGCCACCTCCAGCAACAACCGCTGCTGCGGATCCATCGCCACCGCCTCACGCGGCGAAATCCCGAAGAACCCCGCATCGAACTCCCCCGCGTCATACAGGAAGCCACCGGCACCTTCGGCGTCCCAGCCGCGGTCGGACGGGAACGCGCCCACCGCGTCCCGCTCCGACACCAACAACTCCCACAACTCATCCGGCGCGGACACACCACCCGGCAACCGACACCCCATGCCGACCACCGCGATCGGCCCACCTCGCCCCGTCGTGACGGGAGAGCTCGCGACGGGCGCGGTCACGACGGGTGCGGTCGCGCCGATCCCCGCCAGCAGGTGCTCCGCCAAGGCCACCGGGGTCGGGTGGTCGAACACCGCGGTGGTCGGCAGCGGCAGCCCGGTGGCGGCCCGCAGCCTGGTGCGCAGCTCGACGGCGGTCAGCGAGTCGAACCCGGACGCGCGGAACGCCACGTCGGCCGGCACCGGTGCGCCGGGATCCAGCCGGAGCACCGCGGTCGCCTCGGTGCGGACCAGGTCCAGCACGCGCCGGCGGCGTTCGGCGTCGGTGAGGCCGGCCAGCGACTCCGCGAGCCTCGATTCCGGCCGCGCCGGTTGGTCCGCCGGGTGGAAGTCCTCGAACGCGGCGGTCTGCCCGGCGCGCGTCTGGAGGAACCTCGGCCAGTCGACGTCGGCGATCGTCACGCAGGTGTCGTCGCGGTCGAACGCGGCGGCCAGCGCGCTCATCGCCACGGCGGGGTCGAGCGGCACGACACCCTGTTCGAGGAACGTCCGTTGTCCCGCGCCGTGCGCCATCCCGGCGCCGGCCCAGGGCCCCCACGCGATCGACGTGGCGGGCAGTCCGGCGGCCCGCCGCTGTTCAGCGAGCTGGTCGAGCTCGGCGTTGGCCGCCGCGTAGGCCGCCTGACCGGCGTTGCCCCACACCCCGGTGATCGAGGAGAACAGCACGAACGCGTCCAGGTCCATCCCCTGCGTCAGTTCGTGCAGGTGACGGGCGGCATCCGACTTCGGGGCGGACGCGACGGCGAGGTCGTCCGGGGTCAGCGTCGCGAGCGTGCCGTCGGCCAACACCCCCGCCGCGTGGAAGAGCAGCCGCGGCCGGTGCTCCGCGAGCACCGCCGCCAGGTCGTCCCGGCACGTCACGTCGCAGGCCGCGAACGTGACAGCGGCCCCCAGCGCCTCGATCTCGGCCCGCAGCTCCGGTGCGCCCGGCGCCTCGCCTCCCCGCCTGCTGAGCAGCACGAGGTGGTCGGCGCCCGCTCCGGCGAGCCAGCGCGCGACCCGTGATCCCAGCGCGCCGGTGCCACCCGTGACGAGCGCTGTCCCACTGGGCCGCCGGCCTCGGCGCGCGCCGCCGGGTGCGCGCACGACCCGGCGGACCCGCGCGCCGTCCGGCGAGATCGCGACCTCGCGCTCGTGCGTGTTCGCCAGCGCGGAGACGAGCAGGTCGACCACCCGTTCGTCCGGGTCGGCGGGCAGTTCGACCACGCCGCCCCACCGGTCCGGCAGTTCGAGCTGCGCGATCCGGCCGATCGCCTGAACCCGTGCGTCTCGCGTGACCACCCACAAGCGGCAGTCGACGGCGAGCCCGGCCACCGCCCGCACCAGTTCCACCGCGGTCGCCGAGCCGTCCGGGAGCAGCGCGACCACGACCGCGCCCTCGGTGACGGCGCCGGCCAGCCGCTCGGCACGGAGCGGCAACCGCACGGCGTCCGCGCCGAGCTTCGCCATCAGCAGGTCCGCGCGGTCGTCCTCGTCGGCGAGCACCACCCACGGCCCGGAAGCGGTGGTCGCCGGGCAGTTCCACGGCCGCCACTCCACGCCGTACCGCAGGCCGTCCGGCGCCGCCGCCGCGCGCGCGGACCTGCGCCAGTACCGCGTGCGCTGGAACGCGTAGGTGGGCAGGTCCACCGCTGCGGCGCCGCTCCCCGCGTAGAACCGGGACCAGTCGACACCCAGTCCCCGCACCCAGCCCTCGGCCGCCGACCGGGCGAGGCGGTCCACGCCGCCGTCGTCGCGCCTGATCGAGCCGACCACGCACACCGCCTGGTCGGGCAGGGTGCGCTCCGCCGTCTGCTCGACGGCCGGCACCAGCACCGGGTGGCTGGACACCTCGACGAACGTGGTGAAGCCGTCGTGCATCATGCGGCGCATGGTCTCGTGGAAGCGAACCGGTTCCCTCAGGTTGCGGAACCAGTACTCGGCGCCGAAGTCCTCCCCCGCGCGCACGGCCGCGTCCACGGTGGAGTAGACCGGGCTGCCTGCCAGCGGCTCGATGCCTTCGAGCGCCCGCAGCAGGTCTTCACGGACCACGTCGACCTGATCGGTGTGCGAGGCGTAATCGACGGCGACGACCCGTGCGCGCACGTCCTGCCGGGCGCACTGCTCCACCAGTTCCCGCAGCGCCGCGGGATCACCGGCCACGACCGTCGAGCCGGGCCCGTTGACCACGGCGATCGCCAGCCGCGGCGCCCACGGCGCGATCAGCCCGGTGACGCGGTCCTCGGCGAGTTCGACCGCCGCCATCCCGCCCCGGCCGGCCAGCGCGGCGGTGATCAGCCGGGACCGGGCGGCGACGACGCGGGCGCCGTCCTCCAGCGACAGCACACCCGCGACGACGGCCGCGGCCACCTCGCCCTGGCTGTGCCCGACCACGGCGCCCGGGACGACGCCCCAGGCACGCCACACCTCGGCGAGCGACACCATCACCGCGAAGCTCAGGGGCTGCACGACGTCGGCGCGGTCCGCGCCTCCGCCGCGCAGCGCGTCCATGACAGGCCAGGGCACGTGTGGCTGGAGGGCTTCCGCGCACTCGGCGAGACGGGTGGCGAACACGGGCTCGGTGTCGAGCAGCGCCGCGGCCATCCCGGCCCACTGAGCCCCTTGGCCGGGAAACACGAACGCGGTGCGGCCGGTCGCCAGCACACCGTCGCCCCGCACGTCGAAATCAGGCCCGGAGAACCCGACCGCGCGGTGGGGAAGAGTGGCGCGGGCCGTCGCGAGGCGGGAGCCGACGTCCAGGGAGTCCTGGTCTCGCACCCACTCCGTCAACCGGTCGCGCTGCCCGTCCAGCGCCCGCGCGGTGTGGCCGGAGAGCACCCACGGCAGCACGTGGGGGCGGGTGCCCGTGCGCACCGCGGGCGTCTGCGCCATTTCCAGCACGACGTGCGCGTTCGTACCGCTGATGCCGAACGACGACACCGCCGCGCGCCGGGCCCCCGTCCACTTCCGCGCGGAGCGCAGCAGTTCGACCGAGCCGCTCGACCAGTCCACGACCGACGTCGGCCGGTCCACGTGCAACGTCCTGGGCAGCACGCCGTTCCGCAGCGCCAGCACCATCTTGATCACACCGGCCACCCCCGCAGCGGCCTGCGCGTGCCCGATGTTCGACTTCAGCGAGCCCAACCACACCGGCCGATCACGTTGGCCGTAGGTCGCCAGCAGGGCCTGGGCCTCGATCGGGTCACCGAGCCTCGTGCCCGTGCCGTGCGCCTCCACGGCATCGACGTCCGAGGTGGTCAATCCGGCATCGTCGAGCGCCGCGCGGATCACCCGCTCCTGCGACGGACCGTTCGGCGCGGTCAAGCCGTTCGACGCGCCGTCCTGGTTCACCGCCGAACCCCGCACCACGGCCAACACCTCACGCCCCTGCCGGAGAGCGTCCGGGAGTCGCATGAGCATCAGGACCCCGACTCCTTCGGCCCAACCCGTGCCGTCGGCGTCGTCGGAGAAGGCCTTGCACCGACCATCGGCCGCCAGACCCCCCTGCCGGGCGAACTCCACGAAGATCCCCGGCTCGGCCATCACCGTCGCACCACCGGCCAACGCCACGTCGCACTCCCCCGAACGCAACGCCCTCACAGCCAGGTGCAACGCCACCAACGACGACGAACACGCCGTGTCCACGGTGATCGCCGGACCCTCCAGGCCCAACACGTACGACAACCGACCCGACGCGACGCTGACCGAGGTCCCGGTCAACAGGTACCCCTCGCCGTCGGGGTCCGCTTCGTGCAGGCGCGGCCCGTACTCCTGCGCCATCAGCCCCAGGTAGACACCGGTGTTGCTGCCGCGCAACGACCTCGGATCGACCCCGGCCCGCTCGACCGCCTCCCACGCCACCTCCAGCAACAACCGCTGCTGCGGATCCATCGCCACCGCCTCACGCGGCGAAATCCCGAAGAACCCCGCGTCGAACTCCCCCGCGTCGTGCAGGAACCCGCCCACGGCGCCGGAATCCCAGCCGCGGTCGGACGGGAACGCGCCCACCGCGTCCCGCTCCGACACCAACAACTCCCACAACTCATCCGGCGTGGACACACCACCCGGCAACCGGCACCCCATGCCGACCACCGCGATCGGCCCACCGGTGCGCTCGACGGCGACGGGTGGCCGCACCACCTCACCGGACAGGGTCCTGGCGAGGTGCTCGACGAGCGCGGCGGGCGTCGGCCAGTCGTAGACGAGCGTCTCGGGCAGCTCCAGGCCGACGAGGTCGCCGAGCCCGGCGCGCAGGTCGGCGGCGGCGATCGAGTCGAGGCCCTGCTCCCCGAAGGTCACCTCGAAGTCCAGGGCGGGCGCCGCACCCCTCACCCCGGCGACCGCGTCGGCGACGAGCACCCGCAGCCGGTGCCTCAGCTCGGGACCGGTCAGTCCGCGCAGACCGGCGTCCGCGCGCGCGGCCCGCCGCGTTCCCAGCCCGTGCGACGTGCGCTGGAACGCGTACCCGGGCAGCCGCACCCGTCGCGCGCCGGTGCCCTCGAACAGCACCGACCAGCGCACCTCACCACCCCGGACCCAGACCTGGGCGGCCGCGCGCACCGGGTCGCCGCCCAGCGGCAGGAGGCACGAGTCCTGGCCGATCTCCCCTGCCCACACGGGTGCCGCGGACATCTCGAGGAAGGTGCGGACGCCCTCGGCGGCCAGGCGGGAGACGACGGCGGGACCGGGTGCGGACGGCACTCCGGCGGCCGCGGGCCCACCCGTCCCGTCCTCCGCGACAGCGAGCGCTCCCTCTTCCAGCGACATGGCCCCGGTCACCACCGCCACCGCGATCGGACACCCCACCACGGCGTCCGGCTCCGCTCCCCACGAACGCCACAGCGCGGCCAGCGACACCGCCGCGGCCCACCGGACCGCCCGGTCCTCCACACCGAGCAGGCCCAGGGCCCGCCCGCACTCCTCCCACCGGGCGGCGAACACCGGGAACAGCGCCACCAGCGCCTCGATCACCTCGGCGGGCCACGTGCCGGTGTCCGGGAACACCCAGGCGGTCCCGCCGGTGACAGGAGGTCCGGCGAACTCCTCGTCCCCCAGCAGGACGGCGCGGTGCGCGAACACCGTGCGCGTGGTCGCGAGCGTGTACCCCACGTCGGTGAGGTTCACGTCCGATCCGCGCAGCCGCGCCCACAGCCGGTCGCGCTGCTCGGTCAGCGACTCGACCGACTTCGCGGACAGCACGAGCGGCACCACGGGGAGGTCCGCGCGCTCACCCGGTTCCGCACGAGTCGCGCCGGCGAGCACGACGTGCGCGTTGGTGCCGCCCATGCCGAACGCCGACACACCGACCAGCCGCGGTCCCGCCAGTTCGGCGACGTCCGTCTGCACCCGCAAACCCAGTTCCGGCAGGGGGATGCGGTGGTTGGCCGCGCGGAAGTTCAGGCTCGGCGGCACCTCGCCGTGGTGCACGCACAGCGCCGCCTTGACGAGCCCGGCGATCCCGGCCGCGCCTTCGAGGTGCCCGATGTTGGTCTTGACCGAACCCACCCGCAGCGGTTCGGACCTGCCCTCCACCGCGCCGAGCACCGCTCCCAGGGCAGCCGCCTCCACCGGGTCGCCCGCCGGGGTGCCCGTGCCGTGCAGTTCGACGTACCGCACGTCCGCGGGATCGACGCGCGCCCGCTCGTACGCCTGCCTCAGCACGGCCTCCTGCGCGTCCTGGCTCGGCGTGGTCAGGCTGGGGCCACCGCCGTCGTTGTTGACGGCGCTGCCCCTGATCACCGCGTAGATCCGGTCGCCGTCCGCCTCGGCGTCGGCCAGCCGCTTGAGCACCACGGCGGCGCCGCCCTCGCCGCGGACGTAGCCGTTGGCGCGCTCGTCGAACGTGTAGCAGCGGCCGTCCGGCGACAGGACCCCCATGCGCCGCATCTGCTCCGTGCTGCCGGGGTCGAGAACCAGGTTCACGCCGGCCGCGATCGCCGTCGCGCACTCGCCGCGCACCAGGCTCTCCACGGCCACGTGCACGGCGACCAGTGACGACGACTGGGCGCTGTCGACCGTGAAGCTGGGGCCGCGCAGGCCGAGGAAGTACGACAGCCGGTTCGCCGCCACCGCCCGGTTGAGCCCGGCCGCCGTGTGACCGGTGACGGCGCCCGCGTCGCGCACCAGCGCCGGGAAGTCGTCGTTGGTCAGGCCGACGAACACGCCGGTCGCGGTGCCGGCCAGCCGGTCGGGCGCGACGCCCGCGTCCTCGATCGCCTCCCAGCCCAGTTCCAGCACCAGCCGCTGGCCGGGATCGGTGGCGGCTGCCTCCTGCGCGGACATGCCGAAGAAATCGGCGTCGAACGCGGTCACGTCGTCGAGCGCGCCCCTGACCGAGCCGTCGGGAGCCACGCCGATCGAGTGCCTCCCGTCGCGCAGCAGGCTCCAGAAACCGTCCAGGTCCGGCGCGCCCGGCAGGCGGCAGGACATGCCGACGACGGCGACGGCGTGCGTGTTCGGCACGGATTCCTCCCAGGTCGACGCCGAGACTCCGGCGGCACGTGCGACGTGCGGAAGCGGCAGGGGCCGGGCGGTACACTCGTCCGGCCATGCTGAACTCGGTCGTAGATCTCCTGCGCTGCCCCCACTGCCGGTCGCCGCTCACGAGGCAGGACCGCGCGCTGGTCTGCCCGCGCGGCCACAGCTTCGACATCGCCCGCCAGGGCTACGTCAGCCTGCTGGCCTCCCCGACGAAGTTCGCCGCCGACACCGCGCCGATGGTGCGGGCGCGCGACGCGTTCCTCGGCGCGGGCCACTACGACGCGATCGTGGACGGTCTCGTCCGGTTCGCCACGCGCTGGGCGGCCCCGTCGGGGTGCGTCGTCGACGTCGGCGGCGGCACCGGCTTCTACTCGGCGCGCGTGCTCGACGCGCTGCCCGGCCGCACCGGCATCGTGCTCGACATCTCGAAGTTCGCGGCCCGGCACGCGGCGTCCGCGCACGCCTCGATGGGCGCGGTGGTCGCCGACGCGTGGCAGCCGCTGCCGATCGAGACCGGCACGGCGGGGCTGGTGCTCGACGTGTTCGCCCCGCGCAACGGCCCGGAGCTGCACCGGATCCTGGCCCCGGAGGGCGCGCTGCTCGTCGTGGTGCCCCGCAAGGACCACCTCGGCGAACTCGTCGAGGGACTCGGCCTGATCGGCGTCGACGACGACAAGGCGGACCGGCTGGACCGGCAGCTCGCCGAGCGCTTCACCAGGGTCGACGCCGAGGACATCACGACAACGATGACACTGCCTCATGAGAGCGTCCGGACGTTGGTCGCCATGGGGCCCAACGCCTGGCACAGCGACGACAGCGCGATCAGCGAACGGCTGGAGGCGTTCGGCGACCCGATGACCGTGACCATGTCGGTCTCGCTCATCGCGTACCGCGCGCTGCCGCGCTGATCCCGGCCGACTCGGTCACCCAGCTCTCCAGCACCTCGCAGGCGACCTCGGTCCCCCGCTCGGCCCTGACCAGTCTGCCCAGCTCAGCGGCCTTGTCCGCCATCGCGGTGTCCTGCACCGCGCGCACCGTGCTGCGCACCAGGGCGTCGGCGTTCAACGTGCGGAACGGCACGGGCTCCGCCCCGGCGCCGACCTCGGCCAGCCGCTTCGCCCAGAACGGGTGGTCGGCGAAGACCGGCACGATCACCTGCGGCACACCGGCCCTGACCACCTCGGCGGTCGTGCCGAAGCCACCGTGGTGGATCACCGCGGCGGCGCGGGAGAACAGCCACCGGTAGTTCACGTCGTGCACCCGCAGCACGTCCCGGGGCAGGTCGTCGGCGGGACCGTCGACCACGACCAACCTGCGCCCGGCCGCGCGCGCGGCGGCGATGCCGTGCTCCAGCGACTCGCGCTGCCGGTGCAGCGACCACGTGCTGCCGTAGGTCAGCACGACCGGCGGCGGGCCCTCCGCCAGGAACGCCACCAGTTCCGGCGAGGGGTCCCAGTGCTCGTCGGTGAACCAGTACCCGGTGACGTGGCAGCGCTCCGCCCAGTCCGCCGGCTTCGGCAGCAGGCTCGGGCTGTACGGGTAGAGGTACGGCCTTTCCTTGCCCAGCCTGAGGAACGGCGACTCCTGCCCGAACTCGGGCAGCCCGAGCCTGCGCCGGTAGCCGTCGATCTCCGGCCTGCGCCAGAGCCACTCCTCCTGGGCGGCGCGGGCGTGCGTCAGCAGGTTGTAGACACCGGTGAGCGACCCGCACCGCCGCAGGTTCGACTCGACGGCGGGGAACGCGCTCGTCATCGTGTTGGGCCACCAGTTGGCCACGGCCCACGGCACGCCCGGCTCCCCGTAGGCGGCCGCGATGGCGAGCGGCGCGTAGACGATGGCGTCGACACCGCGGCCCGCCTCCGCGACCTGGTCGACCAGCCACTGGTCGTAGCCGTCCGGCGCGGGCGGGATGACCTCCAGCAGGTCCCGCATGAACGGGCTGCGCCGCAGGGACTCGATCACCTCCGGCATGGCGAAGAACCCGGCGGGGTCACCTGGCAGCATCCGGTACTCGAGCCCGGCCCTCTCCACGAGCGGGCGCAGCAGCTCGGGCGCGCCGAGCACCACCTCGTGGCCGCGGGCGCGCAACGCGGTGCCGAGCGAGACGAACGGCTGGACGTCACCCCGCGATCCGATGGTCAGCAGGGCTATGCGCATGCGATTCCCCTCGTCCGTCCCAGCACTCTGGTCCAGCCCTGGGCCATTCCCCTCACACGGCACCTCCTGAGGACGCGGCCACCAGGCTCGCGAAGTCGCGCGGGATCCAGCCGGGGATGCCGCTCTCGGCGTTGCGGCCCTTCTCGATGAAAGCCACGTTGTGGTAGACGTGCAGGCCGACCGCGTTGCCGTCCAGGTAGGACGGCTCACGGGTGGCGGCGTCGCCGCGTTCCCGGTGCTGGATCGCGTCGATCACCGACTTGAGCAGGCCGAGGCTGGTGCCGGAGGACTGCTCGGGGTCGGGGTTCCCGCCGAACCCGGGCCAGTAGGCGGTCCACATGTCCTCCACGACGTAGAGCCCGCCGGGCCGGACGTGGGGGAAGAGCGCCTGGAACGACGTGCGCACGTGGTCGTTGATGTGGCTGCCGTCGTCGATGACGATGTCGAACGGCCCGTGTTCCTCCGCGAGGGCGACCAGGAACTCCGCGTCGCTCTGGTCGCCCTGGAAGGTCCGGATGCGCAGTTCGTCCACATGGGACTTGTCCACGACGTCGAGCCCGTAGATCTGCCCGCGCGGGAAGAAGTGCTTCCACATGCGCAACGAGCCGCCGCCCCACTCGGGGTGGTGGTAGCCGCCGATGCCGATCTCCAGCACCTTGACCTGCTCGCCGCGGTAGTCGCGGAAGTGGCGGTCGTAGTGCGGCGTGAACCAGTGCAGCGAACCGAACTTCGGCGTCAGGTACCGCGAGGACAGGGCGCCGAGGTCCGGCTTCGCGGAATCGCACCCGGTGAGCACGGTCTCGGTGGCCTGCTGCGCGGCCAGGAAGTACGCGCCGATCTTCTCACCGGCCGACGCGTCCGCGGTCACGCCGGGGAACAGCGTCGTCCCCCGCACGCCCGCGTTCCGCTCGCGCAACGACCCGTACAGCGCCTGGGCCAGTTCGCGCAGCTCGTAGTCCACGCGCATCGCGGTGAACCCCTCGTCCGCGCCGACGACGCGCACCGGCCGGTCCCTGACCACGCCCAGGTGCCACGCGTGCTCCCGTTCGCCGTCCAGCACGGCCAGTTCCACCAGCACCGGCGCCTCGTTCACCGGTGGCGGGCACCGGGAGACGACCTCCTCGACCAGCAGCCTCGCGATCAGCGCGCTGTCGTGGGCGGCCAGCAGCCCGGCCCAGTCCCCGTCGTTGCCGCCGCTCGCGCGGACGACGTCGGTGACGAGCCCGTCCGGAAGATCAACCTTGGGAGACACTGATCGCCTTTCCTCGTGGTGAGCGGTCGGCAGCCGTGCTGTCGCGGAACCAGCGGACCGTCTCGACGAGTCCCTCGCGCAGGCTGAGCGGGCGGAAGCTGATGAGGTCGTGCAGCCGGGACGTGTCCATCACCTGGCTCGCGGCACCGCCCGGCCGCGCGGGGTCGACGCGGACGCGCTCGTGCCTCCCGGTGACCGCCGCGATCTGCCGCGCCAGTTCCAGCATCGAGATCTCGCCGGTGGTCGCCACGTTCAGCGCCGGGTACCGGCCGGACTCGACCAGTTCCAGCGACGCCCGCACCAGGTCGGTGACGTAGACGAACGACCTGGTCTGGCTTCCGTCGCCCCAGATCTCGATCTCCTCGCCGGACTCCAGCCTGCTGATCATCGCCGGGATGACGCGGCTGCGCGTGCCACCGAAGCTGTCCCTGGGCCCGAACACGTTCGTCGGCCGCACCAGGTGGACGCGCGTGCCGTACTGCTGCTGGAACTGCTCCGCCAGCACCTCGCCGAAGATCTTCGACAGCACGTAGCCGTTGTCGGAGGCCTGCAAACTGCGCCGGGTGGCCTGCTCCTCGGTGACCGGGACGGGACCGTGGCCCGCGAGCGCCTCCGACGAGCTGAGCAGGACCAGGCGCGCCACGCCGAAGTCCCGCACGCAGCCGAGCAGGTTCGAGGTGGTGCGCAGGTTCGTGTCGAGGATCTCCGCGGAGTGCGTGCGCTTGAACGACGCGTTGCCGTCGAGCGCCGCGCAGTGCACCACGGCGTCGATTCCCGGTGCGAAGTGGCGGAAGGCGAATCGCAGTTCGGCGTGGTCGAGCAGGTCGACGCCGAACAGGCTCACCCCCGGCAGCGCGCCGAGGTCCTCCTCCAGTTCCGGCTTGGACGACCGGTGCAGCCCCAGCACGGTCGCGCCGGAGGCCGCCAGCTGCTCGACGAAGTGCGAGCCGATGAACCCGAGCGCACCGGTGACGAGCACCGTCTTCCCCGTCCACGAGTCACCGGCCATCGTTGTCCTCCGCTTCGTGCGAGGGGATCGGGGTCACCACGTGACGAGGAGTTCGTCGAGCCCGAAGATCACGGACGTGGTCTTGACGGACAGGTCGCCGGGCTCGCCGGCCAGGCGCAACCCGGGCAGCCTCTCGATCAGCGAGCCGAGGGTGACCTCCAGTTCGAGGCGGGCGAGGTGCTGGCCGAGGCACTGGTGGGGGCCGAAGCCGAACGCCACGTGCGGGTTCGACCGCCGGTGGAGGTCGAACGCGGCGGGGTCGGCGAAGACCGAGTCGTCGTGGTTGCTCGACGCCAGCAGCATGATCAGGCCGTCGCCGGCGCGCACCAGGCGCCCGTCGACCTCGATGTCCTCGGTCGCCACCCGGCGCAGGCCGTCGGCGATGGTGTGCAACCGCAGCAGCTCGTCCACCGCGTCCGGCATGAGTTCCGGCCGTGCCCGCAGGGTGGCGAGGGCGTCGGGGTGGCGCAGGAGCGTCAGCGCGCCGAGGCCGACCATGTTCGCGCTGGTCTCGTGTCCCGCGGCGAGCAGCAGCACCGAGTTGTCGACCAGTTGGCGGTGGCTCAGCTCTCCCGTGTGCAGCCGTTGCCTGATCACGGTGCCGAGCAGTCCGTCGTCCGGCGCCGAGGTCTTGGCGGCGATCAGGCCGTCGAGGTAGCCGACGAGTTCGAGCAGCGCCTCCAGCGCGCCCTCGTCGTGCGGCTTCGAGGCCTTCTCGCTGCGTTCGTGGAAGAACTCCCTGTCCTCGTACGGCACCCCGAGGAGCTGGCAGATCACCTGCGTCGACATGGGCAGCGCCAGCTCGCGCACCAGGTCGACGGGCGGTGTCAGCGTCACGAGCCGGTCGAGGAGCTCCATCACGGTGCGCTCGATGCCCGCGCGCATCTCCCTGATCCGGCGCACCGAGAACTCGGAGATGAACATCCGCCGGATCGCCGTGTGACCGGGCGGATCCATCATGAGCATGGACAGGAACCCACCACCGCTGCCGTCCCCTTCGCCCTCGGACAGCCTGGGCAGCCGGGCCGGATCCACCGAGACCCTGGGGTCGGCCAGCAGCGCCCGCGCCTGCTCGTGCCTGGTCACCAGCCAGGTCCTGGTGCCGCCCCAGACCTTGGCGGGGACCAGGGGGGCGCTCCGGCGCAGATCCGCGTACTCGTCCGGCAGAGAAAGAGGACAGGTGCGCGGTATGGGCCAGTGCGAACCGGGATCAGGATTTCCACTTACTGCGGAGTCGTCAGGACCCACATTTCCCCCAGGGGCTGACATCAGCACAAAGAATGCATGAACAGCGACCTTCAGCAGGTATACACACGCCCCGCTCGATCACACAACCCGACTGTAATATGTATCACATCGAGAGTCAGGGCTTCCCATCCTCCCCTTTCCTGCTATGGTCGGTTGAAGTGGACGGGCCTTGGGGGCACAAGTCGCGACGCCATCCACAATTTTTTTCACCCTATTGCGCCAGGCGACATCACGGAGCGTCAAAGACGACGTCGCACGTGACCGGATCGGGGGCTTGCCAGTGAACTCAGCGAACACTTCGACCTGGCGGCCAAGAACTCGCAGTCACGTTCTCCGTGCACTCGCCCACTGCGGCCGACCACCGCGAACAGGTGTTCGCGGTGGGGATCGCCCCTCGTCAGCGGCCATCTCACCCCTCGGACCGGAGGTCATCTTGACGACGGGCACGACCACCCAGCCCGACCTCTACCTCGATCTGCTGAAGAAGACGGTGAGCAACCTCATTTACGAGGACCCCACGAACGTGGCGGGCTTCATCACCGAATCCTCTTTCACGAGAGAGGCCAGGCTCGCCGGCGAGGACTACCCCACCGTCGCCCACACGATGATCGGGTTGAAACGCCTCGACAACCTCCAGCACTGCCTGGAGACCGTGATTCGCGAGAACATACCCGGCGATTTCATCGAAACCGGCGTGTGGCGCGGTGGCGCGTGCATTTTCGCGCGCGGGCTGCTGAAAGCGCACGGTGTCACCGATCGCACGGTCTGGGTGGCCGACTCGTTCCAGGGATTTCCCGTGACGCGGCCGGACGACCACGCGCTGGACGTCGACATGGACCTGCACCAGTACAACGAGGCGGTCGACCTGCCCACCTCGATGGAATCGGTGCTGGAGAACTTCCGGCGCTACGACCTGCTCGACGACCAGGTCCGCTTCCTGCCCGGCTGGTTCGCCGACACCATGCCCACCGCCCCGGTCGAGCGGCTCGCGGTGATGCGGTTGGACGGCGACTCGTACGGCGCCACCACCACCGTGCTCGACCACCTCTACGCGCGGCTCGCCCCCGGCGGCTTCGCCATCATCGACGACTACTGCATCCCGGCCTGCCGTCAGGCGGTGCACGACTTCCGCGACCGCAACGGCGTCCACGAGGAGATCGTGATCATCGACCGGCAAGGCGCCTACTGGCGGCGCGCGAGCTGAGCACCACCCCGTCCCGCCAGAGAAGCACCGACCGGCCCGCCGAGGAGACGCGCGTTGGACCAGCAGACGAGACTGGCGCCGCAGATGAAGTACTACGAGGAGTTCGCCAGCGGAGAGATGCGCTGGCTGCCCTACCTGATGTTCTTCAGCAGGGCCGGCTACCGGTCCCCCGTGCTCACCACCGACTCCGGCGGTTTCCGGCCGACCGAGGCGGGCGGCGAGCGCTACTCGCTGTTGCAGGACCGGCCGGACGGCGAGGTGAGCGTGATGCTCGGCGCATCTCCCGCGTTCGGCTGGGGCGCCACGGGGGACGCGGCCACGATCACCTCGCTGCTCGCGGCCGTGCCCGGCCAGCCGAAGTGGCTCAACCTGGCGGCGTCCGCGTTCAACTCGACCCAGGAACTGCTGGTGTTCCTCCTGCACCGGCACCAGTTGCCGCGCATCCGCGACATCGTGGTCCTCGCCGGGCTCAACAACCTGGTGGTGGCCGGCCTGCCCGACGCGGCCTCCGACTACGGGCAGTTCTTCTTCTCCGGCGAGTTCTTCACCCAGCTCGGCAACCCGGACCTGAACAAGTACTACCGGCAACCCAAGTGGGCCGTGGGCAGGCTCGCGAAGCGGTTCGCGGGCGGCGCTCCCGAACCGGACAGGACGCTCGCCCCGCTCGCGCGTTCGGAGCTCGCCGCCGACATCCAGGCACGCGACCTCGACCGGCTGCTCGAACTGGCCGCGCCCACCGGCGCCAGGGTGCACTTCATGCTCCAGCCGACGGCGACGTGGACCGGCAAGACCCTGTCCGCCGAGGAGGAGGAGCTGATCGCCGAGGTGAACGTCGAGCGCGGCGCGCTCTGGACCATGTTCACCCCGATCCTGTCCGACGCGGTCCACCACGACTACCGCGACCGGCTGGCCGCCGCGTGCGCCACGCGGGGCATCTCGTTCCACGACGCCAGCGCGTTGCTGGGCGGCGACGAGTGGCTGTTCATCGACCAGGCGCACATCACCGACGAGGGCAACCGGCGACTGGCCGCGGCCATCCGGGCGACCACGGCGGCGGGAGGGGATTCCTGATGTGGCAGGCGATCAAGCGCTGGTTCCGCAGGCGCGGGCGCAAGCGCGGGAACGACAGCTCCATCTACCCGATGTTCTGAGCCGGTGACCGGGGGAAGAACGTGCGTGACACCGGCTACCGGGCCCTGCACGCCCAGGCGCTGGGCCCCGCACACACTGCGCTGCGCGGCGGACCTCGGCGCGGGTTGCCCGCCGGCGGACAGGGGCAGCCGGACCGGGAGGCGCTGCGGGAGCACCGGGTCGAGGAGGACGTGCCCGGCGCCCGGCTCGCCGCGGGCGACCAGGTCGAGACCTCCGGCTTCCGCCCGCCCGCCCGGCTGCTCGCGATGAGCGGGCTGCCGGACCTGTTCCGACCCGAACCGGCGGACGCGGACCTCTGCCGGCGGGCGACCGGTGTGCCGCCACCACCGCCCGCGACCGGCACGTCACCGCCCGACCCCGATCTCGGCCGGGCGCGCGCTCCCGGTGAGCCGGAGCCGCTCGACCTGTCGCTCACCGCGGCACGGGCGCGGCACGACCAGGGCGACCACGTGCCGCGCGGTTCCCGCTGGGCGGCGGGAGAACTCGCGCGGTGGTGCGACGAGCTCGCGCGGGAGACCACCGGGTTCCCCGCGCGGACCGGTTGTCCCCTGCTCGTCCACCTGCCGGTGCCGCCGCCGGTCGCCCTGCCGGTCCGGCTCTCCGCCGACCCGTTGCGCCGCCGCCGCACCTCCGCGAGCTACTGGTACGAGAGCACCCCCGCAACCAGAGGAGCACTCCGACCGTGACATCCGACCGCACGCGGCTGATCCGCGAGATGGTGCGCATCCGAGTGGTGGAGGAGGTGCTCGCCGACCACTACCGCGACGAACAGGAGATGCGGACCGCCATCCACTTCTCGATCGGCCAGGAGGCGACGGCGGTGGGGGTGCTCGCCGCGACGTCCGCACAGGACTGGGTGTACGCCGCGCACCGCACGCACGCCCCGTACCTGGCCAAGGGCGGCGACCTCACCGCGCTGGTCGCCGAGTTGTACGGCAGGGAGGCCGGGTGCTCGCACGGCAGGGGCGGGTCGATCCACCTCATCGACCAGTCGGTGGGGTTCGCCGGTTCCGGCGCGATCCTCGGCGAGATGATCTCGGTGGCGGTCGGCAGCGGCTGGGCGTTCGCCCTGCGCGGCGAGGCACGGGTCGCGCTGACGTTCTTCGGCGACGGCGCCACCGAGGAGGGCGTCTTCGCGGAGTCGCTGAACTTCGCCGCCGTGCACCGCGTGCCGGTGGTCTTCGTCTGCGAGAACAACCTGTACTCGATCTCGTCCCCGCTCGCGACCCGTCAGCCGGCGGGCACGTCCGTCCGCGGCAGGGCGGAGGCCGCGGGGGTGCCCGCGGTGGCCGTGGACGGCAACGACGTCTTCGCGGTGCACGCGGCGGCGCAGGACGCCGTGCGGCGGTGCCGGGAGGGCGGCGGGCCGGCGCTGCTCGAACTGTCCACCTACCGCTGGCGCGAACACGTCGGACCCGGCTGGGACCACCACCACGGCTACCGGTCCGCGCAGGAGATCGACGAGTGGGTGGAGAGGTGCCCCATCCGGCGGGCGGTCGCCTCCGTCCGCGCCGAGGAGCCGGGGATCGACGAGCTGGTGCGGCAGTGGGAGGGCGAGTCCCGCGACGAGATCAGCGCCGCCGTGGCGCACGCGAGGGCGTTGCCGTTCCCCGTGGTCGCCGACCTGCTGGACGGCGCGTACGCGGAGGTGGCCCGATGACCGGCGAGAGGGAGCAGGACGTGCGCGCGCTCACCTACTGGCAGGCCATCTCCGAGGCGACCGTGCAGTGCATGGCGGCCGACGAACGGGTGCTGGTCGTCGGCGAGGGCGTGGACGACTTCCGCGGCACCTACGGCACGACCAAGGAAGCCTTCCAGAGGTTCGGTCCCCGGCGCGTGGTCGACGTGCCGAACTCGGAGAACGCCACGGCGGGCATCGCGGTCGGCGCCGCGGTGGCGGGCTTGCGCCCCGTCGTCGTCCACACCAGGGCGGACTTCCTGTTCCTCGCCATGGACGCGCTGGTGAACCTGGCCGCGAAGTGGCGGTACATGTACGGCGGCGACAAGGGCGGCGCGCCGGTGGTCACCCGCGGCGTGGTGGGCCGCGGCTGGGGGCAGGGCGCCACCCACTCGCAGAGCCCGCACGCCACCTTCGGCCACTACGCGGGCCTGCACGTGGCGACCCCGGCGACCCCCGCGGACGCCAAGGGGCTGCTCGTCGCGGCGCTGACCGGCGACACGCCGGTGGTGCTGATCGAGAACCGGAGCCTGTACTCGCTGGAGGGCGAGGTGCCGGAGGCGATGACACCGGTGCCGTTCGGGGTCGGCAGGGTGGCGAGGCCCGGCACCGACGTCACGGTGGTGGCCGCCTCGCTGATGGTGCACGAGGCGCTGCGGGCCGCGGACCAGCTCGCCACCCACGGGGTGAGCGTCGAGGTCGTCGACGTGCGCAGCATCCGGCCGCTGGACGACGCGATCATCTGCGAGTCGGTCGCCAGGACCGGCCGGCTCGTGGTCGCCGACACGAGTTGGGCGCGGTACGGGTTCAGCGCCGAGGTGGCGGCCGTGGTGGCCGAGAACGTCCCGCAGGCCCTGCGCGCCCCCGTGCGCCGGGTGACGCCGCCGGACTGCCCGTCACCGGTCTCGTGGCCGCTGGAGGAGGCGTTCAACGCGGGCGCCACGCAGATCGTGCGGGCGTGCCTGGAGGTGTGCGAGGTGTCCGGTCCCGCTCTCCCCGCCCTGGAAGCCGTCACCGCGGGCTTCCAAGGTCCGTACTAGCCGTGCTGGCCCTGGTCACCGGCGCGTCCAGGGGCGTCGGCGCAGCGATCGCCGGGGCCCTGGCGGACACGCACGAGGTGCTGCTCGGCGGACGCGACGAGGCCGCGCTGCGCACCCGTGCGGCCGGATTGCGCGCCGCCAGGCCGTTCGTCGCGGACCTGACCGACCACACCGCCACCGCCGCGGCCGTCAGCGGGATCGACCGGCTCGACGTGCTGGTGCACAGCGCGGGCGTGGCGACGCTCGGCGCGGTCGCCGACACCTCCGCCGAGGTGTGGCGGACCACGATGGAGACCAACGTGATCGCGGTGGCGGAGTTGACCAGGCGACTCCTGCCCGCACTGCGCGCCGCGCGCGGCCACGTCGTCCTGGTCAACTCCACGGCGGGCCTCGACGCCCATCCGCGCTGTGGCGCCTACGCCGCGAGCAAGTTCGCGTTGCGAGCGTTCGCGGACGCGCTGCGGGGCGAGGAACCCACCCTGCGGGTGACCAGCGTGTACCCCGGCCGGGTGGACACCGACATGCAGCGGTCGATCCGCGCCCAGGAGGGTCTGGACTACGAGCCGGAGAACTACCTGCGGCCCGAATCGGTCGCGGCGGCGGTCGTCTCGGTGGTGACGGCCACCCCGGATGCGCACGTCCAGGACGTCGTGGTGCGAGCGGTGCCGCAGCGCGTGCGAGGAACGGCACCCGTTCGGGTTGTGCGGCACGGCGATGCTCGTGGATGACCCCGCCGGAACGCTCTTGCCGATCCGTGGGGTCCACCAGGCTCGGCGCGTGACCAACGCGTTCGCGCTGCTACGCCTGCTGCCCATGAGCGATCGGGACAAGGACGAGGAAATCCGGGCGCTGCGGCACCAAACCACGATCCTGGAACGCCAACCGTCCGCGGCTCTCCCCTGACGACCGAGCGTTCCTCGCGGCACTGCTGCACCGACTGCCGGCCGCCACGCTTCGTCGGCTCCAACCGCTGACGGCACTGAGGCGGCACCGCAACCTCATCGCACGCCTCCACGCGATCAGGTCCCGCCCCAAGCGACCCGGCCGCCCACGAACCATCCGCTCGACCCGACTACCGGTGCTGCGCCTGGCACGCGAGAACCCCGCCCGGGGCTACCGACGCATCCAGGGCGAGTTGCTCGAAGCTCGGCCACCGGACAGGCGCCTCGACCATCCGCCGCGTGCTCAAGCGCCTGCGGACACCGCCCGCGCCACGGCGCGACAGCGACACCTCCTGGCGACGATTCCTTCGCGCCCACGCCGCGAGCACGCTGCTGGCGACGATCTCCCTGGAGCGGGAGCTGATCGACCTGGCGAACGCCGCACCCGGCATCGAGCAGCACGAGGACGCCGAGTACGCCGACAAGCCGGAGCTGTTGAAGAAGGGCATGGCCGAGTTCCACGACGGCGTGCTGGGCCTGATGTCGCTGGTGTCGCTGGCGACCTCGGTCGCCTTCACCGCGTTGCTGCTGGTCACCGTCAACCCGTGGCTCCTCCTGCTCGCGCCGGCCGCGTTGCCACCGGTGCCGGCGAGCCGGTGGGCTCAGCGGATCGTCAACCGCGCCGAGGAGGGGTCGACGGCCGAGACCCGCCGGGCGAGCCACCTCTTCGGGATGGCCACCGGCGCGCGACCGGCCAAGGAGGTGCGCCTGTTCCGCCTGCAAGGTGAACTGCGCGGCCGGCACGCGGCGCTGTGGCGCGCCGTCGAGACCGTGTTGTGGCGTGCCGAGCGGCGGGCCGCCCTGGTCGAGGCGGGCGGGCAACTCGTGTTCGGCCTCGCCTACGTCGGCGCGGTCGTGCTGGTCCTGCGCGCGGCGGTCGCCGGGCGCGCGGGCGTCGGGGACGTGGTGCTGGTCATCGTCCTGGCGGTCCAGGTGAACCACCAGGTCACCGCGGCGCTGGAGCTGTTCCGCAAGTTGCAGCGGATGGTCCGGGGCATGACGCGCCTGCGGTGGCTGCGACGGATGGCGACCGCGGGACAGGCCGAGGCGACCACGTCGGCGGCGCCTGACCGGATCGGCTCCGGCATCGAGCTGGCGGGCGTGTCGTTCGCCTATCCCGGCACCGCTCGACCGGTGCTCCACGACGTCAGCCTGCGCCTGCCGGCCGGGTCCACCGTGGCGATCGTCGGGGAGAACGGCGCGGGCAAGTCCACCCTCGTCGACCTGCTCTGCGGCTTCTACCGGCCCGCTGAAGGCCGGATCCTGCTGGACGGCGTCGATGTCGGGACCTTCCCGGCCGCGGACTGGCAGGCCGGGCTGGCCACGACGTTCCAGGACTTCGTCCGGTTCGAGCTCCCCGCCGGTCACGTGGTCGGTGTCGGCGACCTGCCGCGCCGGGACGACGCGACCGCGGTCCACGCGGCGCTCGAACGAGCGCGTGCCGAGGACGTCATCACCGGTTTGGGTGAAGGACTCGCCACCCACCTGGGCAAGTCCTGGACCCAGGGCGTCGAGTTGTCCGGCGGCCAGTGGCAGAAGCTCGCGGTGAGCCGGGCCATGATGCGCACCGGTCCGCTCCTGCTCGTCCTCGACGAGCCGGCCTCGGCGCTCGACCCGCAGGCGGAGCACGTGCTCTTCGAGCGGTACGCGGAGCTGTTCGACATCCAGGCGGAGGCGTATGCCGGGGGCTCCCGGTGATGCGTTCCGCCGACCACCGCGCCCATCCGGTACGGTGCGTCGTCGCGGATCAGGCCGCGGGGAAGGGAGGGGTCGTGGAGGACATCGCGTCGCTGGTACGGCCGGAGATCTACGCGATGCGGCCCTACACCTCGGCGCGCGTCGAGGGCGACCAGTCCGCCCGCATCCACCTCGACGCCAACGAGAACCCCTACGCGCCCTTCCCCGGCGGTCCCGAGCAGGAGGGCCTGAACCGGTACCCGGAACCGCAGCCGGCGTCGCTGCTGAGCCGGTTCTCCGAGATCTACGGGCTCCCGGTCGAGCAGATCTTCCTGTCACGCGGGGCCGACGAGTCCATCGACCTGCTGGTCCGCGGGTTCTGCGCGGCGGGCCGGGACGGCATCCTGATCACGCCACCGACCTTCGTCATGTACGAGACCGCCGCCGAGATCCAGGGCGCGCGGGTGTGCCGGGTGCCGCTCGTGCCCGGGTCGTTCCAGCTCGACGTCGACGCCATGCTGGCCGCCTGCGACGCCGACCAGCGGATCAAGCTCGTGTTCGTCTGCTCGCCCAACAACCCGACGACCAACGCGATGGAGCGGGCGTCCGTGCTGCGCCTGGCGGCGGAGCTGCGAGGACGGGCGATGGTGGTGGTCGACGAGCTGTACGTCGACTACTCGGGTCGGCCGTCGCTGGCCCGGGAGATCGCCGACCAGCCCAACCTCGTCGTCGTCCGTTCGCTGTCGAAGGAGTACAGCCTCGCCGGCGAGCGCTGCGGCATCACGCTGGGCCACCCCGAGGTGATCGGCGTGCTGCGCCGCATCATGCCGCCGTACCCGCTCACCGTCACCGCCATCCGCGCCATCGACGCCGCGATCTCACCGGCCGGCATCGCCTACGGGCGCCGCAACATCGCCCGCGTCGTGGCCGAGCGGGAGCGCGTGCGCGAGGCGTTGTTGCGGTTGCCGGCGGTGATCGACGTCCTCGTCTCCGACGCCAATTTCCTCCTCTTGCGCACGGAGGAACCGCGGCGCCTGTGCGCCGCCATGGCCGAGCAAGGCATCAAGCTGCGAGACCGGAGCTCCGTGATCGAGGGTGCCGTCCGGGTGTCGATCGGCACGCCGAGCGAGAACGACGAGTTCCTTCGAGCCTTCGAGCTGTGCGCACCGAACTGACGCGGGCCCACTGCTGCGGGCACTCCGAGGCGCGGCGACGGCGCGAACGCGTCGGGTCGCGTGGTCGAGGTCGGTCTCCCGGCCGGACGGCACGAGGTGGTCCTACCGGTACGACCCGCCGGGCCGCCGACTGGTCGACGAACGCGGGATGCCCGCTTGGCGGCGGGAATCGACGCTGTGGGGACTGCCCGCCGCCCGCTACACCAGCCACCGCGGTCGTCCGGCCGTGCAGGAGGCGCGCCGATCCTGCCGGAACTGCACTGCGGCACCGACGACCTGTCCGAGGCCACCCCGGCGGGCCAGAGCGGCGCGCCCGCGCCGGCGAGCACCGGTCGGACTGGGCCGCAACGCCCACCGCCGAGCCCAAGCGGGTGCCGCGCTCGGCCTTGCCCCCTCAAGGGCCTGGTCCACCACAACACCGGCACGATCATGGCCGCCACCACCTCCCTGCCGAGGAACCGGGCGACCATTCCGACGCCCAACGCCCGACAGCGCCGCCGCGGCGAATTGCACGATCACGAGCGCGGACGGCCTGGAGACGACCACGTCGCCACACACATGACCGGTCAGCGGCATGAGCGGACGTCACGCATCGGCATATCTCCCGGTGGTCGTCGGACTGTGCCCGTGCAGTTCCCATTCCGGCGCAGCAAAGATCGAGAGGAATTCCCGTGAAGTTGAGAACCCGAGTTTTCGCGCTCATCACGTTCACCGCGTCCGCGGTCCTGGTCGGTGCCACGCCGGCGTCCGCCACCGCTGCCCGGACCGTGGAACTCGCCGCACCGGCCGGCAGTGGTCTCCCGCCCTACGTCGCCGTCATCAAGCCGGTCACCGCGAAGCGGCTCGCTTCCAGCTGGCGCGAAGGCTGCCCAGTCGGACCCGATCAGCTACGGCTGATCAGCCTGAACTTCGCGGGCTTCGACGGTGCGGTGCGCCGCGGCGAACTGGTGGTCAACGCCGATCTCGCGGTCGAGGTCGCCCGCGTCTTCGCCGACCTGTACTTCGACCGGTTCCCCATCCAGCGGATGGAGACGATCGAGAAGTACAACTCCGACGACGACGCGTCGATGGCGGCCAACAACACCTCGGCGTTCAACTGCCGGGCGATCACCGGCGGCACCGCCTGGTCCAACCACTCCTACGGACGGGCCATCGACATCAACCCCGTGCAGAACCCCTACATCTCCCGCAGCGGCGCGGTCTACCCGCCCAACGGCGCGCCCTACGTCGACCGCACCCAGAACGCGCCCGGCATGATCCACGCGGGCGACACCACCGAGCGGGCATTCACCACACGCGGCTGGACCTGGGGCGGCTCCTGGGACACGCCGATCGACTACCAACACTTCGAGAAGCCCTGACACCGGTCCGAGAGGTTGTGCCTGCCGATAATCCCACCCACGCGGGTAGAGGGCCGTACGAAGCCCAAGTCCTCGAAGCGCTCACGGGCACGGCTGCCATCCGCCATGGCATCGACCAGCACGGCATGGTGACCGCTGTGCCGCTCCGACTCCCCGTCGCCACGCTTCGTCGGCTCCGATCACCGGTGCGTCCGGAAACGATCCTGTGCTGGCACAGGGACCTCCTCGACCTCCGCCACGCAGCCGGCTCCCGTCCCAAGCGGCCCGGCCGCTCACGGACCATCCGCTCGATCCGACTCCTGGCGCTGCGACCGGCACGCGAGAATCCCGCATGGGGCTACCGCCGCATCCACGGCGAACTGCCCGTCCTCGGCATCGCAGTCGCCGCGTCCACCGTCCGGCAGATCCTCAAAGACGCCGGGGTCGCCCCGGCTCCCGAGCGCGTCTCGACGAACCTGGTCGCCCTTCCTCCGCTCGCCGGCCGAGGCGCTCCTGGCCTGCGACTTCTTCGAGACCCGCACGGTGAGCGGAACCCGCCTGTACGTGCTCGCGGTCATCGAGCACGCCAGCCGCCGGATCCGCGTCCTCGGCGCCACCGCACACCCGACCGCCTCCCGGGTCACCCAAGCCGCCAGGAACCTCGTCATGGACCTCGAAGACGCGAGCAGCACCACACGGCTCCTGATCCGCGACCACGACGGCAAGTACCCCGCCCTGTTCGACGACATCCTCGCCAACGCGGGCATCCAGGTCATCCTCACCGGTGTCCGGATACCGCGGATGAACGCGATCGTGGAACGCCGGATCCGCAGCTGCCGCCGAGAACTCCCCAACCGCACCCTCATCCGGAACCAACAGCACCTACTCCACGCCCTGCGCGAGTACGAGAAGTACTGCAACACCCACCGACCCCACCAAGGCATCGCCACCACCCGACCACCACAACCGCTGCCACCACCGACCAAGCAGCCGACACCCACCTCAGCCGCCCGCTCCGGATTTCGCTCCTGAACACCGTTCACCAAGATCGCAAAGTTACCGCTCCGCGACCGAATGAAGATCAACACCAGCACACGAAAAAGCCCGCTGACCTGGTAAAACTCCCCAAGCCGGCGGGCTTTATTCGACCATCGGGACGACAGGATTCGAACCTGCGAACCCTTGACCCCAGCCAGGTCGCAGCGGTGCGGTTGAATGCACTTCAGCGCAGTTCGCTCATAGTGAATTCTCCCAGTTTCCTTCCATCTTCCTCCCGCAGCAGGCCCATGTCGACCGCCGCGGCCGTCGAACACATGTGCGTAATCCAAGCGGACGAAATGCTCGCCAGCAACGAGGTGCTCATCCCACCGCCTGCACCATGCAAGCGACTTGACCGTAGAAGCTCGAATCGCACCCGGTCGGCGCGCAGGGCCTGACCGCGGTGTCGACTCCCGGCCCTCGAAGACAGTCGGCACTCAGGAGAAGCGAGGGCCAACGGAAGCGCGGGACCTCCACAGCTCCCTCCATGCACGTAGGTGCAATCTATGTAGATCCCATCTACTTCGCCGCCACCAAGGGCGCGTCCTCGGTCGAGTCGACCACCGCCTTCCTCGCCGAGCTCGCCGACTCGTCCCTGGCCGCCGGACAGGTCGGTCCGCCCACCGGGGTCACCGGCGGATGGCCCGACGCGTTCCGCGTCCTGGGCGCGACGCTGCCGGACACCCCGGCGGTCGTGGTGCTCGACGAGTTGCCGTGGCTGGCCGAACAGGACGAGGTCTTCGACGGCGCGTTGCAGACCGCGTGGGACCGGCTGTGGTCACGCCGCCCGGTGTTGCTGGTGCTGCTGGGCAGCGACCTGCACATGATGGAGCGCCTCACCGCCTACGACCGCCCCTTCTACGGGCGCGCGGACAACCTCGTGCTCGGACCGCTCAACCCCGCCGAGACCGGCCGCGCCCTCGGCTTGGACGCAGCCGATGCCATCGACGCCCACCTCGTCACCGGCGGGCTGCCCGGCATCATCCGCAGCTGGCCCCACGCCATGCCACCGGCCGACTTCCTGCGCAGGGAATGCGACGACCCGGCCGCACCGCTGTTCGGCGTGCCGGAATCCTCCCTGCTGGCCGAGTTCCCCTCACCCGACCAGGCCCACCGCGTCGTGGAATCGATCGGCGGCGACAACCGCACCCACGCCAACATCGCCGCCACCGCCGGAAGCAACCAGGGACACATCCCCTCCGGAACGCTGTCGCCGCTGCTGCGTCGGCTGACCCAGGAGAAACGCGTCCTGGCGGTGGACCACCCGCTCTCGACCAAGCCCGGCAAACCGGCCCTCTACCGGATCGCCGACAGCAGCCTGCGCTTCTACCTGCCCATCGGACGCGCCATCCAGGAACAAGCCCGCCGCGGACGCCCCCACATCGGCGCCCGCGTCCTGCAACGCCAATGGACCAGCTGGCGCGGACGCGCCGTCGAACCACTCATCCGCGAAGCACTCGAACTCGCCGGACAGGCCGGCGAACTGCCCTGGCCCGACACCGCCACCGTGGGCGGCTGGTGGAACCGACAACACAACCCCGAGATCGACCTCGTCGGAGCCGACCACTCCCCCGTCGCCGGCCGCATCGACTTCGCAGGCTCGATCAAATGGATCGGCAGCACATTCGACCGCCACGACCTCGAAACCCTCCGTCACTCCGCCAACCACATCCCCGGCTACGAACCAGCCCGCTCCGGACTCGCCGTCGTATCCCTGTCCGGCACCGACATCGACACCGACGACGCCAACCTCATCTGGGGACCGCAAGAGATCATGGACTGCTGGAAAACCGGCTAAAAGGTCTGGCGGCCTCCGCCGCTTGAGCGCGAATCAAGTGGCACGGCCCGTTGGAGCCATACGGCCGTAGTCGCGACGGCTGCACCATCAACACCGCTCGATCGACAGTCGAAGCTGCAGCGGTTCAATTCGCAGGTCAGACCTGCGAGGCCGACTTCTGACACCCCATAAGGCGGCATCCTCAACAAGTACTACCATCCGCCTGACCTGCATGGTCAACGTTTTCGGAAAGCACAGGGCCGCATTGCCCGACATGCGCTACGGATCTTCCGTCGCGCATGGTCACGAGTGATGATCGCCGACAATGTAGCGCCAGTAAGCGACGTTGCTGCGTGTCGTGCGTACTTCCGAGTCGGCACCATCCGTCATGTCCAGTCGGTCGGCCAACAGCTTCTCGAAGGCCATCAACGCGCCCTGCGCGTCGCCGGCGTCGCCGAGTCTTCGGGCGAGATGACCTCGTGTCGTCAACGTGAGGGGATGTCTGGGGCCCAACACCCTGGTCTGGTCGGCCACCAACTCGCGCAGCGCCGTCGTCGCCCCGTTTACGTCACCGAGTTCGGCCTGCCAGAACGCGATGTTGTTGCGCACCGTCAGCGTGTCCACGTGCCTCGCGCCCAAGACTCGCGTCAACTCCACCAGCAGTTCACGCAACGCGGACAATGCCGCCTCGGCTCGACCGGCTTCTGCTCGGCTCGTCCACAGGTTGTTCCGAGTGGCGAGGGTCCACGGGTGCTTCAACCCGAACACCTGTACCTGGTCGTTCAGCAACCGCTCGAAGGCGTCCGCGGCGGCGGCAGGCTCACCGATCTCGGCTCGCATCGACGCGATCCGGCCCCTGGTCGCCATCGTGTCCGCGTGCAAGCGCCCCAGCAACCGGATCTGGTCGGTCAGCACCTTGTGCATCTCCGCCAGTGCTTCGGTGGGTGTTCGGATCACGGCATAGGCGGTCAACTGGCGTCGGATCCGCCAGTACTCCAACTCGCTGCGAGAGTTCAACGTGTCCTGGTCGTCCTCACCAAGCACTCGCTCCTGTTCGGCGACCAGCCTCTCCAGCCGGAACACCGCGTCCGCGAGCAGTCCGGCACGGCCTGCCCAGGTCGCGGCGCCCGCGCGGATGGAGAGCGTATCCCGGTGCTCGGAACCGAGCCTGTCCGCTGCGGTCTCCGCCAGCTGGTCGAGGTGATCGCGCGCCTCGCTCGGTCGACCGGCCTCTGCCAGGCTGTCCGCCATCCGCCGCAACACCGGAGGACAGCACCTCGACCACAACCACTGCGCGGCCACCTTGTGCAGGGCCGCCGCGTTCGCGCGCAACGCCTCTGCCAGCTGCGCGTCGATCTCAACGGACGGCCACACCTCCAACAGCGCCTTCGCCACCGTGTCCGTCAACGCCGCCAGGCGCTCGTCGCCCACCGCGTCACGGGTAGCGCGTTGAACGAGGCTGTGGACGCGGACTTCCCCGTGGACTCGGTCAGGCCGGAAGGTCGCCAGGCTCAGGCGACTTAAGCAGGTCAACGCGTCCCGGGCCTGCTCGGCGCCCACATTCCGCCCGGTGACGCCGGCGAGGTGGCCCAGCACCGCAGGCGCGGCCAGCACCGCAGCGGGTATCCCGTCCGGGTCCAGTAGAGCCGCGACCTCCAACAACGGTCCCGCCAGCCCTTCTGGCGCCAGCCGGTCGGCCAGGTCCACCGACATCGACCACGTCGTCGCAACGGTGGCCTGGTACTCGTCGGGTACCGCGCCAGGCTCGGGCAACAACGCCGCCAACCGCCGCCGCGTGTCGTCGAATCTTCGCACGTATTCCACGCACGTCAGTTGCCGGTCGATCAGATAGGCCGCTGCCTGCGCCAACGCCAGCGGTAGGTGTCGCATTCGCTGAGCCAACTCCACCGCACCAGCCTCGAGCCCAGGGTGTGGGACCAGCTTGGCCGCCAGGTAGGCAGCGGATTCGTCGGGCTCGAACATCCCCACGGGCACCACGTGTCGACCACCGCGTAACGCGGCGTCCGACCTGCGCGTCGTCACCAGGGTCCGCCCGGATCCACTTCTGGGCGGCCACAACCCGTTGACGTCACTGGGCACTCTGAGGTCGTCCAACACGATCAACCAGCGCACCTGAGTGGAGACCAGCCAGCCCAACAGTCGTCGTGAACCCGCGGCCGGGTCGGTGTCCTCCACCCCGGTCAAGTCCGCCGCGAGCGTCGCGTAGTCGGCCATTACCGTGCCCCGGTCCGTCGCGGTCACCCACACCAGCAGGTCCACCAATCCAGCGGTCCATGCGGTCTCGGCGTGATCGACGGCGACCTGTGTCTTGCCCGCGCCACCCGGGCCCGACAACACCACGGTGCGGGCATCGCCCACGTCCATCGGCAGCGTGCGTGGCTGGAAGGCGTCCGCCCGCGGCGGGACCCGCCCGAACCGGTACGGCAACCGAGCGGTCGTGCGGGGCGGATGGCCGTACTGGTAGACATCACCCTCGATCACCCCGGCCTGCAACACCATGTCCGGGGCCCCGCCGACAACGCTGTTGGACACGTCGCCCGCCGGCGCTTCGCCGTGCCCGTCAACCATGCTTCAGATCATGCCGTGAAAACCATGCCATGTGACATCGACGTCTTGGACGGTCGACTGTGCGTGGGCCCGCCGATCCACCCCCAGTCGACCGGGGGGTGCAGCCGATGAAGTCGCCCTTTGGCCCGCACGGTGGCCGCATTGACCACCGTGCGGGACCAGTCCAGGTCCCACATCGCCACCACCAACTCGAGGTAGTCGAGGACGCTGGTGACGTTGAGCAGTTCCAACTGCTTCTCGGCGAGCAATTCCAGGTACTCGGCGGCGGGCATGCACGTCTCCACCCGCCGCGCCGCCGCCTACGCGATCACCAGCGGCAGGTCGCCCAACCCCTGGGCCAGGCTGTCGGCGTTCTCCACTCAGCTCCGGGTCGCGCCGAGGCAACAGCTGCACACTCTCGGTACGCTGGAAGACGTTGACCTCCAGCGGGCAGGCGATGCTCAACCACTGTGAGTCGCGCAACATGGCCAGGATGAGGTCTGCGCATCGTGGGCACCTCAGAGCCGATGGTGTTGCGTTTACCGGGCACGGACTGGGAGATCAGCTCCGACGGCGGACAGGAGACCGCCACTGCGGTGGTCCGGCCGCGCGAGGACGCGGCGATTCCGCCGGATGCCGTGCTGCTGCACCGACGACCTGTCTTCAGGCCACCCTGGGCGAGCCGGAGCGGCGCGCCCGTGCCGACGCGTTCTGCTCAGGACTGGGCGTCGACGTCGAAGCTGCCTGCGGTCGCGGTCGAGCCGGACCTGGTGCTGCGCTCACGGTCCTGATCCATTACGACACCGGCGCGATCATGGCCGCCGATCACGTCGCCGCCCGAAGAGTTGGATAACATCCCCACCATCAGAATCACCAATGGCGTCAGTCGCGCGACGCCTCGCTGTAAAGCCTCAGCCGCTCTCAAGAAGCACCTCGAACAGACTTGTCAAACAAGGCGATATAGTCATACAGCACACCACGAGTCGCCTTCAGTCGAGCCTGAAGAGACGACCACTTGTCCACGTGGTAAGTCGCACGGACTCCTCCCCCGGAGTGGACCTGATCAAGGCCTGACCTGCGGAAAAAGTCGCCAGAGACTCCGAGTTAGCTTCGTTGAGCCCAGTTCAAGTCATGCCAACCCTGTTGCGGCACAACGGACTCTCCTTCGTCCGCCCCCTCCTGCTCAGTCACGTGACTCAAATCAAGCAGCCGTCATCCGACTTGACATCCACCGACGGCAACGACTAGGCGGCATCCTCAACGAGTACCACCACGCCGCCCGACCTGCACGGATGAAGTTTTCGGCAGGCACACTCGTCAATTCTGATCGACGAACGGCAATCATGACGTCGGTCGCGTTCCCTTCGCCGAAAGCGACTTCTCCTACGATCGACCGTCCAGCCGCCCTCGCAGGGTCCGCACCGCTTCCTGCCACTCCTGCATGTCCACGCCGTAGTCGTGGCCGCGGCCGAGTCGGAGGTTCGCGACTTCGTCCAGTTCGGCGCGCAGGTCTTCGACGTCGTCGCCTTCCCGGTGCCGATCGAGCTGCTCGCTGATCTCCAGCAGTTGGTGCGCCGATCGGTAATAGCGCAGTTGGACGTCATCGAGCCTGCGCACGGCATAGCCGCCGCACTTCCCGCACCAGTCCGGTTGCTTGAGCACGAGCAGCTCCGCGACCGAGAGCAGGTCATAGCCCATGTCGAGGCTGTCCTGCCGGCGGGCGTGGCTGCAGTAGGGCGAGTGCCCCTTGCGGTAGTACTCGGGGCGGTAGTTCGTCGTGTAGAGCTGCACGTGGGACAGCACGGCCAAGGGCAGGCCGAGTCCTGATCTGCGGCGCGTCCCCTGCTCCTGCGGGGACCTGAACGGGGTGAGGTCGAGCTGGTGAGGGGACAGCAACGCGCGCCACACCGACCATCGGAGGGATTGCCCGTGTTCGGTGTTGATCCTGCGCAGGTCGGGTGCGATGCGTGCCAGGGCCAAGGTTCGCAGATCGGCCTCGATCTCCCGCGGGCCTCCGAAACTCAAGCGAACGAGCTGGTGTTCGCCGTCCTGGGTGCCCAGCGGGTCGAACCGGCTGTTCTCGTCCCACGAGCTGATCTCGGCCAGCCACGGCTCCACCAAGGACCGGGGCAGGTCGTCCGCGCCGGTCAGCAGGACACCGCGCCAGGCTGGGTCGCCGCGCTTGGCGATCGCGTCGAGGTGGACGACCTCGACACCTGCTGAGGACTGGACCAGGTAGAGCTGGTGGCCGGCGCTGGTCTCACCGAGGGCCTCGGCCTGGTCGGAACTGATCGTTCGTCGGTCGGCCACGGGACCGTCGTCCAAGACCCCCGGTTGGAGCGCATCGGGAGCCCGCTCCTCGCTGTTCCACTCGTCGAGGGCGACGGCGGGCTCGTCCGGCCGGTCGACTTGCTCACACCGCAGGACGCGGTCGTCGAGCAGCACCCGGCCGACGAGGTCGGGCGCCCGGAGGAGCACGGTGCGCGACCTCCAGTCGACGGCGACGGTGTGCACGGCCAAGACCCCCAGGTGCCACCGGGGCAGCAGGGCGACCAGCTCTGCCAACCTGGGGTGGCGCTTGTCCGGTGTAGGCAACGTGGCGATCAGCCAGCGGTCGGGCAGAGTGCCGGACTCGCCGCTCAAGGCGCGGGCCGCGGCGGTCCACCGACCGGTCAGCTCACGCAGAGCCTGTTCCGCCTCGGGGCGTCCTTTGCGCTTGTTGCCCATCGCGGCGTCGAGAACGTGCCACTCGGCCGACGTGTGCTCCTCCAGGCGGGTCCACCGGGAGGAAGCTTCGGCCTGCCACCGTTTCCACAGGTTGGTCAGGGCACGACGGGGATCCCCGAGCACTGAGAACTCGACCCGGTCGACGGGCAACTCCGGTTGTGAGAGCTGTGCTGCGGCAGCCGCGTCGAGGAGATTCCCCGGGACGACCATGTCGGCGAACGCGGCGCGCAACTCCTCGGCGTACGCGGCCTTCGCCGCCAGACGGGGACGCGCCCAGTCCGACAACCAGGGGTAGCGGGCGACCACCTCGTGCGCCCTGTACAAGCTCTCCGCAGCGCCCAGCCAGAACGGCAGCAACAACTCGTCCCTGACGAAGCGCGCCTCTTCGTGAGCCTTCCAGGCCGCCTCGTCCTCCTCGTCCTCGGGGTACTCGCCGAGACGCAGCAACTCCGCGGCTCCCGCCACGTTGCGCCCTTCGAGGTCGTCGGCCAGATCTTCCGGCCCGTAGCTGGACAACTCGTGGAGAAGCCCCACGCCCATGAGGGTTTCGAGGAACACCCCGAGCGACGTGGTGGGCCGAGCCCACCTGGGTGAACGCGCGCACCCACTGCACATCCGCTTCACCGAAGAGGCCGTCAGGGGCACCGAGACCTCGACGGCGTCGACCCCGCTCAGCGACGAGCAGTCACGACCGGAGTGCAGCCGCGCCTGCTTGGACCGCGCCGCATACGCCCGGATGGATACCCCTTCGAAGGGCCCGAACGGGATGTCGGCGGTCAGTGCGGACAAGGTGACTCTCCTCCCAGGGCCAAGTCTGTGGTGACTCTGCCTCGCCGAGGGGGCGCTTCACCGAGAACCGCCACGTGGTCACTCAATCGGACGAATCCATGATGGCGCACCCCAGACCGAAGAACTTCGACACACCACGTCGAAAGCCTCGGCCAACTGAAGATGCGGGCGGCCGAAGAGCTATCGAACCGAAAGTATGCTCGACCCCGCGCACGCGGGGTGTTCCCGGCTCGACGACGCCGTGTGGCAGCGGATCGCCCTCGTCCCCGCGCACGCAGGGATTTTCCGGACGCGCTGGCCGACGCCACACCGGTGGTCGGCTCGACCCCACGCCCGTGAAGACCAGCTGCGCGATGTGGCCCAACACCCCAACAGTCATCCTGGACAGCACCGCGATACGATCCGACCGCACTTCATGCAGGTCAACTTCAGCCAAACCCGAAGAGACGACCACTCATCCACATGGTAAGTCGCACGGCCTCCTCCCCCAGGGTGGATCGAATCATGACCTGACCTGCGAAAACATCAAATCGGCAGGTCGCGGCAGTGCGATTGGACGCACTTGAGCGCAGCTCGATCCTGTTGTCCCACCTTGACTTCTCCCATTTCCTCCCATCTTCCTCCCAAGACGGGCCTGTGTCGACCCGCAGCGGGCGTCGAACGCCTGTGCACGCATCAAGCGAACTCGGTTATCCAGGGCACGTGGAAAATTTGGGGTTTGAGGATGGTGCGCTTCGCTGTTCGCCGCCGTTCGAGCATCTTCTGGAGCACTTCGACAGCGCACTCGGCGAGCCGGTGCGTGTCCTGGACCGCCGTGGCCCGCAAGGGGCTCGTGGCCGAGGTGATCAGATTCAGGACCTCGGGAATTCCGTCGATGCCGACCACCACCGTGTCGCTCGTGCTGGGCGAGGCGTTCGCGCGGATCGCGTCGACGGCGCCCAGTGCCATGTCGTCGCTGGTGCAGAACACGGCGTCGAGCGGCTCCCCGGACGACCGGATGTGGGTCTGCACCGCGTCATGAGCCCGTGCGCGGCGGAAGTCGCACGTGTCATCGACGGTGATCGAGATGCCGTCGAACTCCGCCCGCAGCAGGTCCACACAGCGGTTCTGCCGGTCCGGGTGCTCGTGACTGGCCACGATGAGGACGTGCGGATTCCGCACACCACACCGACGCAGGTGCCCGACCAACCAACGCCCCGCCTCCTCGCCCAGGTCCTCGGCGCGGTATCCCACGAACGCGGTGTTGTCCGGATAGTCGCTCTCGTCCTCGAACGGCTCCATGTCGGTGAACATCACCGGCAGCGCCACTTCCGCGCAGAACTCCAAGAGGTCGGGACGCGACCGGCGCAACTCGGTCGGCCAGACGACCCCTCCGACGTAACCGCTCCGGGCGGTCAACACCCTGCGCAGGTCATGGGCCAGTGCCGCGGCGTCGTGATCCCGGTCGGGCACCTTCAGCACCAGGTCCAGGCCCTTGCGGTCCAGGGAGCGGTGCAAGCGCTGCAGGAAGTCCAGCACCCAGTACTTCTGCGTGAACGTCGACATCACGAGGAAGACTCGACCAGTGGGAGTTCCGCGCCTTACAGGCCACAGCGAGAAGAGGGCCACCAGCACCACCGCGCCGGGAGCAGCCCACACGAACACCCCACCACGCAGGACGAACACAACTCCCGCCACGCAGACCAGCAACATCAGCAGGACACGTACAGGCAGGGCAAGCGCACCGCGATGGTGAACGTGATGCTCGACGGTGACCACCACGTCGCGGCCCGCCTGCACAACCACACCAGCGGACGACGCGTATCCGCGCTGACCGACTTCAGCACCGGTCCCTCGCGAACTCTCGCGCATGAAGCACTCCCCCACACCACCCGTGACCGCAAGACATAGCCGACCACGCCAACCCCGATTACGCACTATTGCGGCCTCATCAGAATTCGCCCGTCCCCGTCGAGCGCACTACAGGTTCGCGCTGTCCAGCGGGTCCCTCACAGCAGCGGCCCGGCACCATCTTCAGTAACCCTGCCATATCACCTGACCTGCACGGATGACATTTTCGACAGGCACACGGGTGGCACATCGAGCATGGGGGTCTGACCGTGACGGTCACCGACGTCCGCCGCACTGGCGACGAACTGGTCGTCGCCACGATCGAGTACAGGCTCAACGGCCAGGTCTGGACCCAGACGACCCCCGACTACGAACTCGACGACGCGCGACTCGCCTTCTGCCTGCGCGAAGCGGGCTTGGAGTTGGACGCGTTCCTTACCGAGGACCACAGTTGGGTCCGTGCGAGGCCCCGGCCGCACCATCAGCAACCCTGACTGGGGTTGTCCCGTTTTGATGAGTTGGACCGAGGCGGGCGCAGCCGTGCGGTGGATCATTCGGTGGCAGTCGGAGCACAAAAACCACCAGGTCTGAGGTACGGGTCTTAACGGAACTGAACCGCACCGTGCAGCCGGCACGCGCCGAAGCGGAGTTCCGGGCGTTGCTAGGACCTGCGGATGCCGCGGACCTTGTGCCGCTCGAAGAATCATCGCCGCTGGCAGAGCGGGGTGTCGCCGCGTTGGGACCATGTCCGGGTTGGCTGGTTGGTTCTGCTCGGCCGGTCATCGGCGGGCAAGGACGTGGAGCTGCTGGTGCTACGGCACGAAGTCGCCCTGCTGCGCCGGATCAACCCTCGCCCGCGGCTGGAGTGGGCCGATCGAGCTGTGCTCGCCGAGTTGGCGCGCCGACTCCCCGGATGCTGCGCGAGCACCGATTGGTGACGCCGGGCACCCTTCTTCGATGGCACCGGCGCCTGGTCGCGAGGAAGTGGTCCCACCCCCACCGCGCGGGCCGCCCACCTGTCGACGACACCACTGTGGCGTTGGTCGAACGCATGGCCCGCGAGAACACCGGCTGGGACTACCTCCGGATCCAGGGCGAACTGCTCAAGCTCGGCCACCGGGTATCCGCGTCAACGGTTCGCCGCGTGCTCAAGCGCCTGCGGATACCACCCGCGCCCCACCGCGACACCGACACCTCCTGGCCACAGGTCCTCCGCACGCAGGCCGCGAGCCTTCTGGCCTGCGACCTCTTCCACGTCGACTGCGCCGTCACCCTCAAGCGGATCTACGTGTTCTTCGTGATGGACGTCGCCACCCGCTACATCCACATCCTCGGCGTCACCACCAACCCCAACGGGGCATGAACCACCCAACAAGCCCGCAACCTGCTCATGACTTCGGAGACCGGGGCAGACGACCTCCGGTTCCTCATCCGCGACCGAGCCGGTCAGTTCACCGCCTCGTTCGACGCGGCCTTCTCCGCCACCGGCATCCAGGTCGTGAAGATGCCACCACGGTGCCCACGCGCCAACGCCTACGCCGAACGGTTCGCCAAAACCGTCCGACGCAAAGCCACCGACTGACTGCTCATCATCAACGAACACCACCTACAGGTGGTGCTGCAGCACTACGCGAACCACTACAACCACCGCAGACCACACCAAGCCCTACAACTCGCACCACCACAACCGGACCAGCCGATCGCAGAGCCGGACCACACCTCACTACGCCGTCGACCAATCCTCGGCGGCCCGACCAACGAGTACGAGCACGCAGCCGCCTAACCCCACGTCAGGCCATGTGTCGGACATCTGGCACCCCACAGGGCGAACGCGCCGTCTCCACCCTCAAGAACTGGCGGCTGCTGCGCAGACTCCGCTGCTCCACCACCCGTATCACCGACCTGACCAGAGCCGTCCTCACACTCCACCTCAACGCCGGATGGGGTTGGAAAGGCTCACTGCGAGCGCATGCCTCGTCTTTCGCGAGGGGGACGAATGGAGTACAAGTAACTATCTAGTACGTTCATTATCGCGAACGGGGTGGCGGCTGTGGCGGGAGTATGCGACGAGGACCGTTTCCTGATCGGCCTGGTCGGGTCGGGTATCGGGACGTCGTTGAGCCCCGCGCTGCACGAACGCGAGGCCGACGAGTCGGGGCTGCGCTGCCTGTACCGCACGCTCGACCTGATCGTCCTCGGTCTGCCGGCGGCGGCCGTCGGCGACCTCCTGGCCGCCGCGAGGCTGACCGGCTACGACGGCCTCAACATCACCCATCCGTGCAAGCAGGTCGTGCTACGCCACCTCGACGGGCTGTCCCCCGAAGCCGCCGCGCTGCGAGCGGTCAACACGGTGGTCTTCACCGACGGCAAGGCCATCGGCCACAACACCGACCTCGCCGGCTTCGCCCGGAACCTCCGGCTGGGCCTTCCCGACGCCCCGCTCGATCAGGTGGTCCTCCTCGGCGCGGGCGGCGCCGGGGCCGCGGCCGCCCACGGGCTGTTGGAAGCGGGCGCGGGCGCCGTTCACGTCTTCGACGCCGACCGCCACCGCGGTGACGTGCTCGTCGGCTCCCTGCGCGACCGCTTCCGCCCGGACCGCGCCCTGGCCGGACGCCTTGACGACGACCACGTCACGCTGGCCCGCGTGCTGCACGACGCGGACGGCCTGGTCAACGCCACACCCGTTGGGATGACCGCGTACCCGGGACTGCCGCTGCCCGCGCACCTGATCACGTCGCGGCTCTGGGTGGCCGACGTGGTCTACCGGCCGCTGGCCACCGAACTGCTCCGGACGGCACGCGCGCGGGGCTGTCGGGTGCTCGACGGTGGCGGCATGGTCGTGTTCCAAGCTGCGGAGGCGTTCCGGCTCTTCACCGGCCGCGAGCCCGACGCGGACCGGATGATGCGCCACTTCGACGCGCTCGTGCTCAGCGCGGGCGGGGATCGGGTCGGTCGGCGGCTTCCCGGGTCAACCGGAACTGGCGATGTGCGGCCATCCGCACCGGCGAGTTGACCGCGCCGTAGCCCTGGTACCCGCCGATGCGCTGGACGACCTCGAAGAACAGGTGCGATCCCAGCATGTGCGTGTAGAAGTGGAGGAACTCGCCGTGCTCGTCCTGGTCGTAGAGCACTGAGCACTCGCGCAACGAGGCGAGTCGCCCGGGCGGCAAGGCGAAGCGCGCGTCGAGGTCGTCGTAGTAGTTGTCGGGGATGTCGAGCAGGGGCGCGCCGAGCGCACGCATCGCCCGAGAACTGGCCACCACGTCCTCGGACGTGAAAGCGATGTGCTGCGGGTCGGGCACGGCGGGCGCCCAGTCGCCGCGCCGCAGCGCCGCCACGTTCAGCGCGATGCGGATCCGCCGGTCGCGATCGGTCGCCGAACGGCTGCGGATCAGGCCGAACGGTGCGGCGAACTCGGTCTCGGGCTCCGGGCGCAGGCCGAGCGCGGCCCGGTAGAACAGGGCGGTGCGGTCGAAGTCGTCGAACGGCTCGGTGAGCGAGACGTGGTCGATCCCGGTGATGCCGCAGGTGTGCACCGCCGAGGGCTCCGCCGCCGTGAAGTCCGCCATCCAGTCGCTTCCCGGGCGGCAGAAGACGAGCGTGACGCCGTCGGGCGCGGTGACCGCCGGGTCCGCACCACCACCGGAGTCAGTCGGGGCGAGCAGCCGTTCCGCACGCCGCGCGGCGACCGCCGGGTCCGGGGTCTCCACACCCAGCGCGCCGATCCGCACGCCACCGAAACCGGTCGTCCGGACCACGATCCGGGCATCCCCCTGCTGCCACAATCGGGCCGAGCTCGACTCGTCCTGTCCCATGTGGACGAAGCCGAGACCGGCGAGCACCAGCGTGAGGTCGGGAGCGCCGGAACCGGCGGTGGTCAGCTCGCAGAACGCGTACCCGGTCGGTTGTGGCGCGGCGGGCAGGTCGGCGACGCCCATCCGGTCACGGACGCGCACCGGACCCGTGGTGGCGATGTCCTCGCGGAGGAGCAGCAGCGAGCGCATGGCGTCGACCGCGGTCCGGGCGGGGTCGGCCTGCCGGAAGACGTCGTTGAACACCTCCAGCGACACCGGGCCGTCGTAGCCGGTGGCCACCACGGTGCCGGTGAAGGCGGTCAGGTCGAACGCACCCTGACCGGGGAAGAGCCGGTGGTGCCTGCTCCACTGCAGCACGTCCATCCTCAACCGGGGCGCGTCCGCCAGTTGCAGGAAGAAGATCCGCGAGCCGGGGATCACCCGGATCCCGGCGATGTCGCTGCCGCGGGAGAGCACGTGGAAGCTGTCCAGGCACAGCCCCAGCGCGGGGTGGTCACCACGCCTGACAATCCGCCACGAGTGCTCGTAGGTGTTCACGAAGCGCCCCCACGCGAGCGCCTCGTACGCGATCCGGATGCCCCGGTCGGCCGCCCGGCACGCCAGCGCGTGCAGCTGCTCGGCGGCGAGGTCGTCGTCGTCGACGGCGTCCGGCGAGGTCGAGGAGCACACCAGCAAGGTGTCCACCCCGAGCTGCTCCATCACGTCGAACTTACGCTCGGCCCGGCGCAGGTTCGCCGCGAGCACGTCCGGCGGCACCGCCTCGAAGTCGCGGAACGGCTGGTACAGGTCGATCGACAGCCCCAGGTCCGCGCAGCGGGCACGGACCTCCCGCAGCGACCAAGGCGAGACGACCAGGTCGTGCTCGAAGATCTCGACGCCGTCGAAGCCGGCCGCGCCCGCGGCGGCCAGCTTGTCCTCGAGCGTGCCGGACAAGCACACCGTCGCGATGTCCAGGTGGAGTTCCGGGCCGTCCATCGTCGCCTCCGCAGTGTCGCGGACGTAATGAACGTACCAGATAGTTACTTAGCCGTGCGCTGGGACGCCCGGGACCGCGCACCTCGCTACAGTGGCGACACAGATCCACGGTCGGAGAGGGAAGTCGTTGGCCGCTCAGGTTCCCGGTGCCATTCCGGCACGACGCCCCGCCGACGGACCGGACCGCAGCCGAGACCCCGACCGGACCCGCGCCGACATCCTCGACGTCGCCACCACCGAGTTCGCAGACAAGGGGTACGCGGGCGCCAGGGTGGACGAGATCGCCGCGAAGACGAGCACCACCAAGCGGATGATCTACTACTACTTCGGCAACAAGGAACAGCTCTACATCGCGGTACTGGAGCGGGCCTACACCGGCATCCGGACCATCGAGCGGGAACTGGACGTCGAGCACCTCGACCCCGTCGACGCCATCCGGCGGCTGGCCGAGCTCACGTTCGACCACCACGAGTCCCACCCGGACTTCGTCCGACTGGTCAGCATCGAGAACATCGACCGCGCCGAGCACATCGCCCGCTCCTCCGTGCTGACCGGCCTGGCCTCCCCCGCGCTCAACGTGCTGGCCAGGATCCTCGACCGGGGCCGGGAATCGGGCGTCTTCCGCGACGACGTCGACCCGCTCGACGTGCACATGGTGATCAGCGCGTTCTGCGTGTTCCGCACGGCCAATCGGCACACCTTCAACGCGATCTTCAAGCGCGACATGCTCGACCCCGCCCTGCGCGCCCACTACCGCGGGATGCTCTGCGACCTCGTCCTGGCGCACCTGACCGTCCGCTGATAGTCACCCCTTGACAAAGTGACCGCTGCCACATCAGCCTAATTAACTATCTAGTCCGTTCGCTCGACCGCCTGGCTGCCGACCTCGCAACGACGCCTGACACCAGGAGCACCCCAGTGACCACGCAACGGGCAGGCAAGCCCCGGCAGGCCGCGGTCGCGGCCTGGATCGGGAGCGCTCTGGAGTACTACGACTTCTTCATCTACGGCACTGCCGCGGCGCTGGTGTTCAACAAGGTGTTCTTCCCGGCGTCCGATCCGGCCACCGGCACCCTGCTGTCCGTGGCGACCTTCGGCGTCGGCTACGTGGCGCGGCCCGTCGGCGCGTTCCTGCTCGGCCACGTCGGCGACCGCCTGGGGCGCAAGAAGGTGCTGGTCTTCACGCTCATGCTGATGGGCGTGGCCACGTTCCTGGTGGGCTGCCTGCCCACGTACGACCAGGCCGGTGTGCTGGCTCCCGTCATGCTCGTGCTGCTGCGGCTGCTCCAAGGCCTGTCGGCCTCGGGCGAGCAGGCGGGCGCGAACTCGATGACGCTCGAACACGCACCGGCGCACCGCCGCGCGTACTACACAAGCTTCACGCTCAGCGGCACCCAGGCCGGTCAGATCCTCGCCACCGCGGTATTCCTGCCCGTGGCCGCGCTCCCCGAGGAGGCGCTGCTGTCCTGGGGTTGGCGGGTGCCGTTCTGGGCCAGCTTCGTCGTCGTCGTGGCCGGCTACGTCATCCGACGCCGCCTGGAGGAGACACCGGTGTTCGAGCGGCAGAAGGCCACCGGCAGCGTGGCCCGCCTGCCGGTCGCCGTGCTGTTCCGCGAGCACTGGCGCGACGTGCTCCGCGTCGTGCAGGCGTCATTCATCGCCTCCGTGAGCACCATCTTCACCGTCTACGCGCTGAGCTACGCGGTGAACACCGTCGGGCTCGACCGGTCGTCCATGCTGTGGGTCGGTGTGCTGGCCAACGTCGTCGCCCTGCTCGCGCTCCCCCTGTGGGCCACGCTCGCCGACCGGGTGGGCCGCAAACCCGTGTTCATCACCGGCTCGGTTGGCTGCGCCGTGCTGGTGTTCGCCTACTTCGCCGCCATCTCAGCGGGCAACTACCCGATGATCTTCCTGGTCGGCATCGTCATGTTCGGCGTCGTCTACAGCGCCGCCAACGGCATCTGGCCCGCGTTCTACGGCGAGATGTTCAAGACCGGGGTCCGGCTGTCCGGCATGGCGATCGGCACCCAGATCGGCTTCGCCATCGCGGGTTTCGCCCCCACCATCGGCGCCGCCATCGCCGGGACCGGCACCACCGGCTGGATCCCGGTCGCGGTGTTCACCGCCGCGCTCTGCGCGGTCAACATCGCCGCCGTCGCGACCGCCCGGGAAACGTTCCGGGTGCCCACCGAGGACCTGGGTGTCCGGCCCACCCGAACCCCTGACACCGACGTCACCGTTACCTGAACCGCGTGCGCTCAGGTCGCCGGCGTCAGGGACCGCCGCGGCACCCTCGGTCAGGGCGCGATTCCCACGCCGTCGATCCGACTCCACACCCGCTCCTGCGCCGCGGTCATGGCCGACCAGGAGACGTGACCCGGCCGGGGTCGGACTCGGGTGTGGTGCGAGGCGTATGGGGTTCCAGAACTCTGCACTGAGGCGCTGAGCTGGGGCGATCGCGCACCATGTGCTGCAGGGGCATGATCGTGAGGCGTGGCGCTACGACTGCTGTACCTGATCTTCGCCCAGGTCATCGGCTGGTTGGTCCTGCTCGGCCGGTCATCGGCGGCCAAGGACGTGGAGTTGCTGGTGCTGCGACATGAGGTCGCCGTGCTGCGCCGGGCCAACCCTCGCCCGCGGTGGAACCGGGCCGACCGCGCTGTGCTCGCCGCGTTGGTGCGACGCCTGCCCGCCTGGCTACGGCAACGCCGGTTGGTAGCGCCGCCGGGTGCCGCCCGCGCGTCAGCGTGACACCGACCTCCTGGCGACAGTTCCTCCGCACCCAGGCCGCAAGCATGCTGGCCTGCGACTTCTTCCACGTCGACTGCGCCCTCACGCTCAAACGGGTCTATGTGTTCTTCGTGATGGAGGTCGCCACCCGCTACGTGCACATCCTCGGCACCACCACGAATCCCGACGGCCCCTGGACCACGCAGCAAGCCCGCAACCTGCTCATGGATCTCCGCGACCGGGCAGACGACTTCCGGTTCCTGGTGCGAGACCGGGCAGGCCAGTTCACCACCTCGTTCGACGCCGTCCTCGCCGACGCCGGCATCGAAGTCGTGAAAATCCCACCGCGATGTCCGCGAGCCAACGCCCACGCCGAACGGTTCGTCGGCACCGTCAGACGTGAAGTCACCGACCGCCTGCCCATCCTCAACGAACACCACCTGAGATCAGTGCTCGACCGGTATGTGACCCACTACAACCACCGCCGACCACACCAAGCCCCCCAACTCACACCACCACGGCCGGACCACCCGACCACAGAGCCCAACCGGACCTCGATACGCCGACGACCAGTCCTCGGCGGCCTGACCAACGAGCACGAACCCACAGCAGCATAAGCGCAGTTCAGACCGCGTGGCCGACTTTTGGCACCCCACAGGTCTTCTACGGCACACCCGGCAACATCCACCACGTCGGCCTCTACCTCGGCGCCGGACGCATGATCAACGCTCCGACCTTCGGACAACCCGTGCAGATCGACAACCACCGCTACGACGGCGACGACTACGCCGGAGCGACCCGCCCGGCGGCATCTGCTCCGGTTTGGCTTCTGCGCCGATTGGTGCACTTCGGCGTGTGCACGAGCACCGCGTGAGCATTTGCTCAGGTGTCGCGGAAGGTCTGGTCGGTGGTTCGCGGTACAGAAGCCGTCGTGCTCCGCACGGTCAGGCTGCTGGACGCCTGCCGGTGAGTACCGCGAGGCCGAGGAGCACCGCTGCACCGATCACCGCGACCACGACCAGTCCCGGGGTGAAGCCGTGTCCGCGCTGGACGAAGGTGCCGATGCTGCCGAGCACCGCCACCCCGAGTGCCAGCCCGAACTCCACGCTGGTCTCCGACAACGCCGATGCCGCACCGGCCCGTCCGGGTGGCGCCGCGCTGACCACGGTGTCCGTGCTCAGCGCCATCACCGGTCCCAGGCCGAGGTAGATCAGCACGAGTCCGGCGACCAGCGGCGCGAGCCCGTGTTCGTCCGGAGTCCAGGCCAGCACGACAAAGCCGACCGCCGACACCGCCAGTGACCACGTGAGCAGGCGGTGGGTCGGGATCCGGCGAGCCAGTGCGGGTGCCGCCACCGAGGTCAGGACCATCGCCACCGCGGAGGGCATCAGCCACAACCCGGCCCCGATGGGAGACAGCCCGGTCTCCTGCTGGAGGTGGAGCGCGGCGAACAGGTAGACCCCGGCGACGCAGGCGAGCGCGGCGAGCAGGACCAGCAGCGCGTTCCGGAACGGCCGCGCGGCGAACAGCCGGAGGTCGATCAGCGGCAGCCTCAGCTGCTGTTGCCGTCGCCGGAACACGACTCCGGCGCTCGCGCCGAGCAGCAGTGCGGCCCCACCCGGAAGTGGCGATCCCCCCTCGGCGAGGTGCTTGATGCCGTAGACGACCGGCAGCACGGTCGCCAAGGACAGGGCCACGCTCGCCAGGTCCGGTTTCCCGGGTTCGGCGTCGTGGTGTTCCGGCAGCAGGATCGGCCCGGTGATCAGGAGCAGGATCATCACCGGGACGGCGAGGAGGAACACCGAACCCCACCAGAACCACTCGAGCAGCAGCCCGCCGGCCACCGGGCCGAGCGCCACCCCGGCGGACAGGCCCGCGGACCAGAGCCCGATCGCGGCGCCGCGCTGGCGCGGGTCGCGGAACATGCTGCCGATCAGCTCGAGGGTGGAGGGCATGAGGGTGGCGCCGGCGATGCCGAGCAGCCCACGGGCGGCGATGAGCAGTTCGGCCGACGGCGCACAGGCCGCCAGCACCGACATGACCAGGAAGGCCGCGGCTCCGATCAGCAGCAGGCGACGCCTGCCGATGCGGTCGCCCAACGTGCCCATGGTGACGAGGAAACCGGCGACCAGGAAGCCGTAGGCATCGGAGATCCACAACAGCTGGCCCGGGCTCGGCTCCAGGTCGGCGGCGAGGCTGGGGAGCGCCAGGTAGAGGACCGTGGCGTCCATGGACAGCAGCGCGGTCGGCAGCACGAGCACGGCGAGGCCGAGCCACTCGCGTGGCCCCGCGGAGGTGTGGAGTTGTCGGTCGGACATGCCGCGACGCTAAAGTCTCACATAAATGTGAGGGTCAAGCGCGGATCTCGGAGGCGGCGTGCGCATCGGCGAACTGGAACGCAGGACCGGGGTCAGCCAGCGCCTGCTGCGCTACTACGAGGAGCAGGGCCTGCTGCAACCACAGCGCTTGCCCAGTGGCTACCGCGTGTACGCCGACGCCGACGTGACCACCGTCGAGCACATCCGCAACCTGCTCGCCGCGGGCCTGTCCACCGCCACGATCGCCGATCTGCTGCCCTGCATGGGTTCCGCGGGCGGACAGCTCATCGCCGACTGCCCCGAACTACTGCTGGACCTGCACCGGGAACGCGCCCGGCTCAGTGCCGCGATCACCGAGTTGACCACCGCCCGCAGCACACTCGACCAGGTGATCGCCACAGCACCTCCCTCGGTCGAGCACGCGGCCGCGCAACTGCGCGACGCCGGTTGACGAAGCGACCCGGCACCGCACGCCGAAGAAGGCCGACGGGCTGCCCGATGAACCATCGCGTCACCTACCGGCCGACAAGCGGCACCGCCATCCCCGCCCGGTGCCGCATGGACCTCGCCTCGCCCGGCCGACGTCGTCCCCGCACCGCCGACCGGGCGGTCGGTGTCGGCACGGGAACGCCCGATGCCGACATCCCCATCGGAAGCCTTGCCCCGGTCGACGAGCAGCCGATGAGCGGGTTGCCGCCGGCCGGACGGTGACCGCCGGGTTCAGAGGTACCCGACGCCGGTCAGTTCCTCGGCCGCCGCCCAGAGTCGTTCGCCGACGGCCGGATCGGCGGCCTCCCGGTTGAGCCGGGCTTCGGTGACCCGGCCGCGCGTCTCCCAGAGCCCGGCCGGACCGAAGAACTGACCGCCCCGCACCCCGGGTTCGGTCGCGGCGCGCAACTGCGGCAGCGCGCCCTGCTCCACCGACTGGGTGGCCAGCAGGCCGAGCCACGCGATCACCCTCCCGAACCGGCCTCGGTGCTCCCAAGCGCGCGGGGTCAGGTTGGTGCGGGTGAGACCGGGGTGGGCCAGCGCGCTGACGATCGGCGATCCGGCGGTGCGCAGGCGACGGTCCAGCTCGACGCCGAAGACGGTGGTGGCGAGCTTGGACCGGCCGTAGGCGACGGTTGCCCGGTAGTCACGCTCGGACATCAGGTCGTCGAAGTCCAGGTGCGCGTTCTTGTGGGTGATCGAACTGAGGCTGACCACCCTGGCTTCCCGCGCCGCGGCCAGGTTGCCGAGCAGCAGGCCGGTCAGCGCGAAATGGCCCAACATGTTGGTGCCGAGCTGCAGCTCGAAGCCGTCGGCGGAGGTGCGGCGCGGGCCGAGCAGCACCACTCCGGCGTTGTTGACCAGCAGGTCGATCACCGGGTGGTCGGCGGCCAGCTCCGCCGCGAAGGCCCGCACGGAGTCGAGGCGGGCCAGGTCCAGTTCGCGCACCTCGACATCGCCCCCGATCCGGCGGGCGGCCTCCTCGCCGGCGGCGGTGTCGCGGACGGCCAGCACGACGTGGGCGCCGCGACGGGCCAGCTCGGTGGCGGTGACCAGGCCGAGTCCCGAGTTCGCGCCGGTCACGACGGCGACCCGGCCGTGCTGGTCGGGGATGTGGTCAGCGGTCCATCCGGTCATCTGCTGCTCCTGGAAGTGGTCGGGGCACTGCGCCGACGACGTTAGGAGCGGTCCGGACCGGTTGGGTCGGTCCCGGTTGCCTGGGTCTGCGGGACCCACCTTGGCCGATCGGCGGGGCGGCACACTGGTGGGGTGAGCAGCCCTCATCCGTACGCTCGTGAACTCGGGGACTTCCTGCGCGCCCGGCGCGGCCGGCTGCGCCCGCACGACGTCGGCCTGGAGCCGGGCGGGCGGCGCAAGGTCACCGGGCTGCGCCGCGAGGAGCTGGCCCTGCTGGCCGGGTTGAGCACCGACTACTACCAGCGGATGGAGCAGGGCCGGGAGGTGCGCCCGTCCGACGAGGTCCTGGACGCGCTCGCCGGCGCACTCGGCCTCGACGACAAGGAACGCCGGCACCTGTTCGCCCTGGCCCGCGCCGCCCGCCGGCCGATGCCCGAACGGGTGAACCGCGATCCGGAACGGGTACCGGACAGCACACGGCGCCTGCTGCGGGTGATGGACACCCCGGCGGTCGTCCTCGGCCGGCACCTCGACCTGCTCGACTGGAACCCGATGGCACAGGCGCTGCTCGGCGACCCCGACCCCGACACCTACCCGCCGGACCGGCTCAACATGCTCCTGCTGATGTTCGACGACACGCTGACCGGCGAGCGGAGCTGCCCGGACTGGGAGCGGCAGGCCCTGGACTACATCGGCATGATGCGCGCCGCCGTCGCCACCGACCCCACCCATCCCCGCGCCACCGCGATCGTCGGCGAGCTGAGCATCCGCAGCGCCGAGTTCCGGCGGCTGTGGGCCCGACACGACGTACGCGAGTCGGCCGGCGGCACCAAGACCTTCCGGGTCCCCGAGGTCGGCGACATCGTCCTGGACTGGGACACCTACCCGCTACCGGGCAGCCCGGGCCCGATCATGCTGGTCTTCACCGCCGAACCGGGCAGCGCCGACGCGGACCGGCTGCAACTCCTGGCGTCGTTGCACGCGACCCGCTCGGCGCGCGCCGACGAGCACGCCCCCCAGGCCAGGTAGACAGCTCTGCTGGTAGCGCGGAGTCCCGACGGTGGCGCTGAAACGAATGCATCGGTCAGGCGGATCGTGCTGGACCCGTCCCGTGGCTGCCGTGCGGGCGAGGCTGGTCGCGGGCAGGGAGATCCGGATGCTGCGGTGTTCACCAACCCGGTCACCGGCACGTGGCAGGGCCGGCGGATCGTGCATGCCCGCACGGCCGCCCGTAAGAACGGCATGGCCAAGACGCTCCGGGATCACGACCTGCGGCACACCCACGTCGCATGGCTGCTCACCGACCGGATTGCACTGCTGGCGGTGTCGCGCCGGTTGGGGCGTGAGTTGATCGGGATCACGGCCGACATCCACGGGCACCTCCTTCCCGAAGGCGAGGACGCCATTCGGATGGTGCCGGTCAACCGCCGGGCGGCCCCGTCCCCGACCAGAGCGGCCCGGGTGCGGCGCCGGCTGTGGACGCGGTAGCCGCCTCGACGGCGCTGAGAACGCCGCAGAACCCGCTGCGGGGCCATGGGTGCCCGGGGCCGCTCGCTTGTCCAGGGGTAGTCACCGGGTTCACGTACCGGTCATGTGCGGCACGTGAACCGGGAGGTGCACCGCCGGGCCCGGCGACCGTGCGGCGGCCCCGTCGGGTCACCACCAGTCCGGAGCGGCCCGCCAGGCGGACGCGGTGGGGCGCTCACCCCCGGTGGTCATGAACTCGTGGGCGGCCCGACGCACCACGTCCAACGGGATTTCGGAATCGGCCGGGTACTCGGTGTCCGAATTCATCAGGTAGTACAGGACCGGTTCGTCAGCACTCCAGTCGGGGCCGGGGGTTTCCGTGCTGAACCACTTCTGCCCGCCGCCGGCGTAGTACAGCGCGCCCCTCCCAGCCCGGCCGTGCAGTCCGACGTTGAAGTTCGCACGTCCGGGGTTTCCGACCACATAGAGATCCACGAGGATGCGGCCCTCCCGCTCGGCCACGGCGTCCAACACGGCGTCCAGCTCGGCCGGGGTACGCAGGATCACGGCGTCGTCCTGCTCCTCGTCGTACCAAGCCTCTAGGTCCACCACGGCTGTGCTCCTCCTGTGTAGCGGGTGCGGGTGCGCGTCCCTTTGCTGTTGATCCCGTTACACGGTCGGTGTGGCTCCCTCCGGGAGGAGGATCGGCACGAGGGTGTCGCAGTTCAGCTTTCCCTTACAGACCACGTGGTTGATCACTACCGTGGCGTGTTTGATCCCGTTCGCGGCCATGTGCGCGGCCAGCTTCATCTCAACGTCACCGGATCGGGCCGTGCCCTCCGCCCACCCCTTTTCCGCCAGCTGTTCGTTCACGAGCTTGGAACGCGCGTCCCGTCCGCTGACGACCGGCTGGGCCTGACCGTCCGGGCCGATCCACCGGCCGTGCGTCCTCTGCCCGGTTCCGGGCTCCACGGGCGGGGGCAGTTCCCGACGTAGCGACTCGATGCGGTCGGGCGGGATCATGGGCGGATCGACTGGTTCGACCTGGCGAACCGGGGACTGTTCCGGCGGCTGCGCCCAGGTTGGCTGTGCGGGCTGCTGAACGATCGGGGCCTGGCCAGAGGTGTCCGTGGCCGCCAGGTGGTCCGCGTAGCCCTGGGCGGCTTTCACGGCTTCGTTCAACAGTGGCCAGTAGTGGCCCTTGCAGGCGTCCACCACGCCGGCGAATGCGGCCAGTACCTGCGCCCCGGCCGCTCCAAGGCGCCGCGTGCCTTCCAATGCGCGGGCCAACACGTCGTGCGCCTCCTGCGCCAGGTCTTCCGCATGCTCCAACGCGGTCCGCGCCTGCCCGCCCTTCGCGCACGCGGCCCGGACCTGCGCGGCCACCTCCCGAGTTGACGCCACCCTGCCCCCCTTCTCCCACTGCGTAAGCGTGGCACGGGGCACTGACAGTCACGGATCCGACACGGGCAGTTGAACGCTGATCCGGCCCGGGAGCGCGGCGTTGTCGGGTCCGGAGGTCGTGGCGATCAGGGCGTTGTGGTGTCCGGGGGTGGCAGCACGTGGTGCTCCACGAAGTGGGTGAGCGCGTCGGGGTCGTCGGCGATCTCCGGCAGTGCCGTCGGGGTGGCCCGCCGCAGCTGCGTCCAGCCGACGTACGCCGCGTACGCGGCCACGGCCCGGTGCCGGGCCTGCCCGGCCGGGAAGCCGAGTTCGGCG
>NZ_BAAAKE010000012.1:191666-228234 GCF_039527585.1 Saccharothrix xinjiangensis | reverse complement strand
TCACCGGGCGAACCCGATCCATCTCCTCCGGCCTCACCCGACCAGAAGATCACACCGCCCACACATCCCATCACTCGACCTAACAAAGTCCTACTAGGCTGACCGCATGATCTTCTACACGGACGCGGAGAGCCGGACGCTGCGCACGGCTGTGTTCGGTGTGATGGTGCTGGTGTCCCACGCCGAGCCCGGTCCCGTGATCCAGGAGCGCTACGCGGGCCTGCGGGCCCTGACGAACCTCTCGCCGGAGCTGCGCGGCGTCCTCCACGCGTCCCGGTTCGACCTCTCGGCGGTCCCGGAGGCCGAGCTGGAGGGCCAGGTCCTGGACGCCCTCAGGCTGTCGGTGAAGGTCCTCGCCGCGAAGTCGCCCGCCGAGGCCGCCTCCTTCCCGGGCGCCGTGGAGGCGATCTGCCACGAGGTGGCCGAGGCCGACGGCCGGGTGGCCGAGGTGGAGGCCGCCGTGATCGCGAGGGTGCGGGCCGCGCTGGACGGCTGACGCGCCCGTCAGCCGCGCCGGTGGGCGAGGGCCGCGCCGAGCGCCACCGCCGCGCAGCCGGCGACCAGCGCGACCGCCGGCAGCGCGGTCGGGACGCCGAGGTGCACGGTGATGCCGAGGATCCGCGACAGGCCCCACGGCAGCAGGGCCAGCTGGTCGTTCCACGTGGTCAGGGCGCGCTCCAGGCCCACCACCGCCACCAGCGCGCCCAGCGCCGCGAGCGGCGTCCCGGCCGCGACCAGCACGCGCCCGAGCGCTCCCCGCCGCCCCAGGCCTCCGCGCAGCGCCGCGTACGCCGCGACGAGGACACCCAGGAACGCCGCGAACGCCGCGGTCACGTACACGGCCCGCGCGACCGGGTCGGTCCAGAACCCGAACCAGTACCACCCGGGCCCGCGCACCGCCAGCACCCCCAGCAGCAGCACCGAGCGCAGCAGCGCGACCGCGCCCACCGCCGCCGCGAGCCGCGACCGGAGCGCCCGACCCGCCGTCAGCCGCAGCACCACCGCGAACAGCAGCCACGCGCCCAGCGCCGGGACCAGGTGCGCCGGCGCGGCGAACCACGTGAGCACCGCGCGGGCGAGCCCGACCGCGACCGCCGGCACGGCCCACACCAGCACCCGGTCCACCCTCGACGCCCCGGCTCCCGGGGCTCCGGCTCCCGGCACCCCGGCTCCCGGCACCCCAGCCGACCGCCACGGCCGCACCAGCGCCCGCGCCCACGGCCTGCGCCACCCCAGGGCGAACGCGAGGACCAGGCCCAGCAGCACGCCGCGCGCCGCCCACGCCATCGCCTCGTCGCGGGCGGCCCGGTGCAGCCCCAGGTCGGCCGCGACGAGGTTGTAGGCGGGCAGCTCCAGGTCGTCGCCGTACGCGCGCAGGTGCCCGGCGCGCCGCACCCCGTACTCCGCCCTGGCGGCCCGCGCCGCGTCCCGCGCGCCCGTGTCGCCGGTGTCCAGCCACTGCGCGTGGCGCAGCGCCGCGGTCCGGTAGGCGGCCAGCACCCCGAACAGGTCGACCTGGTAGTCCAGGGCGGCGACGAACCGCTCGCGCAGCGCGGGGTCGCGCCAGCCGGCGGGGTCGGTGGCCCCGACCAGCTCGCGCATCCGGCGGGCCGTGCCGACCGCCGCCGCGCCCTCGGCGACCGCCTCGTCCACCCGGTCGCGGCCGACCGCGTAGACCGTGCCGAGCGTCGCGCTGTCGCCGGTCGGGATGTCCCACTCGAAGATCCACATCATGGGCGGGGGATCCAGGCCGAGCGCCCGCACCCGGTGTCGCGCGTACGGGCCGACGTACAGGCCCGTGGTGATCGCCTCCCGCGACAGGGCCAGCGCCTCGCACACCCCGCGCACGACGCCCGGGTCGTGGGAGAACGTGCGGCGCACCCAGTCGGCGGTGGCCCGCGCGGGGTCCTGGTCGGGGTCCCGCGCCAGCCGCCCGGTGACGTAGGAGTTGAGGTCGTAGAGCTGCCAGAACCCGGTCCTGAGGTCGAGCGAGCGGGGACCGGCCGCCAGCGGGCCGCCGCCCTGCCGCCACGTCCACACCCCTTCCAGGCGGGGGTTGGCGAGGAAGGCGCGCAGCGCGTGCCGGTGCAGCTCGCCGAGGTCGTCGGGCAGCGCGCCGAGGCCCTCGAACTCGCGGCGCGACTGGAACTCCGCGATCCGGCGGTGGTGCCCGGCCAGCAACGTGTCGTTGAGGGGCAGGTGGCTGTAGAAGTCGCCGAGGGCGTACTTGGTGGACACGACCAACCGGTCGTCGCGCAGCCCGCCCAGCACCTGCTCGTAGGCGTCGCGGCTGGTGTGCAGGTCGCCGACCGCGCCGATGCCGACGCTCCACGTGCGGAAGACGATCTCCCGGTCGTGCTCGGCCGCCGTGGCGAGGAAGGCCCGCAGCATCGCCCGCACCGCCTCGGGCGTGGTGACCGCGATCTCCGAGTGGTAGTCCCAGCCGGCGAACCGGTAGGCCGCGCCGCCCTCGCCGATCCGGATCATCATTCCGTCCACGTAGGACAGTTCCTCGAAGACCTCCGACAGTCCCGCCCGGTACACCCGCCACAGCCGCTCGTCCTCGGTGCGCAACCCGCCCACCTCGCGCTCCAGGTAGGACCGCAGCGGCGTCGACAGGGCGAGCATGTCCGTGGACAGGAAGACCTTCATGCCCATCTCGTGGGCGTACCGCCAGACCGGCCCGAACGCGTCGGCCATCGCCTCGGCCCGCGCCACGTGCGGGTCGCCGTCCGGGTGGACGCCGAGCCCGTCGAACGTGACGTACTCCAGGAAACCGGGCACGACGACCGCGTTGTACCCGTCGGCCAGCGCGTGGCGCACCAGCTCCCGGAACTGCCGGGCGATCCCGTCCACCGCCGCCCGGTCGACGTGAGGAGCCCCCGGCAGCACCGCGGACCCCACCACGTCGGAGTTCAACGAGTAGTCGTCGCCCCGGGCGAACCCCTCCGGGTCGTCGGGCAGGCCGACCGCGCCGAGGTCGGTCAGGCGCAACCCCAGCCGGGGCGCGACCACCCGCCCGTCGGCGACCACCTCGCGCCCGGTGCGGACGCGGTCGGCGATGTCGTACAACCCGGCCGCGATGCCGGCGGGGGTGCTGCCGACCACCACGGGCCCCGCGTCGACCCGGTACCCCTCGTCGGGCAGACCGGCCTCGGTCCGCACCCCGAGCTGCCCGGCGCCGCCCACGACCGGCCGGGGGAGCCCGCGCTCGACCAGGGCGTCCGCCACCGCCGTCGCGGCGAGCCGCAACCGGGGGACGTCGGGCACGCCGATCGACCCGATGCCCGGGGGCGGGGCGAGCGGACGCGCGGGAGCGGCGACCGGCCGCTCGACCGGGACGTCCGCCGGCCGCACCTCCAACCCCAGCGCGTCGCCCACCTGCCAGGCGACGACCCCGCCGAGCCCGAGCAGCACCAGCACCGCGACCACCACGCGCATCGGGCCATCGTCACACGGGTGGCGCGGGCCCCGGGGCACGTCGGTTCGGGGTCCGCGCGGCTCACCGCAGGACGCGGATCAGCGTCACCCCGTCCCGCAGCGGCAGCAGCACCTGCTCGAACGCCGGGTGCGCGGCCACCCGCGCGTTGAACTCCGCGACCGCCGCGCCCCGCGACGACCGCAGCGCCGCGTCGAGGTAGACCTCGCCCTGGAACAGGGTGTTGTCGACCACGACCACGGCGCCCGGCGCGAGCAGCCCGTTCCGGTGGGCCGCGTCGAGGTAATCCCAGTACTGGGTCTTGTCCGCATCGACGAACGCGAAGTCGAACACCTCGCCCGCGCCGGCCAGCCGCTCCAGGGTCGCCAGCGCGGGCCCCTCCGCCAGGGTGATCCGGTCGCACCCGGCGAACGCCTCGCGGGCGACCTCCGCCGCGCGCGGGTCGGCCTCGCAGGTCACCACGTGCCCGTCGGCGGGCAGCGCCTCGGCCATGGCCAGCGCCGAGTAGCCGGTGAACGTGCCGATCTCCAGCACCCGGCGCGCACCGGTCACGGCGACCAGGAACCGCAGCAGCTGCCCCTCCACGTGCCCCGACAGCATCTCCGGCTCCAGGGTCGCCACGGCGTCCCCGGAGCCCGCCCACACGTGCCCGGTGGTCCGCCGGTTCAGCGCCGCGAGCCGCTCGGACTCGGGCGTGGTCGCCGCCGACAGGTAGTCGTCCAGCCCGGAGGCCAGCGCGAGGGCCCGGTCCAGGCGCGCGGACGGCCGCTCGCGGCGCAGCAGCTCCAGTTCGCCCGCCAGGATCGACAGGGGGGTGACCGGCCGCATCACGTCCACCTCGCGTCGCGCAGGTACATGCCCAGCCCGCCGCCGCCGTCCGGGAACTCGCGGCACCGCGCCCGGTGCCGGTCCACCGCCTCGGCCAGCAGCGAGTCCTCGACCTCGGCCAGGTAGTCGCACCGGCCCAGCCCGCCGCGCGGCGCCACCGCCCACAGCGCCGAGCCGCCGCGCTTGCGCCGCACGGTCTCCTGCGCGACCTTCATCAGCTCCAGGTCCTCGATCACCGGGTGGTGCACGGCGAGGCCCAGGTCCCGGCACAACGCCAGCAGCGCGTCGCGGCCGTCCGTGTCCAGCCAGCCGACCAGGGTGGCCAGCGTCGCGGTCAGCGCCATCTCCACCGCCACCGCGTGACCGTGCAGCAGCCCGGCGACCGGTTCGAACTTCGTGCTCCAGGTGTGGCCGTAGGCGTGCGGGCGGTCCTGCCGCGTCTCGAACATGTTCGTGCCCTCGTGCCGCATGTACGCGTAGAGGGAGCGGAACAGCACCTCGTCGGCGACCGCCGCCAGCTCCGGGCCGCCGCCGGTGGTGGCGAACCGGGTGTCCAGCAGCGCTCGGCCGTGGCGCTGGAGCCGGCCGAACAGCTCCTCGTCGTCGACCGCGGCCATCTTCACGATCTCGGCCATGCCGTGCCGCAGGTGCTCGGGCGCCAGGGTGGCGAACAGCGCCCGGTCCACGAGGGTGAGCACCGGCGGGTGGTAGGCGCCCAGGGCGTTCTTCATGAGGGTGCCGTTGACGCACGTGCGCGGGGACGGCCCCGCGTCGACCGCCGACACGACGCTGGTCCCGATCATGACGTACGGGGTGCGCCGGTTGAGCAGGGCGCACGCCAGGCCGGCCGTGTCGGTGAGCACTCCGCCGCCGACGACCAGCACCGGCTCGTCGCGCGCGAGGTCGCAGCCGTCGCTGCCGAGGAACCCCGCCATGCGGCACACCGCGTCGAGGTTCTTGTCCTCCTCCAACGCCCGGCACACCATCGTTTCCAGCGGGATGTCGTGCGCGGCGAAGTAGGCCCGCAGCGCGCGGCCGTGGAGGCGGTCGACGGTGGCGTCCACGATGGCCACGCACCGCCCCGCCGGCCGGTACACCTCGGCCAGGTCGGGCGTCGCGGGGTCGAACACGCCGTCCACCAACCGCACCTCGCTGCGCAGGTCGAAGGTCGCGTCCACGGTCAGCGACCGCCGGCCGGAGCCGCACCGGATGCTCCCCGACCCGGAGTAGTGGGGGGAGGTGGCGTACTTGTCGACGTGCAAGGCCGTCATGGGATGCCCTTTCGGTGTCACACGAGCTTCCCGGTGGCCCAGTTGACGCGTTCCCACCGCTTGCGCGCCGCCAGGGCGCGCAGCACGAGCACGGGGAACTGCACGTGGTGCATCACCAGGAACGGCAGGGGGTCCCGCCAGTCGAACACGGCGTCCTTGCCGTGCCGGAGTTCGCGCAGCCACGCCCGCGACCGCCGTCGTCGCAGGGCCTGCCGCAGCCGGCCCAGCTCCGCGCCCAGCCAGTGCACCGGCGGCGAGCCGGGCAGCGGGCGGGCGACGCCTTCGGGCTCGGGGTCGAGGCAGGCCGCGGCCAGGTCCGGGCTGTCGTGGAAGGCCACCAGCGCCGAGTGGGGGCGGGGGTTGCACTCGATGGCGTAGGGCACGCCGTCCCGGCCGACGATGAAGTCGAAAGACACCTGGCCGTTGAGCCGGTGCGCGGCCACGAAGTCGTGCACCCACCACCAGATCCCGGGCACCTCGACGTGGTGGTAGTTCAGCTGGAGCGCCGAGGACGCGGAACACGTGTACGCGGTCACCCGGCCGTCGCGGCACGTCGCGTGCGCGCAGTACTCGTGCCCGGTGACGCGCCGCTGCAACACCCACGGCCGGTCCGGCCCGATCGCCAGGTCGGTCGGCGGCACCGCCCGGCCGGTCAGCACGACCAGCCGGTGGTCGGCGGCCATCGACGTCCACTCGGGCGGCTTGAGCACGTAGTCGCGGCCCGCGAGGTCGGCGTCGAACACCTGCCGCACGTCGGTGATCCGCCGCGTCTCCAGGTGCGGCAGCCCCGCGGCCCGCACCAGCTCGGCGAAGCTCGCCTTGTCGTTGAGCAGGTGGTGCATCCCGGGGTCGTTGGCCAGCACCGCGCAGTGCTCGGCCAGCACGGGGACGGCGTCGGAGGTCGGCTGGGCGCGCCCCGGTTCGTCGATGACCGGCACGACCACGTCCACGCCCTCGGCGCGGATCACCGCCACGAGGTCCCGCACGTAGCCGGTCGGGTCGGCGCCGGGGTCGGAGACCAGGTGGAACGCGCAGGCGGCGCGCGAGAAGCGCAGCGGCCCCCACCGGTGCCGGGGGGGTCGACACGGTGACCACGCGGTGGCCGGCCTCGTGGAACTTCCGGGCGAGCAGGAGGCTCTTGGTCATGTGCGTGCTGGTGACCAGCACCGTGGACCGGCCCCGGCACGCCCGCCGCGGCGCGACCAGGTGGGCCACGCCGCACACCACCGCTGTCACCGGCGCCGTGACGACCAGCACGACCAGCAGCGCGACACCGCGCGCAACCGGGAACGACGTCACCGGAACCACCTCCCCGCCCATGCCGCTCAGGGCTGCCCGGGAGGGTTCTCGGTAACCGCCGTGCCGGCCGGTTCACCTGGACGTGTCCGGTCGGCACGGCGTGGCGGTCACCGTCCGGGGTCGGGTCGAGGACCTCTGCGGTCCGCTCGAACCTCGATCACGCCCTCGCGGGTCGCGGGCGGGTCGACGGTGGTCCAACCGAGCGGTTCAGCCGAGCGGGCTCTCCTCCGCACCCGCCTCGGGGGCGGGCTCGGGGGTCGGCCGCGGGCGGTCGGTCGGGCCGGCGGTGTGCGCCTTCCAGTCCGCGCCCAACTTCGTGCGGCGGGGGTTGGCGACGGCTCGTCCGGCCTCGTTGTCGTGCATTGCTGCCTCCAGGTGCGAATTGCTCAGGCTCCCACATGTTTGCCGATGCTCAGTAACCACAAACGATGAAGTGCGTCACCTCCATCGCATCCTGTGATCAACAGCACGGGAACAGGGGTCCCCGGTCGCCTGTCACCCGGTCGCCTGTCACCCGGTCGCGTCACGCCGACGGCGACGTGGGCCGCACGCCCCGAACGGCGCCGCTCCCGGACTTACGCTCGGATCGGACAAAAGTCCGGTCAAAATCGACGAAAGTTCTGGACTTGCTGTCGCACGGCCCTTACGGTCGATCACGTTCGGTCAACCCCTGACCCCCTGTGATCGGAACCGTCTCCACCCGCCACCCGTGCGGACCCTGCAACCGTGCGACGACGACGTCGGACACGCGTGGTCGTCCCTGCCCTCCCCAGGAGCATGGATATGAGATGGACAGCGCGGCGGACGCGCACCCGGACCCTCGTCGCCCTGGCCGCGACCCTGCTGATCGGCGGCTCGGGAACGACCGCGACCGCGGACCCCCGGGTCGACGCCCCACCGCCCCAGGAACCCGGCGTGACGCTGCGGGTGTTCGACGTGCAGGTGCCGCTGGACCGGCTCTGCGCCCTCAAACCCGCCCAGACGCCCAACGTCGACAAGCTCATGCCGACCATCGACTGGACGACCACCGAGCACTTCGGGTTCGCCGACCGCTTCGTGGCCCAGGTGACCGGCAACCTCACCATCACCCAGGCGGGCGCCTACGCGTTCCGCCTGCTCAGCGACGACGGCTCGCGGCTGTCCCTCGACGGCCGGGTGGTCATCGACCACGACGGCCCGCACGGGCCGGACCCCAAGGACGGCACGGTCACCCTGTCCACCGGCTACCACCCCCTGCTGATCGAGCACTTCGAGCGCGACGGCGGGCAGCAGCTGACGCTCCAGTGGAAGCCGCCGGGCGCGACCGGCTTCTCGCTCGTGCCGAACTCGGCGCTCAGCACGGACGCCGGCGTCGTCCGGGTCACCGCGCCCGGCCGCAAGGACTGCGCGGCGGGCTCCGACACGCCCGGCGACGGCCTGCCGCTCAACGCCGTCCACCCCGACTACACCCTGACCAACCTGCGCCCCAACGGTTTCCAGCCCCGCGTCAGCGCGATGGACTGGCTGCCGGACGGCCGCCTGGTCATCGCCACGTGGGACGGCAAGAGCACCGACACCGGCGAGCTGTGGGTGCTCGGCAACGTCACCGGCGCCACCTCGCCCGACCGGGTCACCACCAAGCGCATCGCGACGAACCTGCGCGAGCCGATGGGCGTGAAGGTGCTCGACGGCCGCATCTACGTGTCGCAGAAGCACCAGCTGACCGAGCTGACCGACACCAACGGCGACGACGTCGTCGACCAGTCCCGCGCGGTCGCCTCGTGGCCGTACGGCGGCAACTTCCACGAGTTCGCGTTCGGCCTGCTCTACAAGGACGGCGCCTTCTACCTCAGCCTGTCCGTCGCGATCAACGAGGGCGGCGCGACCACCAACCCGCAGCCCGCCGCCAACCGCGGCACCACGGTGAAGGTCGACCGCGCCACCGGGCAGGTCAGCTACATCGCCGGCGGCCTGCGCACGCCCAACGGGATCGGCTGGGGCCCCGAGGGCGGCATGTTCGTCAACGACAACCAGGGCGGCTACCTGCCCGCGTCGAAGATGGTCCACGTCAAGCAGGGCCGGTTCTTCAACCACTACACCAACCCGGCCGGCCCGTTCGACGCGAACCCCGTCGCCGCGCCCGTGCTGTGGTTGCCGCAGAACGAGATCGCCAACTCGCCCAGCACGCCGGTCCAGCTCACCCAGGGCGTCTACGCCGGGCAGATGGTCTTCGGCGACGTCACCTACGGCGGCCTCCAGCGCGCGTTCCTGGAGAAGGTCAACGGCGAGTACCAGGGCGCGGTGTTCCGGATGACGCAGGGCCTCGAAGCGGGCGTCAACCGGCTCACCCTCGGCCCGGACGGGGCCCTCTACATCGGCGGCATCGGCGACGGCGGCAACTGGGGCCAGGACGGCAAGCTGCTCTACGGCCTCCAGAAGCTCGCGCCCAACGGCGGCCGGACGTTCGACGTGCTGGCGATGCGCGCCGTCGCGGGCGGGTTCGAGGTCGAGTACACCCAGCCGCTGTCGGCGGAGACCGCGGCCGGGCTGGCGGGCCGCTACCGCGCCCAGCAGTGGCGGTACGCGCCGGCGCCCTCGTACGGCGGGCCCAAGGTGGACCAGGAGAACCTCACCGTCACCTCGGCGACGCTGTCCGCGGACGGCCGCAAGGTCACGCTCAAGCTCGACGGCCTCAAGGCGGGCCGGGTGGTGCACCTGCGCTCGCCGCGCCCGTTCTCCTCGAACACCGGCGTGCCGCTGTGGAACACCGAGGCCTGGTACACGCTCAACAACCTCGTCGGCAGCGCGCCGTCGGCCACCCAGTCGTTCGAGGCGGAGAGCGCGGCCCTGTCCGGCGGCGCGGGGGTCAACACCGACCACACCGGCTTCTCCGGCGCGGGCTTCGTCGACGGCTACGGCACGGTGGGCGCGACCACCCGGTTCGCGGTGAACGCGACGGCGGCGGGCGCGCACAACGTGGGCCTGCGCTACAGCAACGGGCCGAACCCGTCCTCGGGGACGAAGACGATCAGCGTCTACGTCAACAACGTGAAGGTCAGGCAGGTCGCCCTGGCCGACACGGGCAACTGGGACACGTGGGCGACGCACACCGAGTCGTTGTCGCTGCGCGCGGGCGCGAACACCATCGCCTACAAGGTCGACAGCGGGGACGTCGGCCACGTCAACCTGGACGCCCTGACGGTCACGCCGGCGCAGCGCGTGGTGCTCTACAACGGCGGCGGCACGGAGCACTGGCGCAACGCCGACGGCAGCGCGCCCTCCTGGCCGGTCGCCAACGGCTCGATGGAGGCGCTGGGCGGCGACATCCGCAGCAGGCAGGTGTTCGGCGACTTCAAGCTGCACCTGGAGTTCTGGCTGCCGGACCTGCCGTCGAACGTGACCGGCCAGCAGCGCGCCAACAGCGGCGTGTACTTCCAGGACCGCTACGAGCTCCAGATCCTGGACAGCCACGGCAAGCAACCCCTGGCCGCCGACGACGCCGGCAGCATCTACCTGAAGAGGGCGGCGTCGCCCAACGCCGCCACCGCGCCGCGGACCTGGCAGACCTACGACGTCACCTTCCGCGCGGCGCGCTTCGACAGCGCGGGCGTGAAGACCGAGAACGCCCGCGTCACCGTGGTGTGGAACGGCGTCACCGTCCACCAGGACTTCGTCATCGACGGCCCGACCGGCGGCGGCGCGCCCGAAGGCCCGACCGCGGGTCCCCTGCGGCTCCAGGACCACGGCGATCCCGGCGAGAACGTCAGGTTCCGCAACATCTGGGTCGAACCGCTGACCTGACCGCGAACCCGGGTCGCCCGCTCCCCGGCGGGCGACCCGGGCCGGCAGGGACTTTCGGGAAGTCTTGCGGCCAAAAACCCGAAACAATTTCGTAGACGCTTGTGGCGCCGTCTCCGGCGCGGTTAGAACTGGTCGGCCGTCGACCAGCCCAGGGGGGATCGCTCATGCGCTCGACGAAATTCGTGGTGGCCGTGGTGACGGCGGCCGCTCTCGCCGCACCCGTCACGGCGACGGCACAGGCCGCGCCCGCCCAGGGCTCGCCGCCCCCGGGTTGGGCGCTCACCGGCTCGCGGCTGACGTGGACCGCGCCCGCGCCGATCCCGCCGGGCGGGGCCGCGGTCGAGTTCTGGGAGGGCGACCGGCTGCTGGGCGTGCCGCGCCCGTCCGCCGACCTGAGCACCCTCACCCTGGACGCGGTCGGGGTCGACGACGTCGACGGGCTCCAGGTGCGGGCGTCGGGCAGGCGGTTGGACGTCGAGGAACCCGCGCCCCCGTCGATCGCGGTGAACGCGACACCGCCCGCGCCGCTGTCCGCCGGGGAGGTGGACCCGGGCCGTCCCGGCCCGTTCGCCACGCGTGAGGGGGAGTACCGGCTCGACCCGATCGCGGTGCCGGGTTATGCGGTGCCGTTGGAAGTGGAGGCCGTGGTGGTCGCGCCGGTCGGCGCGCCGGGTCGGCGTCCGCTGGCGCTGTTCCTGCACGGCAGGCACATCACCTGCTACGACGGGGCCCAAGGGCTGCTGGAGTGGCCCTGCCCGGAGCCCGCCAAGCCGGTGCCGAGCCATCGCGGGTACCTCCAGGCGCAGCGGCTGCTCGCCTCCCAGGGCTATGTGACGGTGTCCGTGTCGGCCAATTCGGTCAACGCCCAGGACACGTTGGACGTCGATTCCGGTGCGGGTGCGAGGTCGGCGTTGGTGCGGGCCCACCTGGCGAGGTGGGCGGACTGGGCGGGCGCCGGTCGTGCCTCGGCCCCGGAGGTGGTCCGCGCGGCGCCGGTCGCCGACCTGGGCGAGGTGTTGCTGGTCGGGCACTCGCGGGGTGGTGAGGGTGTGAACCGGGCCGCGGTCGACAGCCTCTCCCCGCCGCCGGCGGGCAGCGGGTACGACGGGCCGGTGCGGTGGCGGGTCAGGGGCCAGTTGCTGATCGGGCCGACGATCTTCGGGCACAACCCGGCGCCGGACGTGCCGTCGGTGACGGTCCTGCCCGGCTGCGACGGTGACGTGGCCGATCTCCAGGGCCAGTTGTTCGTGGACGCGACGCGTGGTGTGAGCAGGGGGGCGGCGCTGCACAGCGCGTTGTACTTCGTGGGCGCGAACCACAACTACTTCAACACCGAGTGGACGCCGGGGCAGACCGAGGCGCCGGCGCAGGACGACTTCCGCTCCCCGCCCGAGGACCCGGTGTGCTCGCCGGGAACGGCCACCCGGCTGACCGCGGAGCAGCAGCAGACCGCGGGGGCGACCTACATCGCCGCGGCGGCGCGCCTGTTCGTCGCCGGTGACCGGCGGGTGCTGCCGCTGCTGGACGGCTCGGGCGTCCGCGCGCCGTCGGCCGATCCGGCACGGGTGCTGGCCCACGCCGTCGGCGGCGCGCGCTCCCCGTTCGTCGTCCCCGACGAGGCCACCGCGGCGAGCGGGTCCGCACGGGTGTGCGCGCAGGTCTCGGCCGACCCGGCCGCGGCGTGCGTCGACCCGGCCGTCACGCGCCAGTCGCCGCACTTCACCCGGTTCAACCGCCTGGTGCCGGAATCCGGTCGGTTCGCCGTGGCGCTGAACTGGACCGCGGCCGGGCAGGCCGCGACCGTGCGCCCCGGCGCGCCGGTGTCCCTCGCGGGCGCGCGGCACCTGGCGCTGCGGCTGATCGTGCCGCCGAACACCGCGGCCAACCGCTTCGACGTGGCCGTCACCGACGCGGCGGGCCGTCGCGCGCGACTGGGTTCGGTGGCGCTCGACGGGCTGCCCGCCACCGAGCGGCTGTCCGCGCGCTGGGCGCAGGAGGTCCGCGTGCCGCTGCCGTCGCGCGGGATCGACCTCCGCCGCGTCGCCGAGCTGGAACTCATGCCCCTGGGCGACTCCGGGCAGGCGTGGCTCGTCGACGCCCACGGCTGGTCGCCCGGCCTGCCGGACCCGCGCCCGGTCGCGCTGCCGCGCGTCGACGTGGGCGCGCTGACCGTCGAGGAGGGCGACTCCGGCACGCGGACCGTCCGGTTCCCGGTCTCGGTGACCGGCGACGGCGCGGGCTCGGTGCGGGTGCTCGTCCAGGACGAGGGCGGCGCCGGGTACACCGAGCGGCTGGTGGCGATCGAGCCGGGTCAGCGCGAGGTCGAGGTGCCGGTGCAGGTCACCGGCAACACCCGGTGGAGCTTCGACGCGAAGCGCGCGGTGCTGGCCAAGGCCGCGCGGGGCGTGGTCGTCGGCCGCTACGCGAACAGGCTGACGGTGCCGAACGACGACCCGCTGCCGACCTTCACCGCCACCCCGGTCACCGACGTGGTCCCCGAGGGCGGCGTCCTGACCTGGCGGGTGACGCTGTCCGCCGCGGCCGACTCGAACGTCACGATCCAGGGCCGGCCGGTCGCCCCGGGAGGGGTGGAGCTGTCCACCACGGACGTCGACGAGACGTGGTTCCGCCAGCGCGTCTACGAGGACCCGCTGCCCTCGCGGCCGTTGTCGACCACCGGGTTGCAGGTGGGGGCCTACTTCCGGCCCGGTGAGCTGACCAAGGAGGTGTTCGTGCAGACGGTGGTCGACGCGGAGGCCGAACCGGCCGAGCGGGTCCGCTTCCACCTCGCGAACCTGACACCGGGCACCGCCGGCGCGGAGGTCTCCGGCGAGGTCACCGACAGCGGGTCGACTCGCTGAACCGGCGCGGTCACCGCCCCGGCTACGTGACCGGCCCGTCGGGGCGGCGTCGGGCGAGGTGCGCCGGCACGCCCAGCGCCAGGAGCGCCACGAGCAGCGGCGGGCAGCGGAGCAGGACCTCGTCCACCGGGGTCGTCGGCGGGGGCAGCACCCAGTGCGCCAGGGCGAAGGCCGTCAGGGTGGTCACGACCGGCAGCAGGAGGAGCAGCGCGGCGCGGCGGCCGGTGCGGGAACCGCGGCCGCACGCCGCGACGGCTCCGGCGACCAGCACCGCGAACCCCACGAGCCCGCCGACCAGCACCCCCAGCACCCCCGCCGCGACGACCGTCGCGATCAGGGCGGGCACCGCGCGGCGGGGCAGCAGCTCCCGCGCCCGGTCCGGTCCGGGCGACCAGGTCAGCGCCGCGGCGGTGAGCGCGCCGAGCAGTTCCCAGCCGGTGTTCACGCCGGTGCCCCAGACCTGGCCCGGGAGGCCCACCTCCAGCAGCAGGAAACCGGCGGTCGCCGCCCACGCGCCCGCGGCGGCGACCCGGCGCAGCCCCGTGAACAGCGTCAGCACGGCCACGACCGCCCAGAGGACCCACACCGGCGCGTCCGGGAACTGGGTCGACCACGGCATGTCGCCCAGCGCGTCGGCCTTGATCCACCAAGCGATCTCGTGCAGGCCGGTCGTGGCGCCGGTCAGGAGCACCAGGGGACCGAGCAGGCCCACGACGGCCAGCACGTCGCGGAGCCGGACGCCGCCGTCGAGCGCGGCCACGCGGCGCGCGTGCAGCCGCGCCGCGCCCCACAGCACGTCCGCCGACGCGCGCGGGCCGGGCCTGGTCCGACCCTCCGACCCGGCCAGCAGGACGCCGAGCATCTCCTCGCCGTTGCGCTCGCGGTGGTCGCGCGGGTAGAGCGCCAGCAGCCGGCGGTAGCGGCGCTCCAGCCCCGTCACGCCACACCTCCCGCCGGCCGCGCCCGCAGGCGCCGCGCCGCCGCCCGCGAGCGGGCCCGCAACCTGACCACCTCGGACTCCAGCCTGGCCGCCCCCCGGTCGGTCAGCCTGTAGTAGCGGCGCAGCCTGCCCTCCACGACCTCCTCCCGGTCCACCGCCACCCACCCGTCGGCGGACAGCCGGTCGAGAGCGGTGTACAGGGTGCCGGCGCGCAGCCTCACCTGGCCGTCGGAGATCGACTCGACGTCCTGGAGGATGCCGTAGCCGTGCTGCGGCCGGGCGGCCAGCGCCGTGAGGATCAGGAACGTCGGTTCCCGCATCGCGGCATTGGTCATGTGACCGGTATATACCGGTCAACTGACTATGGCAAGCGAACCGCGTCGGCCTGCTCCCGGTGCGGGGCGCCACCTCCTGGGATCCGGGTCGTGGAACTGCGCCGGCTCCGGCACTTCGTCGCGGTCGCCGACGAGTTCGCCCGCGACACCGGCACCCGCGTGGTGCGCATCCACAACGGCGCGATCACGGGACCGGAGTTCTTCGACCACGTGCTGGCGTGCGCCACCCCGGTGCTCAACTCGCCCAAGGGGCAGACCACGCCGCTGCCGCCGGACCTCGTCCACCGGCCGGTGATCGCGCCGGAGGTGGTGTGGGCGTGGTCGCTCGTCCGCCGCGACGACGAGGTCCGCGCCTCCGTGCCGGCCGTCGCCGAAGCCCTCGCGCGCGACGTCGGGGACCTCGGCCCGCGCGCACGATCGAGGAGCAGGTCCACTCCTCCCCGAAAGCGGGTGTTCGACATGACCACTCGGCAGGTGGCGATCATCACGGGCGCGTCCCAGGGCATCGGCGCGGCCCTCGTCCCGGCCTACCGGGAGCTCGGCTTCCCGGTCGTGGCGACGGACGCGGGCGACCCCGAACGCGTGGCCGCGAACTCCACCGCCGACGCGGTCTTCCGGGGCCTGCGGCCCCACGGCGTGGGCCGGGTGGCGGTGGCCGACTACCACCGCGCCCAGCCACCCGGGCTCGGGGCGGAGTGCGAGGTCCTGGAGACCCGGCGACTCGCCGACGGACTGGTGCTCGGCTACTCGGAGGTGGAGTTCACCTTCGCCGACCGGCCGGCGCTGCGCGTGTTCCTGGGCGTGCTCGTGCGGGACGGCCTGATCAGCCACTACCAGGTGTCCAGGGTCGACTGGGGCGGTCGGGCCCGACCGAGGCGGTCCGGGCTCGGTCGAGGCGGTCCGGGACGGCCCGGCGGCCCCCGGGAAGGGGCGCCGCCGGGCCCGGGATCAGCGCCGGCGCTGCTTGCCGGCGCGGGCGGAGTCGGTGCAGACCTCGCCCACGTCCACGGTCTCGCCCCGGTCGACGAACACGTCGGTCAGGCCGACCAGCCGGCCCTGCCGGTCGGTGCAGGTGAGCGTGTAGGCCTCCTCCACCCCGTAGGTCGGCGGCACCGGCGAGGAGAACTCCACCCGGCCCGCGGCCCAGTCGTCGGGGTTGGCCGGGTCGACCTGGTCGTAGTTCACCAGGACCGCGGTGTACTCGCCGGCGGGCGGGTCGAGCAGGGTGGCCACCTCGGAGTTCGTGCCGCCGCTGGCCGACTGCGCGACCACCTGGCCCGCGGCGTCCATGACGAAGAGGTCCCAGTCGGTGCTGGTGGACGTCCACGAGACCGACACGTCGAACCGGCCGTTGTCCGCGGCGGGCAGGGCCCGCACGGTGAACGGGATGCGCTCGGCCACCGGGTTGCCGGGGAACGTGGTGTTCTCCGCGGGCACGCCGGGCGGGTTCGCCAGCGGGATCGCGGCCTGCGGCGGCGCCTGCGGGTCGCGGCCGTACCGGCCCGCCACGTACGGGCGCGTCGAGGGGTTGACCGCCCACGTGAACCGGCCGCCGGTCGACGAGTACGTCGACTCGACCGCGTCGGTGACCTGGATCGGCGGCGCGGTGGAGCCGTCCGGTTGGCGCACCGGCGAGGTCGGCGTCCGGAAGGTCTTGTGCACCTTCAGCCGGTGGCCCTCGGGCGCGACGCCGACCAGCGTCGAGTGCGCGGCCGGGTCGGCGGCGTTGGCCAGCATGTCCAGGAACGCGGCCCGGTTGCCGCCCTTGCCCGCGCCCGCCGCCGGCGCCGCGCCGACGTACTCGGCGACGACCGCGTCCTCGTACGGCGGGTGGAAGCCGCCGGGGTTGATCTCGAAGGTGAACCCGAAGCCGCCGGTGGCCCAGTACGACCAGTCCTCGGTGGTGCCGGTCGTGTCGTACAGGCCCCACGACGGGATGCTGTCGTAGCCGTTGCGCGAGGCCATCCGGTCGCCCAGCGCCTTGACCACCGGCTCCTCCAGCGGCGCGCGCACCGAGGCCACGCCCGGCGGGCGCAGCACCAGGTTGCCGTAGGTGTGCAGCGTGATCAGGTTGGTGACCGCGCGCCGGGAGACCAGTTCGCGGATGTTGCGGGTCTCCGGCTCGGAGAACGGCGCCGAGCCGCGGAACGTCTCGCTGCTCCAGGTCACGCCCGCGCCCGCGCCGCCCCAGAAGCCGGCGTAGTTGCGGTTCGGGTCGGTGCCGCGCACGGCGCCGCCGGGGTTGGCCTTGCAGACACCGGTGCGCAGCTGCGGCGGCGAGTCGTCCGCGCGGCAGTTCTTGCGCTTCATCTCGTAGTCGAACCGGGTGAAGTCGCCGTTCGGCTCGGCCTCGCGGGAGATGGAGAAGCCGTCCGGGTTCACGATCGGCACCACGACGTTGCGCGTCCTCGCGACCAGCGACCGGATCGAGTTGTCCCGGTGGTAGCCGTTGACCAGCTCGTGCGCCCACTCGATCGCGTGCTCGCCCGCCGGCCACTCGCGGGCGTGGTGCACGCCCATCAGCAGGTTCACGGCCTTGCCGTCGGCGGCGTTGTCGACGTCCTTCGCGATCTCGACCGCCACCACGTCCCGGCCCTCGGGGGTCGGCTCGGCCAGCGTGAACGCCCGGACCAGCCGCGGGTTGCCCCGGGCCAGCTCCTTCAGCTCGTGCTCGTACTCGTAGAGGTGCCGGTAGGAGGTCCGCCCGGAGGGCAGGCCCGACGCGCGGCCCCGGGAGGCGTACGCCCGGTCCCGCGCGGCGTCCTCCCGCGACGTCCGGGACAGGTCGGCGTCCACCGTCGCGTACTCCAACCCGCTGCCGCGCAGGGTCTCGCGGTCCGCGTCGCCGGCGAGCACGACCTCGACGCCGGTCGCGTCGCCCTTCTCGGTGAGGTCCAGGTCGAGGCCGAGCAGGGTGCCCTTGTCCTCCGGCCGCGGCGTCTCCACGCGCACGACCTCGGCGCGCTCGGCGGCGGTCGGCGTGCCCCGCGGGGTCAGGGCGAGGAAGTCGACGCCCAGCGTGGCCGTGCGAGCGGGCCCGCCGTACCGGCAGGCCTGCACGACGAGCCGCTGGTCCTTCGTCACGAAGCTCTCGGCCAGCTCGCGGCTGCGCAGCGCGGAGGAGGCCGCCACGACCCCGCCGGTGCCCTCGTCGAACACGGCGAGGTCCCAGTCGCCCTCGCGGCCCTCGCCCGGGGCCAGGCGCGCCTGCACCAGGCCGTCGACGGGGGAGGCGACCTCGCGCCGGTCCACCCCGGCCGTGCCGGGTGGCAGCAGGGCGTCGTGGCACGCCCTCGCCGCGGCGCGGTCGGCCCGCACCACCCGGTCCTGCGCGGTCGCCGCGGGCGCCGAGACCCCGGCGAACGCGAGCCCGACCACCCCCGCCACGACCGCCGCCCGCACCACCGGGGTGGATCTGTGCCTGGAACTCATCGCCTTGCTCCGTTCGATCGTCCCACCAGGCGACCGACGCTAGAGGGTCGACCCGCTCCCGACCACGGCCGGAAGTAGGCCGGATGCAGGACGTGACCGGGGTGACCCCCGGTGTGCCGGCTTCCGGGAGATGCGCGGAAATCCCCAGGGCGGTCGTGCGGCGGTCGCGTCCCAGGCGTTCAGGGCGCTCGTCCGCGCGGTGGCGTTCTCCCTCGCCGGATCGGCCGCGGTCGCCCACGCGGACACCTCGGCGACCGGCGCGCCGGCCCACTCCCAGGTTCACGCGCCGGCCCACTCGCAGGCCCAGCGGCACCACGAGTGCGCGACCCCGTCGATCGACCGGTTCCAGCAGTGGCCCGCCTCCGGCGAGGGCGCCACCGCGCCTCCCACCGGCTGCACCGGTACCCGCACGAGCCGACCAGGCGGACTTCACCGCCCTCGACCCGGGCCCTGAGCCTTCACCCTTTCGCCGGTTCACCCTTTCGGTGCAGTCGGCAGGCAAAACACATGCGCATGTCCTAATATGTAATTGCGCTCCGTGACGAGCGCCAGGACGTCGAGGTTGTTCGGACGGCCTCGACGACGACCGAAAGGCGGATCGACCGATGACCACCGCACACCTGGAGCACACCGACCACGGCCACGTGCACGGCGAGGGCTGCGGCCACGTCGCCGTCCAGCACACCGACCACGTCGACTACGCGCACGACGGCCACCTGCACCGCGAGCACGACGGCCACTTCGACGAGTGCGAGCCGGCCGGTCACGGCGCCCACGACGGCCACGACGGCCACACCCACGGCGAGGGCTGCGGCCACGTCGCCGTCCAGCACGGCGACCACGTGGACTACGCGCACGACGGCCACCGCCACGCCGCGCACGGCGAGCACTACGACGAGCACTGACCCGCGAGGGCGGTCAGGGCGCTTCCGCGCTTTCCGGGGTTCGCGCGGGCGGCTGCCCGCGCAGCGCCCGGATCTTCCTCCGGACGCGCCACAACGCGGTGGTCGTGCCGAGGAACAGCACCAGGGCCGCCAGGGCGGTCCAGGGGACGGCCCACACGGACGTGCCGGCGGTCGCGGGTTCCACCGCGCCGCCGAGGGACTGCGCCGCCGAGGCGACCGGCTCGGCCTCCACCCGGACGTCGAGCGGGCCGAGCGGCCACACGCCGGCGAGGGTCTGGGTGAGCGTCACGGCGTTGCCCGGCAGCAGTTCCGGCAGCACCTCGCCGGTGGTCGAGCGCCCGCCGAGGCCGAACAGGCCGCTCACCCGGGCGGACGGGCGCAGGGCCAGGCGCAGGTTGCCCTCGTTGACCACCGTGTAGGTGACGTCGACCTCCCCGGCGCCCGCGGGGTTCGAGGTGCCCCGGTAGACCGCCGTCAGCGAGTCGATCCGCGCGGAGGCGCTGATCGGGCCGGCCACCCGGGCGTAGAGCCTGCTGCCCACGCGGCGCTCCACCTCGACCGGCGTGTCGCCCCCGGCGGTCAGCGCGGCGACCAACCCGCCGACGTGGTCGCCGGGTTCGGCGTCGGCCGGGACGGTGACGCTGAAGGGCACGACGGCCGTCTCGCGGGCGGGGACGACGACCCGGGGTGAGGAGACGGCGACCCAGTTCCCCACCACCGTGGACGCCTCGTCGCGGGCGAGCAGGTCGAAGCCGCCCGTGCCGGTGTTGACCGCGTCGCCCGCGTACAGGTCCAGGGTCAGCTCGGCCTCGCCGAGGTTGCGCACGGCGAGGTGGTCGTCGTACCGCATCCCGGGTTCCACCACGTAGTCGAACCGGGTCCGGCCGTCGGGGCCGGAGGCCGAGGCCGGGGCGACCGACCACGTCTGCCGGGCGTCGTCGTCGGCGGGTTGCGCCGCGGCCTGCGGCACGGGCAGCAGGGTGACGGCGACGAGGGCCGCCCAGAAGAGGCGTGCACCGGTGAGGCGTGCACCGAAGAGGCGTGCACCGGTGAGGCGGACCGCGGCCACCAGGGTTCTCACGTGCGCTCCAGCGGGAAAAGGGCGGTGCGGGTCCGCTCCCGGGGGAGCGGACCCGCACCGGGGTCGGATCAGATGGCGGTGAGGATGAGCATGGCCCGGTAGGTGCCCGGCGCCAGGTCGGCGGGGGCTTCCAGGTTCAGCTCCGCGCCGAGCTGGGCGGTGCCGCGCCCGGCGCCGGCCGCCGCGGCCCCCAGCTGCGACCAGGTGGCCAGGCCGTTGCCGGCGGTGAAGCCGGGGTCGACCCGCGGGCCGGCTGTCACGGTCTGGTTGGCCGAGGCGGACACCACGGTGGGCGTCCAGCCCAGGTACTTGCCGCCGAGCTGCTGCCCGTCGACGGTGGTGAAGGCCCGCACCCGGCCGGAGGCGTTCCAGCCGGGGTTGCCGGCCCTGGTGTCGGTGACCGTGATCGGCTTGAGCGCGCCGGCGGCGGTGTGGCGGTCGGCGGCCGGGTTGAGCGCGAGCGCGCCCAGGTCGACCTCCCGGTTCTCCGGCGCGACGCTGACCACGAGCGCGCCCTCCTGCTCGGACAGCGTCGTGGTGATGGTCGGGCCGTTGACCGGGTCGTTGCCGTGGTCGTCCACGTCGACGACGACGGGCGCGGACTCGGCGATCACCTGGTGGTCGTGGTTGTAGAGCACGGCCTTGAGCTCGCGGTCGTCGTCCGAGGTGCGGACGACGAACCCGTACTTGGCGGTGTAGGCCTCCGGCACGAACGACCACTCGGTCTCACCCGCGGCGCGGGTGAACCAGTGGTAGTGCTCCTCGCCGGTGTCCGGGGTCTGCACCGCGGTCAGGGCCGCGACGCCGCCGGCGTGGTAGTGCGCGGCCAGCCCGGTGACGGTGAGCTGCGTGGCCGGGACGCCGGGGTCGGTGCCCGGGTCCTGCGGCAGCTCCTCGCCGACGAAGAACGTGTAGACCGCGGCCGGCAGCTCCGTCGTGGCGCCACCGGGCGGCGTCACCGAGGCGCGCACGGTCAGTCGGTACTCGCCCTGCTCGGTGAAGCCCCAGTTGACGTGCTCGTGGTCGGCCACGCTGGTGAACGACCCCGGCCCGCCCTCGGCGGAGGCGAGGAAGACGTTCGGGCCGTCCTCGGTGTTCTGCCACAGCGCGAACGCGCCGGGCCCCTCCACCGAGTCGAGGGTGTAGGTCACCGAGGTGCCCTCGGCGACGGCGGAGCCCTGGCCGAAGCCCGCGAACACCTGGCCGGCCTGGGAGGTCTGCGGCAGCAGGTAGTAGGTCCCGCCCTGCGGCTTCCAGCCGGGCAGGCCGGCGACGGTCGCGCTGACCGTGCGCGAGGCCACCGACGGCTTGGCCTGGATCACGAGGTCCTCGGGCGCGACGTTGCCGGCGGCGGTGTGCGCCGTCAGCACGTGCGCGGAGTCCACGACGTCGATGTAGAACACGTCGGCGTGGCCTTCGGACACGACCTGCTTGTCGGCGTAGGCGGACTCGGCGTGGGCGGTCCCGGTGAGGCCGCCCAGGGTGAGGCCGAGGGCGGTGAGCGACGCCACCGCGGCGGCGTGCCGCCCCGTCCGGCGTCTGGTCCTGCGGTCTTGCGCTGCGTTCAAGGTCGTTCCTCGGTTTCGGCCGGGCGGGGTGGGCCCGGCGAGGTGGGGGTGGTGCGCGTGCGCACCGAAGGAGAGGTGGCTCCTTTCCTCAGTGGTGGCGGTCAGGGACGTCGACGGGCCGCGGAGAGCGTGGCCAGGCTGGTGAGCAGGAAGCCGAGGGGGATCAGCAGCGCGGCGGCGACGACGAGCCCGACGAGGAGCTCGCCGCCCAGACCGGTGCTCGCCAGGTCCCGTGGCCCGAGCGCGCACCCCTGCCCGTTCGCGGTGCGGCCGACCTGCTCGACGACCTGCGTCTTCGGGCGTGCCGCGGCGGGGTCGCCGGCGCCGATGTGGAAGGCGAGGGTGCTCTTCGCGGTGAGCGCGCGCCCGTTCGCGGTGCCGCTGAAGGCGAAGGTCACCGCGTAGCTGCCGGGCGCGGTGAAGGCCCACACGCCGTGCACGTGGACGCCGGAGCGGCCGACCGGGACCGCGGTGGAGCGGGGGAAGCCCTCGACCGTGCCGAAGTAGCGGTCGCCGACGCCGCCGAACGGGTCCTGCCCGTAGACGGCGAGCCTGCCCGGTCCCTCGACGCCCTCCAGGGTCATCGTGACGTCGCCGGTGATCGACTCGGGGATGGACGGGTGCTGGGTGTTCCAGCCGATCCACGGGATGCCGGGGCGCTGGGTCAGCGGGATCGTCCACACCGGACCGCCGCCGAGGAAGTCGTAGCCGGAGCCCGCGGGCGGGGTGGTGCGCGCCGCGTCGGTCAGGTGGAAGACGTAGCCGCCCGGGTCGCGCCACTCCGGGGAGCCCTGGCGGTCGTCCTTGACGCGGGCGGTGAGCGCGTCGCCCTCGACCACCGGCCCGTAGTCGAAGTGGCCGTCGGTGACGACCTCGACCTCGCCGGGCTCGGCGGTCCGGGTCACCTCGGTGGCGACGCAGGCCTCGGTGGTGGGACCCGGACCCGGGGCCGGCGCGGGCGTCGTCTGGGCGGGCGCGGTGGTCGGTGACGCGGTGGTCGGCGACGTGGCGGCGGGCGGTGCGGTGGTCGTCGTCGGGGCGGGACCGACCCGCAGGGTCACGGCGCGGGCCGAGGCGACGGTGCCGCCCCCGGCGTCCAGCAGGTCGAAACCGAGTTCCGCGCCGTCGAGTTCGGCGGTGGCCGGCGTGGTGAGCACGCCGCCCGCGCCGCGCGGCGTGGTGACCCCGCCCTCCCTGGTCCACCACGCGGTGGTGTGGCCGGGGCGCTCGGGGACGACCAGCGCCGTGGCGGTGATGGTCTCGCCGGCGGTGTAGCGGTCGCGGACACCGGTGACCGCCGCGCCGGGCGGCGCCCGCGGGTTCGCGACGGCGGGCGATTCGGAGGCCGCGACCAGGTCGTGGACCGCGGGCACGAACCGGGCGGTGTAGGCCAGGGCGTCGGGTTCGTCGGGCACGGCCAGCGCGCCCGCACCGTCGTCCACCGCCACGTGGCCGACGACCTCGTCGCGGTCGACGTGGTGGCGGTGGAACTCGACCCAGCCGGTCGGGACGCCGCCGTGCAGGTGCGCCGGTCCGCCGGACACGCGGCCGGTGAGCCGGAGACCCCCGGGGCCCTCCTCGACGTCGAGCGCGGTCGTGGTCGGCGCGGGTGTCGGACCGCCGACCGCGACGACGTACCGGACGGGCGCGGACACCAGCGGCGCGCCCGAGGCGGTGGTGGCGGACGCGGCGAACTCCAGCTCGTAGACGCCCGGCGCGGTGAACGCCCAGTTGGCGTGCGCGTGCGTCGGCACCGCCACGCGCAGCGTCCGCAGGGCCGGGTCGCGCGAGCTCCACACCCGGTCCGGGCCGTCGACGCCGGCGAGGTAGACCTCGACCTGGCCGGGGCCGCGCGCGTCCCGCAAGGCCAGGTCCACCACGTCGCCGGCCAACGCGCCCCGGGGCACCGACTCGGTGTTCCAGCCGGCCCACAGCACCCCGGGCCGGAACGCCTGCGGCACCACGTGGATCGGGGCGCCCGCGGGGACGCCGAGGAAGCCGTAATCGGTGGAGGCCGGCGCGGGCCGCAACGCGGCGTCGGTGACGTGCACCGTGGTGCGCGCCGGGTCGAGGCGGGTCGGCGTGCCGTCCACATCGGACTGGCCCGCGAGGACCAGGGAGCCGGCTTCCAGGGACACCGACAGCAGGTCGGCGTGCCCGGCGGCGAGCGACTGCCTCTGCGGCGGGACCGGAGCGGGCCCTCCGGCGGCCGCCGCCGCGCCCGAGGTCGCGCCGAGCACGGAGACCGCGGCCAGGAGGGCGGTGGCGGTGCGGACGACGCGCGCCAACCCGGGTACGGGTGTTCGATCCACATCGGACTGCACTGGGCGGGGTCGCATCTCTCCCTCTCCGCCGAACCGGACGCGCCCACGCTAACTAAAACGATAACCGTTTTCAACAAGCTGCTGTGCGTGATCGGTCCGTCACGCGTTCCGCGCCGTTCGCCGGGGGAGGGGTCCAGGTTCCACCCCGGCGCCAAGGGTATGTTGAAAACGATTATCGTTCGTATTAGTTTGGCACCGCCCCCGCCGCTCTGGCGACGGGCGTCTGGAGGTTGGAGAACAGATGCGTGCGCCCTCGCGCGTCGCCGCGGCCCTGTGCGCCGCCCTGTCCGCCGCGGCGTGCACCTCCGCGGCGGGCGGCGCGGACGACGGCCTGTCCGTGGTCACGACGACCGAGATCCTCGCCGACCTGGTGCGCAACGTCGGGGGGGACCGGGTCCGCGTCGACTCGCTCGTGCCGCCCGGCGGCGACCCGCACTCCTACGAACCCACCCCCGCCGACGCCAAGAAGGTCGCCGCGGCGGACGTGACGTTCACCAACCACCTGCTGCTGGAGGAGCAGCGGCTGATCAAGGCCATCGACGCCAACGCCCGCGAGGGCACGCCGAACGTCTCGCTGGCCGAGGCGTCGGAGACCTACGGCGCGAACGTCATCCCGCTGGTGGAGGACGTCGGGCTGGACGTGCTGTGGCTGGGCCTGCGGGTCCGCGGCGACGGGGCGGAGCGTGGCGCCACGCGCACCTCGCAGGTGCGGCTGACCGCCACCGCCGTGGAGGGCCCGGGGGAGCTCGTGGCCTACCTGACCGAGTCGCTGGGCACACCCGTGACGTACTTCGACTCCGGCGACGGCCTGTCCGACGCGGACTCCACCACGCTGCCCCCGGCCGCCCACACCCACCTCAACTGGGCGTTCACCGCGCCGGGCGCCTACCGGCTGACCCTGCGCGCGTCCCTGCTCAACGACGGGGGAGACCCGGTCCCGCTGGGGGAGGGCACCTTCACCTTCGCGGTGGGCGTCGACCCGAACGGCATCGCCGGCACCGTGCTGGCCGAGGGCCACACGGACCTGGCGGTCGACCTGGACACCGGCGGGCTCTACACGTTCAACGACCGCGCCGGCGGCACCTCGCAGGACGTGGTGCCCGCCGCCGAGGCGGTCATCGAGGTGCCCAACAAGGCGATCACCACCGTGCCCGACGACCCGCGCTTCGCCTTCCTGGGCCCGGCCGGCGCGTCGGTGCACCAGCTGCCGCAGGCGGTGCTGGGCAAGCACGTGCACGGCGAGGTCGACCCGCACCTGTGGCAGGACGTGCGCAACGCCCGCGCCTACGCCGAGCTGATCCGCGACACGCTGCGCACCGCCGACCCGGCCCGCGCCGCCGACTACGACCGGCACACCCGCGACTACACCGCCCGGCTCGACGAGCTGGACGCGGAGGTCCGCGCCACCGTGGCGACGCTGCCCCGGCAGCGCCGCCACCTGGTCACCACCCACGACGGGTTCGGCTACTTCGCCCACGCCTACGAGATGGACGTGGCCGGGTTCGTGGTGCCCAACCCCGCGCAGGAACCCAGCGTCGAGGACGTGCGCAAGCTGACCGAGACCATCCGCAACCTGGAGGTGCCCGCCGTGTTCGTGGAACCCAACCTCGCCCAGCGCGCCTCGGTGCTCACCCAGGTCGCCCGGGACCAGGGGGTCGAGGTGTGCCTGCTCTACGGCGACTCCTTCGACGAGGGCACCCGCAGCTACGTGGACATGATGCGGCACAACGCGGAGGAGGTCGCCCGGTGCCTCGCCTGACCCGAGCCCTGGCCGCCGCCCTGGCCGCCGCCCTCGCCGCGCTGCCGCTCGCCCCGCCGGCGGCGCTCGCCGCCGAACCCGTCGTCATCGCCGACGGCCACGTGGACCTCGGCCCGCGCCTGGTCGACGGCGACTGGGTGGTGCAGCTCCGCGACGACACCGACGGCGAGCCGGTGTGGCGCGATCCCGCCGACGTGGTGCTGCACGTGGTGGACGCGGCGAAGAACACCGTCCCCGACGACCCTGCCTACGCGTTCCTGGGCGCACCCGGCGGCGACATCTGGGTGCTGCCGCAGGTTCAGGCCCCGGGCGTGGTGTGGCCCGGGTGGAACACCCAGGACCCGAGCGTCCTCGACGCCGCCGGCCGCGGCGTGGACTGGCGCCTGCACGGCGTGCGCGGACCGGGCCGCTTCGAGCTGTTCCTCAACGGCGACTTCGGCGCGCCGCGGACGATCTTCAGCAGCGAACGGCCCTACCCGCAGGAGACCGGCGTCGAGCCCGGCGCCCACGCCCACGGCAACTGGGTGTTCACCGCGCCCGGCGCCTACTCCCTCGACGTGGAGATGGCCACCGCCGACGGCCGCTCGGATCGCGCGACGCTGGAGGTGCACGTCGGGCCGGGCGACCCGCTGGCCGCGGTCGAGCAGAGCGCCGCGCAGTCGACCGCGCAGTCGACCGCGCCGTCCGCCACGTCGTCCGCCACCGCCGACGACCCGCCGGGTCCGCCGTGGGGGTGGATCGCCCTCGGAGGGGTGCTCGTGGCGGGGTTGATCGCCGCCCTGCTCACCGCCCGGTTCCGCCGCGCGGCGACCGGGGGGCGGCGATGACCGCCCCGGTGCTCGACATCAGGGGCGCGACCGTGCACCTCGGCGGGCGGGAGGTCCTGTCCGACGTGGACTTCCGGCTCCGGCCCGGTGAGCTGGTCGGCCTGATCGGGCCCAACGGCGCGGGCAAGACGACCCTGCTGCGCGCCGCCCTCGGCCTGGTCCCGCTCCACCGGGGCGCGATCACCGTCGGCGACCGCACCCCGCGCCAGGCCCAGGGCTCGCTGGGCTACGTGCCGCAGCGCCACGAGTTCGCCTGGGACTTCCCCGTCACGGTCGAGGGCGCGGTGGCCACCGGCCGCACCCACCTGACCGGCCCGCTGCGCCGCCGCGCCGCCCGCGACCGCGAGGCCGTGGCCGACGCCCTGGACCGCGTCGGCATGACCGGCCTGCGCGCCAGGCCGGTCGGCGAGCTGTCGGGCGGCCAGCGGCAACGGGTCCTGGTCGCCCGCGCGCTCGCCCTGCGGCCGGGGGCGCTGCTGCTCGACGAGCCCTTCACCGGCATCGACGTCCCCACCCAGGAGCTGCTCAGCGGTCTGCTGGCCGGGTTGCGCGACGAGGGCGTGGCGGTGTTGATGACCACGCACGACCTGGCCGCCGCCACCGCGCTGTGCGACCGGCTGTGCCTGCTCAACCGCACGGTCGTCGCCGACGGCGCGCCGGCCGCGCTGGCCGACACCGACATCTGGCTGCGGACCTTCGGCCTGGACCGGGCCGAGCAGCTGCTCAAGACCCTGGGGGTGACCGGGTGACCGCGGTCCTGGAGTTCCTGACCGCGCCGTGGGAGTACGACTTCTGGCGCCGGGCCCTGCTGGTGGCCCTGCTGTCCGGGCTGGTGTGCGGGGTGATCGGCAGCCACGTGGTGCTGCGCGGCATGGCGTTCATCGGCGACGCCGTGGCGCACGCGGTGTTCCCCGGCATCGCGGTCGCCTTCGTGCTCGGCGCCAACCTCGTGCTCGGCGGCGCGGTCGCCGGGGTGGTCACCGCCCTGCTGATCGCGGTGTTCACCCAGAACCGCAGGCTCAAGGAGGACTCGGTCATCGGGATCTTCTTCGCCGCCGCCTTCGCCCTGGGCATCGTCGTCCTCAGCACCGCGCCCGGTTACGGCGGGTCGCTGGAGTCGTTCCTGTTCGGCTCCATCCTGGGCATCGGCGACGCCGACGTGATCGCGGTCGCCGGGATCGGGGCGCTGCTGCTGGCGGCCGTGGCCGTGCTCAACAGCCGGTTCACCGCCACCACCCTGGACCGCGAGCAGGCCCGCGCGCTCGGCCTGCCGGTGTTCTGGCTCGACCTGGCGCTGCACGTCATGGTGACCCTGGCCATCGTCATCTCGTTGCAGGCCGTGGGCAACATCCTCGTGCTGGCCCTGCTGGTCACCCCCGCCGCGGCGGCCCGGCTGCTCACCGACCGCCTCGGCGCCATGATGCTGCTCGCGCCCCTGATCGGCGCGGGCGGCAGCGTGCTGGGCCTGTACCTGTCCTACGCGTTCGACCTGGCCGCCGGTGGCCTGATCGTGCTCACGCTCACCGGGATCTTCCTGCTGTGCTGGTTCTTCGCGCCCCGCCACGGCCTGCTCACCCGCGCCCGCCGGAGCTGACGGTGGAGGAGGGCGCGGACCCCGGGCCCTCCTCCACCCCCTCAGAGCCGCGCGGTGTGGCGGGGTAGCGGGAAGTGGTGCTCGTGGTCGTGGGCGTCGAGGTCGTCCCACGGCGGCAGCGGGTCGTCCATCCGCCGCCACGCCGTCGGCCCGGCGGCCAGCTCGGCGTCGGTGAGCAGGGCGGGGTCGAGGCGGCGGCGCGGCTCGTCGCGGTCCAGGCCGACACCGATGAACACCAGCTCCTGGCGGGCGGCGTGGCCGTCGAGCAGCTCGCCGGGCTCGATGGTCATGGTCGGGCCGGCCTGGGACCACACGGCCAGGGTGTGCGGGCGGGTGGCGAGGTGGCAGAAGCCCTTGCTGCGCACCACGCCCTCCCAGCCCTCCAGCGCGGCGGCCAGGCGCGCCGGGTGGAACGGGCGGTCGGCGCGGTAGGTGACCGAGCGGATGCCGTACTCCTCGGTCTCCGGGGTGTGCGACCCCGCCAGCTCCTCCGCCCAGCCCGGTGACGTGGCCGCGGTGACCGGGTCGTAGCGGCCGGTGTCGAGGACCTCGGCCAGGTCGACCACGCCGCGGTGGGAGCGGACGAGGCGGGCCCCGGGGTTGAGCCTGCGCAGCAGGCCCTCGGTGGTGGCCAGCTGCTCGGGCGTGGCGAGGTCGGTCTTGTTGAGCACCAGCACGTCGGCGAACTCGACCTGGTCGACCAGCAGGTCGGAGATGCCGCGCTCGTCGCCCTCGGCCGCTTCGAGGCCGCGTTCGTCGAGCCGGTCGCCGCGTTCGAGTTCGGGCAGGAAGTTCGCGGCGTCGACCACGGTGACCATGGTGTCGAGGCGGGCGTGGTCGGACAGGCTGGTGCCGTCGGCGAAGGTCCACTCGAACGTCGCCGCCACCGGCATGGGTTCGGAGATGCCGGTGGACTCGACGAGGACGGTGTCGAACCGGCCCTCGCGGGCCAGCGCGCCGACGCTCTCCAGCAGGTCCTCGCGCAGGGTGCAGCAGATGCAGCCGTTGGTCAGCTCGACCAGGCGCTCGCCGCCCCGGCCGGAGACCAGCGAGGCGTCGATGTTGACCTCGCTCATGTCGTTGACCACCACCGCGACCCGGCGTCCCTCGCGGTTGGTCAGGACGTGGTTGAGCAGGGTGGTCTTGCCGGCGCCGAGGAAACCGGACAGCACGGTGACGGGGACGCGTGGATCGGCGGTCATGGGGTTCTTCCCGGTAGGGCGGGTGCTCCGCGAGGTGAAACGACAATCGTTTCCATTAGGGTAGCCCACGGCCACGCCGGTGGCGGTGGCGGTGGCGTTCGCGGGCGGCCGTGGCCGACGAGGGCTCCGGTCGGGTGGTCCTCGGTGCGGTCCGCCCGTCAACGAGGTTGCATGGGCACCGTGACGCCACTCCCGATCCGCGACCGCGCGGGCAACGCGCTGACCGGGTTCCGCAGCGTCTCCGAGGCGGAGCTGCGACGCCTGGGCGGTCGGGACGTCGTCCCGGCCGCCCTGGTGGTGGTCGAGCACGCGGGCAGCGTGCTCATGGTCTTCGACGCCTGGCGCGCGGACTGGGAGCTGCCGGGCGGGGGACGTGAACCCGGCGAGTCGGCGCGCCGGACCGCGATCCGGGAGCTGCGCGAGGAGACCGGCATCCACGGGGTGGGGCTGGAGGCCGTCGCCGTGGCCGAGTTCGACCTCGTCGCCCCGGAGCGCCACGAACTCCTCGCCGTCTACCGGGCCCGCCTCCGAGCCGCGCCCCGCCTGCTGCTCAACGACGAGGTCCTCGACTTCCTGTGGTGGCCGCCCTCGGACCCGGTGCGCGAGGACATGAGCCCGCTCGACGCCGAGATCGCCAGGCGCGTCGCGCGGATGCCGGCCGCCTGACCTCGACGGGACCGCTCCCCGAGCGGCGGCGCGCCGGGCGCCCTCACTCGCCTCCCGCTCTTCCCCGGTCTCGTCGGCGCCCGGAGCCGTGCTCGACCCCGGTGCCGGGGGGAGGTCGTCGAGCTGCCGCTGGACGCGTTCGGCGTCGGCGGCGCGGCCCTGTTCCCGGTACAGCTCCAGGGCTTCCAGCCAGCCCGAACAGGGCGCGCTGGTCGTCGGTGAGCCGGCGCAGGGACCAGGACAGCACGGAGGGCAGGCCGGCGGCGGGGTCGGTGTCGTGGTCGAGCGCTTCCAGGCCCAGCTCGCGCAGTTCGGCGGCGAACCCGGCCAGGGGGATGGCGGGGCGGGTGGCGGCGTGCCGGGCGGCGATGGCCAGGGCCAGCGGCTAGCCGCCGCACAGCTCCACCAGCTCGTCGACGGCGTCGGGTTCGGCGGCGACGCGGTCGGCGCCCAGGCGTGCGGCCAGCAGGGCGCGGGCCTCCTGGTGCGAGAGCACGTCCGACATGTTCTCAGCGCTCAGGAAGACGTCCGTGGCCGTCGTGGTGGCCGGCCGCCGCGGCCGTGCTCTCCGGCGTCACGGCCGCGGGAGCGGACCCCGCGCCCGGCGCGGCCGCCGAGCAGGCCTGCACCAGCTACACCCACGTGGGCGTGGGCGGGGGCCTCCACGTGCCGTCGCTGGGCCCGAACTCGGCGAACTACGACTGCGTCGTGGTGTGGGGGCGCACCGGCTTCCCGGTGCTGGTCCTGCAAGAGAGCCTGAACGCCTGCTACGGCCAGGGCCTCAAGCCCGACTCCGTCTTCGGCGACAACACCCGGAAGGCGGTGAGGAACGCGCAGACGAGGATCAACCAGGTCCACGGCTCCGTGCTCGGCGTCGACGGCCGTTTCGGTCCGAAGACCAGCTCCTACTTCGCCTTCCAGGCGTACGACCACAACAACAACGGCGCCCAGACGAAGAGCGGATCGTGGTGGTGAGGGGTCACCGCGACCCGCTCCCGGCGCCCGGGTGGGGGAGTTCAACCGCAGGTGGTGCCCGCGGGCGGCAGCGCCCGGGTGGTGACGTAGCGGCTCACGAGGTCGATGACGCACTGGTTCGCCATGCCGGCGAAGAGGTTGTGGCCCGGCCCGTCGTGGCGGATGGTGCGGCTGCCGGGGACCTGGGCGGTCACCCGCGCGGTGGCGGCGTGGTCCAGCCAGGTGCCCGCGCCCAGCAGCGGTGGCAGGCCGCGGGGCAGGGGGGCCGGCGGGTTCGCGACCGGTGCGGGCCAGCCCGTGCAGGTCGTCGGCAGGTGCCAGGCGAGCGGGAACGCGGGGCCGGTGTTCGGGGCGACCCGGTCCAGTCGCCCGGTGGTGCGCGCCAGGCGCCGCTGGTCGGTGGGGCGCGGGAAGTCCAGGCACTCCTTCACGCCACCGCCCGGGAGGCCGGGGTGCGGGTCGCGGCCGCGGGGGGCGAAACCGGACGCGTCCCCGTTCTCGGCGGCCGTGATGGCCGCCGCCAGCTCGCCCCACCGCGCCGGCCCGTCCTTGGCCTTGGCGAACGCGAGGAACCGCAGCTGCGTGCCGTCGTACCGGGTGTTCACCGCCGGAGCGGGGACGGGCTCCCGGTCGGCTCCGGCCACCAGCGCGCGCCAGCGCTGCTCCGCGCCCGGCTCGGCCTGGTCGAAGAAGCGCCGCATCAGGCCGTCCACGTCGCGGGCGATGGCGACCAGTTCCCGCTCCCAGTCGCGGGCGCTGTGGTTGCCGGTGCCGTCGACGTACATCGTCCGCACCCGGTGCGGGAACAGGCGGGCGTACGCCTGCGCGATGACGCCCCCGTAGGAGGTGCCGATGAAGTTCACCGACCCCTCGCCGAGCGCGCCGCGGATGGCCTCGGCGTCACGGGCGTCGCTGTCGGAGCCCATGTGGTCGAACAGCTCCGGGTCGGTGGCCCGGCACCTCTCGCCGCGGGCCCGGTTGGCCGCGGACAGCTCGTCGAGACCGGCCTGGGTCGCGGGGAGCGGCGGGGTGCGCAGGAACGCCCAGTCACAGGCCAGCACCGGGCTGCTCAGCCCCGGGTACCCGCGCGGGTCCCAGGTCACGACGTCCAGGGACCGCCGGATCTCGTCGAAGATCCGGGACCGGGACCGCAGGACGGCGATCTGGTCGCCCTGGGGACCGCCGAAGTTGACCAGCACCGAGCCCCGCTTGGCGCCGGTGGCGGGCAGGCGGGCGACCTTCAGGGTGATCCGCCGCCCGCCCGGCCCGGCGATCGGCACGGGGAGGTCGGCGCAGTCCACCGCGACCGCGCCGCTGTCGGGGCAGGGCGCCCAGTCGAGCGCCGGCGGCGCGTGGGTGGCGGCGGGCGGTGCGAGCAGGGCCAGCGCCAGGAGGGTTTTCAGCACGCGGCCACGCTAGGGAACCCGGCGCCGGTCGGGCCGCTTGCGATCGTCGTCCCCGCTGTTCACCAAAGTGGTCTGAATATCCTCGGTGCCATGCCTGGGGTCGGTGTGCTCGTCGCCGTGGTCGCGATCGACTGGGTGGGCGGCGGTGTGCTCGGCGGGGGTGTCCTGAGCGGGGGCGCCCCCGCCTGGGCCGCGGTGGCCGCGTTCGTCCTGCTCGTGTCCTCGCGCGAACCCGTCGTGGCGTTCCTGCTCGCGGTGCCGGTGGCGCTGGCCTCCGCGGGGTCGTTCGCGCTGCTCGCCTGCACGGCCTACCGGGCCGGTCGCCGGCTGGGGTCGCGCCGCGACCTGGCCCTGGTGCTCGGCGGGACCACCGCGCACCTCGTCGCGCTGCTCACCCTCCTCCCGGTGACCGCGCCGGGTGAGGCGTGGGTCGTCCTGGCCCGGGTGGTGGCGCTGGTGGGCGTGCCCGTCCTGGCCGGCCGCCACGTCCGGCGCGAGCGCCTGCTCCTCGCCGAGCGCGAGCGCCTGGGCGAGCGGCTGCGCATCGCGCGGGACGTGCACGACTCGCTCGGCCACCTGCTGGGCGTCGTGTCGGTCCAGGCGGCGGCGCTGGAGGTGGCGCCGCTCCCACCGGAGCAGCGCGTGGTGGTCCGCGACATCGCGAGGGCCGCGCGCGCCGCCGTGGACGAACTGCACACCGCGGTGGCCGCCCTGCGCGCCGGGGGACCCGGGCTGGAGCGGGTCGACGAGGTGGTCGCCCGGTTCCGGCGGGCCGGCCTGGCGGTCACCGTCGAGCGGTCGGGCGCCCCGCGCCCGCTCGCGCGCGCCGCCGCGGGCGACGCCGCCCACCGGGTCTGCCAGGAGGGGCTCACCAACGCCGCCAAGCACGCGCCCGGCGCGCCGGTCACCCTGACGTTCGACTGGCAGCCGGACGCGTTGCTGCTCAGCGTGGTCAACCCCGGGAGCGGGCGGCGGGACGCGCCCCCGGGCACCGGCCTGCTCGGGCTGTCGGAACGCGTCGAGGCGGCGGGCGGGCTGCTGCGCGTGCACGACGGGCCGGACGTGTTCCGGGTGGTCGCGGTGCTGCCCCTCGTGCCCGACCCGCTGGGGGTGGTCGCGTGATCAGGGTGCTGGTCGCCGACGACGAGCCGCTGATCACCGCGGGCATCCGGACCGTGCTGGAGTCCGCCGGGGACGTGGAGGTCGTCGCCTGCGTCGCGAACGGCCGCGACGCCGTCGACGTGGCGCTGCGGCGCCGCGTGGACGTGGCGCTGCTCGACATCGCCATGCCGGTCCTGGACGGCCTGACCGCCGCCGCCCGGATGCCGGGCACGCGGGTGGTGGTGCTGACGGCCTTCGGCGACGAGGGGAACGTCCGGCTGGCGCTCCGGCGCGGCGTCGCCGGGTTCGTCCTGAAGAACTGCGAGCCCCACGAGCTGATCCGCGCGGTGCGGGCCGCCCACGCGGGCGAGGCGTTCCTGTCCCCGGCGGTGACGCGGCTGGTGCTCGGCATGGTGCCGCGGGAGGAGGACGGCCGCGCCCGCGAGGCCGCCGCCCGCCTCGCCGTCCTGTCCCCGCGCGAGGGCGAGATCCTGGCCCTGGTCGCCGAGGGGCTGTCCAACGCGGAGATCGGCGCCCGGGTGCACACGAGCGAGGCCACGATCAAGACCTACGTCAGCCGCGTCCTCGCCAAGCTCGGCTGCGCCAACAGGGTCCAGGCCGCGATGCTCCTCCGCGACACCTCCTGAGCCCGGTGGCCCGGACCGCGTGCGGCGCCGGGGTCCGGCCGCCGCGATCCCCGGACCGACCGGCGGTGTCCGGGGCCTTCCCGGACACCGCCACGACGTGGTCGGGGACAGCGGTCAGCCGGTCGGCGCGCTCCACCTCTGGTTCGGGCCGCCGACGCAGTCCCAGACCTGCAACCGGCGGCCGTTGGTCGCGTCGCCGGCGGCGAGGTCGAGGCAGCGCTTGGACCAGGCGTTCCGGTACTGGTCGGCGCCGACGCGGATCCACCGCTGGTTGTCGCCGCCCCAGCACGCGTGGGTCTTGAGCTGCGCGCCGTTGCCGATGGTCTCGCCCGGTTGGTCGAGGCACTCGTCGCCGATCTTGATCTTGCCGGCGGCGGTGAGGGTCCAGCGCTGGTTGGCGCCGTTCCAGCAGTCCCAGATGCTCACCGCGGCGGTGGCGTTGTCGCGGTCGACGCACTTGTTCGCGCCGTTCCACCTGATCATGCCGACGCCCTGGTCGGGTCCGCCGGGCGCGGCGGTCCAGGCCTTGGCCAGGCGTCGGAAGGTCAGTGATTCGAGGCGGACCGTGCCGTTGTTGGCGTAGGCGCGGATGCCGAGGCTGCGGCTGGAGGAGTCGAAGTCGACGTTGTCGGTGACCGAGATCCGGCCGTCGTCGCCGAAGGTCTCCAACTGGCCGCGGTCGACGAGGACCCGCAGCTTCACGCGGTTGTCGACGGGTGGCATGGGGGCGTCGGCGAGGGTCTGCCGGACGCGGTCGTAGCCGATGGCGGCGTCGCGGGTGCCGTCGGCGCGGCGGTGCAGCTCGAAGCCGAAGTCGGTGGCCGTGGCGCCGGCCAGGTCGTAGGTCGCCTCGATCTCGTAGGTGTCGGCGGTGACGCCGTTGAACGGGTTGCTCGCGAGGTCGGGGGACACGGTCACGTTGGTCCAGGTCCGCGCGGCCTGGCGGATGGTGGAGATCTCGCCGACGGGGTTGCGGGTCACCCGGATGCCCTCCGGGAAGGTCCGCAGGCCGAGCTGCGCGGGGAACGACGCGTTGCCGGTCCAGGTCGAGCCCTTGTTGCCCGGCTGCCAGAACATCTGGACCACCCGGTTGGTGGGCGTGTTGGTGAAGGTCAGGCCGGCGTAGGCGGTGCCGCCGAACTCGGTGCGGCCCACGTCCATGCGTTGCGGCCGGGACCAGCCGGCGTCCGGCACGAAGACCCCGGAGCCGTTGAGCGTGCCCACGACGTACTCGCCGCTCGCGTCCTGGAGGACCCACTTCGGGTTCGCGGTGTTGCCGTCGACGGGGAGTTGGTACAGGTCGGGGCACTCGAACAGCCAGTCCGCGCGGTACTCGCCGCGGTAGGTCCAGTCGAGCAGGTTCGTGGAGCTGTAGAACTTGGCGACGTTGCCGCCCTCGTCGCCCCAGAAGACCATGCCCCAGCGGTTGCGCGCGGCGTCCCGGTAGACCTTCGGGTCGCGGGACTCGTACGGGGTGGAGATCACCTTGGCGCCGCCGTTGTGCATGCGGAACGTCCTGGCGCCGTCGGTGCTGTAGGCGATGGACACGCCGTTGGTGTTGGTGAACAGCAGGATCGGGGCGTCGGCCCCGCTCTTGAGGCCGGTGACATTGTCGTGGTCGACCCAGCCGCCGCCGGAGAACAGGGTGGCGTTGTGCAGGCCCGGTTCCAGGGCGATCGGCTGCTGCTTCCAGTGCACCAGGTCCGTGCTGGTCGCGTGGCCCCAGTGCATCGTGTCCCAGGCCAGGCCGTGCGGGTTGTGCTGGTAGAACAGGTGGTAGACGCCGTCGTGGTAGAGCGGCGCGTTCACGTCGTTCATCCAGCCGCCCTGCGAGCTGAAGTGGAACTGACCGCGGAACGGCTCGTTGTAGTCGGTCGCGTCGTAGGGGTACTCCGGGTAGGGCGCGGCCTGCGCCGAGGGGGCGGCGATCGCGGTGATGGCGATCAGGATCGCCATCACCGCCGACAGGGTGGTGGATCTGCGCATGCCGGCCTCACTTCACGTCTGCGGAAAGGGAGTTCGCTCGGCCACGACGTCGTGCACCGGCCGGTCGGGGGCGATCCAGCGCAGGTCGTCGGCGCTGACCTTGACGATGTCGGTCATGCCGAGCCGGCGCCGCAGCCGGGCGCGCGCGGCGGCGTGGTCGTCGATGAGCATCGGGCGGATGTTGGGGTCGAGGGTGATGGCGCGGTTGCGGTGTTCGCGGGAGAGCAGGGTCTCGAACGCGGTGGCCATCGGTTCGACCGCGAGGGCGAAGGAGCCGCCCACGTGCAGCGCCGCGTCCGGGGGCAGGGCGGGCGGCAGGTCGGTGACCTGCCGGCCGCCGGC